>JBDNFN010000356.1:0-31319 GCA_041689795.1 Fuerstiella sp. | reverse complement strand
CGTAAAAGACAGGGACCTTCCCTGGTCAATTGTTTCTACGCAGTTCGATTCAGGAAAGGTCCAGCCGCCGAGAAGTTTAGCGATCAGGACGTTCAGCCAACACTCCGATTTCCTTCAACGCGGCCCCATCACAACAAATTCTTGTTGCGGTCAACGCGAGCCCTCACGCTGCGCAGATTCCAAACAAATTTCGCGGCAGTGCCATTCCACCTGTGGACCTTTCTGCAAGTCGCAGGGATCGAGCCGACCAACAACACAGCTGAGCGGGCCCTTCGGCCGGCGGTGATCTATCGCAAGTTGAGCTTCGGGACTCAAAGCGATTCGGGCAGTCGCTACCTCGAACGAATCCTGACGGTCTCAGAAACCAGCCGCCTGCAGAACCGCAATGCCTCTGAATACCTGGTTGAGTCGATGCAATTCAGGTTCGCCGGCGGCGTCCCCCCATCACTCAGGCCCAATCCCGCCAACGCCATGCGTCGCAGCATGATTCGTCACACCGACCCGTGAACGCTTACCAGCTTCCGTCAGTCAGAATTGTACTGGCATCATCGCGTTTGAACGCTGGACGCATCATGTCGGCATCGACGTTCTTGCCTGTCAGTTAACGTAGTTCGACCGTCGCTATTCGACAGGTATTATTATTGGCAACACCGGGAAATACGAACTCGCAACGGTAACGGGGCTAACGTGCCGATGGCACACGGCGGATGACATCCCCTGTCGGCCCTGTTCGATCATTTTTGCCGGATCAGAAAAGTCGTACCATGCGGTCATCGACACGTCTGGTCGAATCAGCACGTCAGCAATCTGCTTTGAGTAATCACGAAGAATAGGTTCACCCACGTCGTACAGTCGCATAAAAATATCAGCAGCCGTTGAGCACTGTGTGATGGGTTCAATTTTGCTGCCGACGTCGACGGCCACCGTCATTTCTTTGCCGTAGGACTTCGCAACATCGGCAGGAATGGCGTCCATCATGCCAATGTCGCACAACAGCATATCGCGCCACTTAATCGGTGGAAACACGCCAGGGATGGCGGCTGATGCCATGACTGCTTCCTTTAACGGGCCTTCCGTTAACACCACTTTCGTTCCTGAATACAGGTCGAGCGCTACAATGCTTAATGGCGTGGTCACATCACGAATATCCACATCCGGAAGTAAAGCATCCACCACGTCCTGCATAACACTCGCTTCCAACAAAGACGGCTTGCTGAACAGTGCAACCAGTTTTTTGCGAGCTCCCAAGTATTTTCGGATCTGGTGATACCATGCAAACAGCCCGGAAACACCGGGCTCGTCGGCCTTCGGCGCAGCCATAAATAATGCGGCTTGGTTGGATTGAAAGTCTTCGGATGTTAGATAGTCCACAGCGCGTTTCTGAACACTTAATATGTCGGAATCAACAGCGCACATGGCGGCCGCCAAGCCGCCAATACTGACTCCTACGTATCGTTCGATATCAATCGGCATCTGCTGCAGAACTTCGATGACTCCAAGGTGAGCCAAGCCTCGAGCTCCCCCGCCACCGAGGGCGAGAGCCGCATTGGGGGTTCGTGTTGCAATTATCATACTGAACCTCAACTGTGTATCTGAAATGAACCGGCAAGCGTCCATCCGCTACTTGAAAAGACGCTCGATCACTCCAAAGCATCTCTAGGCTTCCAAAACCCGCATACTTATTGAAATTTCATTTAGCCGGCAGCTGCTGCCGGGGTTTCGTATGGCTCAGGGCATCCTGACGACAGGAACATTTTTCTGCCATTCCATCGCGACAAAGCCCAAAACGCGTTTCGCCGTTCGATTTCGCAGTGGGCGGATGAAACTTAAAAATTGGAAACACGCGTTGATTCCAATTCATCGTATTTCGTCTGCTTATGAATTTTCAGTACTTCATAAGCACCTCCTCAGCATCAACATCGTGCAGCGCCGACCAGCCACCTTCGGCTATCGTGGCCCCCAGTTGTGTCACTCGACGGAAATCCTTGCCTGTCGGCAGCGTGCCCGTCATGCGATGGCGCAGATGAGTACACAACACTCCGGCCGCAGCCCGAGTGACTTCACAGTCGGACTCTGCTCCGTATAAGCTGACAACAAGTATCGTCACGGCATCCTGAACTCGAAGTGATGCCTGAGCCATACTGCACTGACGATCCGCCAATTTCAGCTGATAGGTTCGCATCATGTGGCTGATGTCGAAGCACGAATTGCTCAAAGCATCCCTGCCAAATTCGGCGTGCTTCCTCAGTTCAAGCGGAAGACGGTTCATAGAATCACGACTAACGCCCAACAGCCGCCTTCCGACATACCACTTTGCATAGGCGGTCATGGGGCCTCGTAGTTTCCACAATTGAGCTGGGTTCATCAGGTTTGGCTGTTTGATACCGGCGTCGTAAAGAATCCGGCCGATCGATTCAAAGTATTCCTTGCCGTGCTGTTTGACGAGTGACTTGAAGAATGCCATGCCCAGCATTTCTCCTTCGCCCTCGTAAATACAGGGGGCCAGAAACTCGTGAACATTGTCGCCAAACAGATGGCCACGAACGAATGAACGGCCTCCATGCGTTTTCATGAAGAGTTCAATGGCCGCTTCTTTCTGAGCCTCGCTGCCAAAGATTTTAGCAATGATGCATTCCATTTCGCCGCGATATCCCTGATCAATCAGGCCGCCGCACCACTGAACCAGCGCGTCACAACCCACGATCAGCCCGGCCAAATGCCCAATACGTCTCTGCACTAGTTCTCGATTCGCGATTGGCTGTCCGTATGTTCGGCGAAAGCCGGCCCATGGCAACATGCTGGCCAGCATCGTACGCATGGTGCCACCCGCGTTTGCACACAACGCAACTCGACCAAGATTCAGGCCATGATAGGCAATTGTCAGTCCGTCGCCGACATCCGGAGTCAGCAGGTTTTCAGCCGGAACTCGGAAGTCACGGAAGACCAGCCCATTGTTGTGAGCTCGACGTAACGCATACAAACCGTATTCATTCATAGAAAACGATTCGTCTTGTTCTTCCGGCAGGTCAACAATCAGCACGGCCGGTTTGTCATCAATGCGACATACCAGACCGATGGTACGTCCGGGAATGGCATTTGTAATAAACAGCTTTTCACCGTTCACGACATAGCTGTCACCATCCAGATGGGCGGTCGTTTTCAAGGCCGTCAGGTCGCTGCCAGCTCCGGGTTCTGTTAACGCGAACGCAGACAGTCGCCGTCCACTTGCCAGAAGCGGAAGGTAACGTTCTTTCTGTGTCGCCGTGCCGAACGTACGCACCGGGTCGACAGCTCCGATGCAACCGTGGACGGATGCCAGGCCGGCGACGGTAGGTTCAATGGTTGCCATGCGAGTCAAAAAAGCTGCGAAGTACTGGAACGGAAGTCCGCATCCGCCGTAGCGTTTGTCAACCAGTGCTCCCCAGTAACCGGCCGTGCCGAGTTCTGAGAGTACGGTGTCAGTCAACTTGCCGCGTTCGTCATACAGCGTGCCATCGCGTTTGTGTTTGCGAACGACGTGCAGGCATTCGTTCATCATCTGCCGGACTTCGGTCGCCATCGGTGGTGAGTCCATATAGAACAGTTCGGTAGGAACGTGTCGTTCCCATACGGCCTGATGAACAGGACTGGCAGTTGTACGATGCCGTTCTGCGAACATCGTTTCCACCTGATCGTCCGCGGTATCTAAAACTCCAGTGCGGCGAGCTTCATCGGCCGACTTACCGCCAAGTCTTAACGCCGTTTCAGCAAACGATACGGCGTCCGTTCGTTTAGGGTCATTTGCTCCGCTTTTGTTTTCAATGTCAGTACTCATGATATTACTCCTTAACCAAAGTGTTCGTGCCCTATCCGGTATTCAAGTGGCCTGCATCCTGTTTGCTAAAATTAAAATTCATCACCCACCCCGCTAACAAACCGCTCGCGGAGCTTTCGCCGTATTCAATATATCCCGTAGCTCCACGCCCTCGCCCGCCGCGGCGTCCCGGCCACGTGTAATGAGCCATGCGGATGGTTTAAATCGTTCGCCGTGTCGAGCGGCCAGAACATGAAAATTGTTTTTTAGAGTTTCGAGACCAATGGAATCTGCCAGCACCATTGGGCCGCCCCGAAACGGCGCGAAGCCTGTGCCAAGGATCATCGCGAGATCTGCCATCCACGATTCGGCGACGACGTGGCTCTGCATGCAGAAGCCAACTTCATTAATCATTGGATAGATCAGGCGACGTTGAATGTCCGTCAAACCGTCCGGGAGAAACGCGCCGATAGCGGGATACTGTGCATCACTGTGATCACCAGTTGCTTCTCGTGCGGCTGAAATGACTACCGTGCTGGGCGAACCATTTATGGTGGCAGCAGAGTTTAAGTTCAGCCCCGACAGGTCCGTAGCAACGCCGCATTTGTCGTCGACGTATTCGTAGAAACCTCGTCCACTTTTCCGCCCGATCCAGCCTCGCGCGACCATACTCCCCAACAGGCGAATCACTTCGTCCGATTCCGGCAACACGTCTTTCAATGTTTCCGCCACATGCCATGCAACGTCAATTCCAACATGATCGATCAGTTCGATCGGTCCCATCGGCATGCCAAAACGTTTTACTTCGCGATCCAGTTCAGTGGGTGATTGGCCTTCCATGACCATTCGAACGGCTTCATCGATGTAAGGAAACAGCACGCGATTCACGAGAAACCCAGGCGAATCTGAGGTCACTACGGGAGTCTTGCCCAGTTTCTTCACTAGATTTAACAGAGTCGTTACCGTTTCATTGCTGGAACCCGCAGCCTTTACAATTTCGACAAGGTCCATGCGATGTACGGGATTGAAGAAATGCAGTCCAGCCACGCGATCGGGCCTATTACTGGCCGCTGCCATTTCCGTTACGGATAAGGCCGAAGTGTTGGAAACGATGATTGCGTGAGCCTTCAGCACTCTATCCAGAGAAGCAAAGACGGCTTTCTTGACGGCCATATTTTCCACAACCGCTTCGATCACCAGATCGCATTCGGACATATCAGTGAAGTCGCTCGTGGCGGACACTCGACCCAGAACTTCTTCACGTTCACCTGATGTAAGCTGTTTTTTTTCCAGCAGGTTGTCAAGCAGGCTGGCGACGCGATTCATTCCAGCAACAGCGAGTTCCGGATCAAGTTCTTTTAGTATGACGTTGAGGCCTTTCAACGCTGCCAGCTGACCGATGCCGGCTCCCATTGCACCGGCCCCGATCACGCCGATTGTGCGAACGACCGCCGCTGCAGGCTGCTCAACCGCAGCTTCTGCGCCTTGGTGTGTTCCCGACAAATCCAGGCTTCTCGCCGTTTCACGCCAGAGAAACAGGTTCAATAAATTTCTGCACGTCGGCGTTGCGATCAGTTTTGTGAATTCAGCACGTTCAACGGAAAAGCCATCACCGTGCTTATCAAAACCCGCATTAACTGACCGCAACGCCGCTGGCAGAGCCGGATAGTTGCCCGCGTCCCGAGCAATATGTTTCTTTGCGGATCGCAGAACCAGCCAGCGACCGAACCTCGTCGCCGCAACCGTGCGTAGTAATCGCTTTTTCCAGTTGCCATGTGGACCCAGGCGAACGGGAGTAGCACCGGAAGCCCCGGCAACACTTGCGGCAAAGGACGTTACAAACTTGCCCCATGATGCTGCGTCCGCGACCGCGTCGACCAGACCGACTTTCAACGCCCTAGCCGCGGAGAGCTTTTTGCCCTGCAGAATCATTGGCAGAGCATCCACAATGCCGATCTGTTTTGGCAGTCTCTGAGTCCCACCCCAGCCGGGGATGAAGCCCAATTGAACTTCCGGCAGGCCGAGCCTTGTGGCCGAACTGTCCATGGCAATTCGGTAAGAACATGCCAGAGCGAATTCGAGGCCCCCGCCCAGACACGGTCCATGAATGGCAGCGATGGTTGGCATTGGAAGACCCGCAATTCTGGCGAACAACTGTTGCCCCGCCGTAAGGACTTCTTCTACTTCTGCCGTCGTCTGTAACGAAGCAATTTTCTTAACGTCAGCTCCGGCAAAGAAGCCCGTCGCCTTGGCGCTGCGAAAAACAACGGCCGGCGGATGTCTGGCTTCCAGTTCGCCGACAACCTTCTGCAGATCTTTGATGACAGAATCATCAAAGACATTCATGCTGTGTTCCGCGACATCGATCCACACGGTGGCGATGCCGTTGGAATCAGTTTCAATCCGAAAATGTTTTCTGCTTCCAGTCATCGTTCGTTTCTCCTATATCAAATTCCCAACGGGCCGAGAGACCTCGGCGGGCTATAGCGTGGGTCGCCGATTTATGTTGGAAGCGACGAATCCGCCGAGTTCGGTGAAGTGCAATTAGTTTGCAGCCTCTATTCCCGCATTCTCCATTCCCAATCGTCTATAAATGAGTTTCTACAGCGATGGCGACGCCCTGTCCGCCTCCAACGCATAGCGTCGCAAGCCCTCGTCTTAGCCCTTTTTCACGGAGTGCTCGCAATAGTGTGATGATCATGCGAGTTCCAGTGGTGCCCACAGGATGGCCTAACGCGATGGCTCCGCCGTGCACATTCAGCTTGTCCAGTGGAATTGTGCCGACGGCCTTCGATCTACCAAGTTCTGTTTCGGCGAAGCTGTTTGATTCAAATGCTGCCAGACACGCCAGGACTTGAGCCGCGAATGCTTCGTTGATTTCAAACAGATCGAAATTGTGTAAATTCAGTCCCGTTTGCTTCAGCAGTTTTGCAGTGGCGTAAACGGGGCCAAGTCCCATGCGTGATGGGTCACAGCCCGCAATGGCATAACTGGTCACGTATCCCAGCGGCTTTACCGAATGCAGGTCGACGGCATCCGTGTTCGTCAAAACAACAGCTGCCGCTCCGTCCGTGAGCGGACAGCTGTTGCCAGGAGTAACCGTTCCATCTTTCTGAAAAATGGGCGGTAGTTTCTGCAATGCATCCAACGTCTGATTTGATCGAGGTCCATTGTCTTTTTCGATGATGCAGCTGTTTCGAGTTACGTTACTATAAGGACCGATTTCGGCGGCCTGTCCCGGTATTCGCAACTCGCCAATAGCTCGTGTTGCCGAAACCCGCTGTGCCAAAATGTCAAATGGAGTAATTTCACCCGAAAGAAAACAGCGTTCACGAGCACGTGCCGCTTTGCTGTGACTTTCCAGAGCAAACTTATCCTGAGCCTCGCGGGATATATTAAATTCGCGAGCCAGCTTTTCTGCGGTCTGGCCCATGTTCAAACCGCAAAACGGATCCGTCAGTCCCAGCATAACGGCTGGCACCGGCTTGAAGTGTTTTGGTCGCAACTTTGCCAGAATCTTTATTCTGGCAAACAGCGTTTTCGCTTTAGTAAGTTCCCCCAGCAGTTTCGCGGCGTCTTTACGAACCAGCAACGGAATGTTCGACATCGATTCGGTCCCCCCCGCCACGATAATGTTCGCACGACCTTCGTTCAAAATCTGCCAGGCATTAAGAATCGATTCCATCCCAGATGCGCAGTTACGGTTGACCGTATGAGCGATCCGGTCCTGAGGAATCCCGGCTGACAACGCGATCACTCGAGCTATATTTGCTGCGTCTGCGGGCGATGACACGTTGCCCATTACAACTTCATCTACCTGATCGCCACTGACATTTGCGTTTGCCAGTGCCGCGCTAACCGCTGCGACGCCCATATCGACCGCATAAGCATCGTTCATGGCGGTATGCGCTTTGCAAAACGGAGTCCTCATTCCGCTTAGAACCGCTAGTGGTTTTAATGTCATGACTGTTCTCCTTTTTCTTCCGAAACATGCAACATGCAGTTTCCTATCACCCCTCGCCCATCGGAGCATCTGGTTGTTCCAGAGTTGATCCTCCAGAATCCAGCTGCTGAGGCCTGCTAACAGACTCATTGGGCGATTCGTTGTTCTTCAACATATCCGTTCGTTCCACGCGCTCGCCCGCCGGGGTGTCCCCGACAGTGCGGAGTTTTCGCCGCATGACTTTCCCAAGAAAGCTACGTGGCAGGTCGTTCTTGCAGACTTCCATAAGTTTGGGGCGTTTGTGGCTGGCGAGATGCTTTCGGCAGAACTCCAGAATTGCTGCTTCGTTGTAAACGGCTCCGTCTTTCATTACGACAAACGCCTTAACAATCTCGCCCTTGTGTTCGTCCGGCACGCCAACCACGGCCGCATCTTTGACGGATGGATGGCCCTTCAGGACAAGTTCCACTTCCTGTGGATAGACGTTGAAACCGGATGTGATAATCATGTCCTTCTTGCGTTCGACGATCTGGTACAGCCCTTCCTGAGTAATTCGAACAAGGTCGCCGGTACGCAACCAGCCATCGTTAATGGCGACGACTGGATGTCCATTGTCTGCCTTGTCGCCAGCGTGATCGACTGGGGTGCCATCCACATGGGTTCCAGCAATCAGGCGTTCTCGAACCTCATGCCAGTAACCCAGCATTACCTGAGGCCCCTTCACCAGCAGTTCGCCTATTTCTCCGTGCCCAACGTCTCGTGTACCGGTTTCAGCGTCCACCAGTCGACATTCGGTGTCCGGTAATGGCAGGCCGATTGTGCCGAAATGAGCCGTGCCTTCCAATGGCCCAACGTGTGTAACGGGCGAGGCTTCCGACAGCCCATAGCCTTCCACAACCAGAGCTCCGGTGTGCTCAGCGAATTCGCGACCCACCGCTTCCGGCAACGGAGCGCCGCCGCTGATGACCCACTTCAATGACGTCAGGTTGGCAGGATGACGTCGAAGGTATTCGTTTAAGGCGGCCAGCATCGCGGGCACAGCATGAAACACTGTCGGACGATGTTCTTCGATCATTCGGATGGTTTTACGAACATTAAAGCGGTGATCCATAATCAGTGTGGCAATCATAGCTGCACCGCCCATTACATTTGTGGACAGTCCATAGCTGTGAAAGAACGGCAGCACGGCCAGAAGTGTTTCTTTTCCGTCGGCTGCTCCGGCCCAGTAATACTGCTGCCATGCGTTCGCCACCATATTACGATGGCTCAACGTAACGGCCTTCGGTTCGTCCGTGGTTCCTCCCGTGGGAAGAATGTATGCGGGAGTCGTCGCCCATGTTTTGCTGCTGGAATCTTCTTCGTTCACCAGCGTTGAATCATCAGCGCGAGCCGGCGTTTCAGAATTGGCAGACACAACTGCGAGAGACGAATCGATGGCGTCCTGCGTCAATAGTTCGTCCCAGAACCAGGCGACGTGTTCGTTCGCCGACATCCACCAGTGTCCTGTACGTTTCCGACGTAGAAACAGATAGCCCAGCTGTTCAAACAGCGGCAACCGAGGCCGCAGTGACACAAACAGCGTTTTGTCAGGCCGGTGATCTCCTGAAATCAGTGCCGCCAGCATGTCCAGACACACGACGACTTTACAGTCAGTCGTTTCCAGCATGCGGTCAATTTCTTCCGGCACCGCCATGGGACTCAATGCGACCGCGACGCCTTCGGCTCGCCAGATTCCGTTTAAAGCAATCAGGTATTCAGGAATGTTTGGCAGCAGAATGCCAACACGATCTCCTGGCTTCACGCCAAGTCTGCGCAATACAGCAGCAGTGCGGATTGCATCAAGGTTGAGTTCTTCCCATGTCCACTCAACATCGTTGTAATGGCAGGCGATACGTCCTGGCATCAGGCAGGCCGCTCGTTCAAGCAGCACCCACGCTGGAATATCAGGGTAATCAAGATTTCGCGGTACACCCGCTGGATAGTGTACAGTGTTGGACGCAGCGTTTAGGGACGATGTCGCCCCGAAAATGTTTGCCATTACACACCTCACTGTCAGAGCACAACCTGTTACTTCGTAGAATGCGAAGCAACCAGCCGTGATGTTATGGAGGCGATCTGGCTTTCAGACTTCCAGGTAGTTTCTGTTGTGCGACAAGTGAGTCACTTTCACTGTAACTTCTCGTCTTCGAGCATCCGCTCGATCAACCTGCAACGCAGGTCAGTTAAAACAGAAACACCCTTCCTTCTGGGTTTGGATACCGGATGAAAGCAGGTCGCAGTACTTCTATTTAGAGTCTTCAAAGGTCTCGCAGGTTCCAGAAAGTTTTCAATTTAACGGTCATTCGCAGCACCACGCCGCTGTGACTAAGTTGTTTCAAAATATTCGATATGCAACTCTTTGCGAACACTAAAGAGTACGACGTAAACCAGTGAATAGTCAAACAGCGTGTTCGCGATTGTGTCGCAAGTCACTGGTGAGATAGCAGTTGTGGCAATAACTTCATTTTTAATTTTGACCGGTTTAGCTTCCGTAAGACAAGGACGTCGCGCTTTCCATCATGGCAAAACCGAGACGCCTTGAAGTGTATTTGCAGGAACCATTATTGTCGCGATCGAAATACCCGATTGATGTCCTGAAACTGATTCCGAGTCAGTTCCGCTACGGGTTCACCCGGAATATCTGCAGCATTGGCATCGTACCGATACAGCATTCCATCAGGCTTCACGAAGTACCAATCTTTGCCGCCCAGCAACCAGCGTTCGCCGAGTCTCAGGTAGTTTTCAAACAGACTGGCGGTCACGCGAAGTCCGTTCTGCTGCTGCACGGCGGTCGCTACCAGACCGACGTTGTCTGCGTTATCATCGTCAACGGCCGAAGTGTTCCGGATTAAGGCCGTTCGATTGTTAAACATTTCCGAGCCAAGTTTCGCGACCACCTGACCGTTGGCGGTGTTACTTCCGTCCCACAAATACAGAGTGCCATCGGGTGTGATAAACGTCCAGCCCTGATTGGACATCATCCAGATCTCTCCGCGTCCGCCCCAGTTTTCAAAGGTCTTCGTCGTCTGGCGAAGACGCAGACTGCCGTTCAAAAAGGCGGCCAGCCGAGGCATGTCTTCGGCGCGATCGCCCGATCCATCCTGCAGCAGCATGTCGTTGCCAGATCCGCCATTCATCTGATCAAGCCCACGGTGCCCGTACAGCCGGTCAGTTCCGGGGCCACCAGACAGCATATCGTTGCCGTCGCCTGCCAGCAGTACATCCATCCCGTCTTCTCCGAACAGGCGATCGGCCGCATCGCTGCCAACCAGAGTATCGTTGCCGTCACCGCCCATCAGAATGTTGTGCTGCCCGGCCGATTGGCTGACATCCAGCCAGTCATCTCCGTTGCCGCCTTCTATGATCAGCGTGTCGATGTTTTCAAAGAACACGTCCAGCCCTGAAAGGTCAACTTCGTTTCCGACAGCTTCGATCACGTCATCGCCTGCGGTTCCGCGAATAACCAGAACATCGCGCCCCCGCCTGCCCGCGTTGATCGATACTGGAATGGCTGTCGTCCTGCCGTCCGCCGACATGACGATCGTAAAGCGTTCGCTGACTCCATCGGCACCGGTCAGGTTGACTCCTCCGACTTCGTCGATGGGCCGCTGTTGCAGAATGCGGCCACTGTCAATGTCCACAACCTGCAGGTTTCCATCGGTGACATGCACCTCCAGGTTATCGGAACGTGATCGTTCTGCATTGACGTTCAGAACTTCAGTTCCGCGCTGAAAGAAGACATTGGTTTGCAGGCCTTCGATTCCGGAATTGCGTTGGATGATGTCGGACAGACGAGTATTCTCGATTTCTGCCAGAGCATCCCCGGTCAGCACGTTCTGGTACCAGTACCGGTCTCCCGCCCGCAGTCGTTCAAACTGATCGATGATGATTGTGCTGAAGGTTTCTCCCATGGACGAACCGGCCAGATGATCTTCTGCCAGGCCTCCTACCCACAGATCGATGTTGTCGACGGAACCGTAAGTTTCTTCCAGGGCCAGTGCGAGTGCCGGATCCGACGTGATCTGATCGAACGACGTGACCGGCTGCAAACCAAGATCAATTCTTACCTGATTGTAATCCGCCAGACCATGGTCGCGACCTCGCTGAATATTCAGAGCTGCGAGGTCCAGGCCGCCGGAACCCGGAGGACCAAACAGGAAGTTGCGAACGTCGTCGACAACCTGAGCATCCAATTCCTGAGCCAGCTGATCGGCGGCCCCTCGCAAAATGGAATCAATTCCCAGCGTGACGACCTGGTCCGGCCGGAAAAAAGCAGAAGCCAGCGATAAGTTACCGCCTTCCACCACGTTTCCGTCTGCATCCAGCAGCTGTAATTCAGAAGACAGCAGGCTGTGCCCAAACCGATAAGCGGCTGTTGAAAATTCATTAGCGATGCTGGGGTTAACGGTTGGATCGTAGCCACCATATTCGCTGATCGCGTCAGCTCCGTGCAGGGCTGGCAGATATTCGTTAAAGGTGATCGCCTGCATTTCCGCTCGCACAATTGCTCGAGCCTGCTGATAGAGTTCTTCGTCACTCAGTGATGGGTCTTCAGTCGCCAGTTCAGCGGCGATGCGATTGTGTTCACGCACGAATATCGTCTGCATGGATGTCAGAGCAACGTTCTCGTTGGCGCGAATGTCCCCCGCCAGAAACAGCGAATCCGACGTTCCACCCGCATTGGCAAACCCTTCGCTGTTGAAGGGTAAAAAGTCGCCTGCGCTGGTGTTCAGGCGGCCGCCTTCGAATGTGCGTAATGCGTCTGCTCGTTCCTGTTCAGAACCGTAAACCACAGATCCATCGATGAATGCTGTGATTTTGTTCAACTGCTGACGCAGACCATCGCTGGACTCATCGCCTTCAACATAGTCTGTCCGACTAAGAAGAATTTCGGCTGTGCCAGTAGCGAAAGGATCAAAGTAAGCATCACCCAGCGGTACTTCAATGTTGAATGATTCAGCGGGATCAGCACCTTCTGATAGATCGATGTCGTGATCGATGAACTGGCCCCAGATCCAGACAATGTCCGTCAGGTTGCGATCGTTTGGAGTAGATTCATCCTGAGCAATCACGGCGTTGCTGACTTCACGACCGCTGGGAAGGTCTGTGCCAGCCGGAGAAGATACTCCGTCCGCATATTCGACCGTCGTTAACCGCAGAAGTTCAATATCTGTACTGCCCCATTCTGCGTTATCAGCATTGTTGCCCGTGCCGTCGGTTGCGGCCGCAGCACTGTCTGCAGAGTCGATGGATGCTGAAACGGCCG
The DNA here is from genome assembly GCA_041689795.1 of Fuerstiella sp. Lineage (GTDB taxonomy): Bacteria > Planctomycetota > Planctomycetia > Planctomycetales > Planctomycetaceae > Fuerstiella. The sequence goes on along the minus strand of JBDNFN010000356.1, from coordinate 18,278 downwards.
ATAACATCTGCCGTTCTTCAAACACTTCAGCCTGCTGCATCTTTGTCAGATTTGCACGTGTGCGTCGTTGTGATCGTTTCATTGCAAATGCCCTTTCGATCGAATTGACGCGGTACCCGAACAAGAGCGCATTGATGGCGCAGAAAGGAGGTTCGGGAACTGCAGAGACGGGATACCTGAATGCGTTCACTCAGGTTGCTTCATCGATCTTGCCGGCAAAGGAAGAAAGCTTCGAGAAGATCCTGAATGACTGCCAGACCGCGTCTGCCACCCCTTCTTCAATACCTCTCTTAAAGTCTAAACGTCAGCGTCAGAAGATGATCGTCGAAAAAGCTTACATTTTTTTCTCAGAGAAAGAACAAGCCCGAAAAACCGGCTTGTAAGGCAGATTCGTCGTTTCACCCGGCGACACGACACGCGATGTCATCTGTCTCCTTCGTCGGAACCGCCAAATAGCGACACGATCCATTTTAAACACGCGAAAGAAAACTGCAGCAAACATCGGTGCGAAAGCCACTATGGTCCTGCTGGCCGATGGAAGCAGTCCGCAACGCAAATAGCATCGGAACCGAACGATCGAATTTCTGCAGCACGCCACTACAATGGTCGCCTGAATGCTTGTTTAAACAACGTCTGCCATCCGAACATGTTCACCACTTTGTTTCGTTTGGCATTAAGAACTCAACATCGGCATAACAATGAATAACGAAAAAATCGGCGCGATTTTTGATGAGCTGGCCGACCTGCTGGAGATATCAGAAGCCAATCCATTTCGAGTTCGAGCCTATCGCAACGCCAGCCGAACTATTTCGTCAACCGCAGATTCATTCGCGACTATGGTCAAGGACGGAATTGACCTGACTCAGTTTCAGGGCATCGGCAAGGATCTCGCCCGCCAGATTGTTGAGGTGGTTGAAACCAACAAACACAGTCAACTGGTGGAACTCAAACAGCAGATTCCTCAGGGCGTGGTGGACATGCTGAGAATCCCTGGCGTCGGGCCCAAAAAAGTTGCCATTTTTTTTAATAAGCTGCACCTAAAGTCACTGGACCAGCTAAAAGCGGCAGCAGAAGCCGGACAACTGGCTGCGTTTAAGGGCTTTGGCAAAAAAACGGAACAATCGATTCTGCAGAACATCGACATGGCGGCTGAGGCGGGCAAACGAATTTCTATCGCGGCAGCTCGCACAGCGGCAGATGCGATCGTAAATGACCTACTGAAACTGGATTCTGTTGCTCACGCTTCCGTTGCCGGCAGCTGTCGTCGCCGCAAAGAAACATGCGGCGATCTGGATGTGCTCGCAACGTCCAGCGATCCTGAGGCTGCGATGGACAGATTGGCAGCAAACGAACTGGTTGATAGCGTGCTGCTGCGTGGCGGAACCAAGCAGCGCGTTCGCCTAAAATCCGGCGTTGAGCTGGACCTGCGAGTCGTGCCGGACGAATCTTATGGAGCAGCGTTGCAGTACTTTACCGGGTCGAAAGAACACAATGTCGTAGTTCGGCAGCGAGCGAAGGATCTGGGGCTAAAGGTAAACGAATACGGCGTGTTTCGCGGCGAAGAACGTATCGCCGGAGCGACTGAAGAAGACGTCTATGCGGCGATGGACCTGCCGTGGATACCGCCGGAACTACGAGAAAATCGCCTTGAATTTTCCTACGTAGACAGTGGCAAAATACCGCGACTTGTTGAAAGCGGTGACATCAAAGGCGATCTACACATGCACACAACGGCATCCGATGGCGCCGGAACTATTTTGGAAATGGCAGAAGCCGCCAAACAGCGTGGTCTGAAATACATTGCCATCACCGAACACAGCAAACGTGTATCCATGGCCAATGGCCTGGACGCAGATCGGCTGCGAACTCACTGGGCCGAAATCCGTGAAGTTCGCAAGAAAATCAGCGGCATCGAAATACTGTGTGGTATCGAATGCGACATTCTGGAAGACGCCACAATGGACCTGGATGACAACGTTTTGGAAGAAGCTGACTGGGTAATTGCCGTGCTGCACTATGGCCTGCAGCAACCCCGAGAACAGATCATGAAACGACTTCTGACTGCCATTAAAAACCCAAACGTGAACATCATCGGCCACCCCACCGGACGCATGATCGGCAAACGTGAAGGAGCCGATATTGACATCACAGAGATGCTAAAAGCCGCCGCAGACAACGGCGTGATGATGGAAATCAATGCTCACTATAAACGCCTGGATCTGAACGAAGTCAATGCCACGGCAGCTCGTGATATGGGCATTCCAATCGTCATCAGTACGGATTCGCACAGTGTAAACGGATTTGACGTTTTGACTTATGGTGTAGATCAGGCTCGACGAGCCGGACTAACTAAAGATGACGTTGCCAACACAAAAACGTGGGCTCAATTCAAAAAACTGCTGCATTAAAACAACGACGGCCAACACAGCAAACGCAAAGCGTTTAAGGAAACCCAACGCGTTTGTGCTGTGCGTGACTCTTTTGTCAGCGTCTTACTGAGGACTGGCCAGTGTGGCGGATAGCTGCACTGTGTCTTCTCCTCGCTTCACTGAAAATTCAAGTTTGTCGCCAGCTTTTTTCCCCTCCAGAAGACCAACAAGGTCAGAGAACCCGTCTACGTCTTTACCGTCAACTTTAATGATGACGTCGCCCACCTGAAGACCGGCTTTTTCAGCAGGACTGTTAGGGCGAATTGTCTGCAAAGGAATGCCTGGCTCATCCGCATCGGTTCCAAGATTCGGAGCGACACCAAGAAATGGTACCTGTGTCGGGCGACGTCGCGATCCACGGTTAACGGTTTTGAATTCTGGCGCCGTCGGCAGAGCGTCAATTCCTTTCAGAAGACTTTCTGTGAAATCGATCACAGAAACAACGCCGTCTACGTTAATGGTTTCAAAGTCATCGTCCGGGGTGTGATAACGCGGGGTGACTCCGGTAAAGCAGAACATGACTGGAATGTCCTTTTGAAAGAACGGCAGATGGTCGCTTCCGGCAAACGGATGTTCAATCACGGTAATGTCCAAGGGAGATGCCTGATCAGCCGCCGCCACGATCTTGGTGAACTCAGCGGCGGTACCAACTCCGTTGACCTCAATCTTGTTATTGCGAAGAGTCCCAATCATGTCGTAGTTCAACATGGCTACAGTCTTCTCCAGAGGGAAGACCGGATTTTCAACGTAATACTTGCTGCCCAGCAAACCACGTTCTTCACCGGAAAAACAGATAAACACGATACGTCGCTTTGGCTTCGGCCCGGACGCGACTCGACGAACCATCTCCATCACTGCCGCAGTGCCGGTTGCATTATCGTCGGCACCGTTGTGAATTTCGCCCGTGCGATCTTTGGCTCGGGACCCATAACCGCCAAAGCCCAGGTGGTCGTAATGACCGCCAATCACGATGGTTTCGTCGGCCAGTTCGCCTTCGCCTTCAATCACACCAATCAAGTTCGCTGCTGACACTGTAGATGCGGAAAAGTCCGTGTTCACTTCCGCCTTATATCCGGCCATCGCCTGAGAAACTGGCTTTAGACTTCCATCGATGTACTGACAGACATCCAGCAGGCTGTCGAGTATTTTTTCTTCGCCTTCGGTGGTCTTTACGGTCAGAGGACTGGAGGCAAGAAGTCGATTCACAACAGCCTGCTTCACATGCACAAAGGGAATTCCGGCACCAGTCGTTCCGAAGCTACTGGGATCACTCAGGTCGTCCTGAGCGGCCGTGAGTACAGACTGAGTGTCGTTAACAAACACGACTCCGGCGGCTTTCGATTTGACGGCCAGGGACAGCTTTGTATCGATGTAAGAATGTGATGTTGTTTCGGTTCCTTTGAAGGCGCCGTTTACGTCGGCCTGCTGCGGTTCACGTCGCAGCATAACCAGCACTTTGCCTTCGACATCAATTCCGGCGTAGTCGTCGTAAGCATTTTCTTCTGATGAAATGCCGTATCCAATAAACACCAGGTCGCCGGAGCAGCTGCCGTTTTTGCCTCGCCGCAGAGGCTGAAAATCGGTCCCAACTTTCAGCGATTGCTGATTTCCCGATGCATCAGTAAACACAACTTTAGTGGCGTCGTTAATCTTCAGATCGCCGACCGTAATATCGAACGCCTGTCGGAACGTCCCATCGGGCATGCCGGGTTTCAGTCCGAACTTTTCGTATTCGGCCAGAATGTGTTGAGCGGCCAGTTCAATACCTTTAGTTTCGACGCCGCGACCCTGCAGTTCATCAGACGCGAGATATTTGATATCCGAGCCAACACGTTCCAGAACTTCTGCTCGAGAATCAGCGGCCAGCGCCTGGTGAATGCAGGACACAGCGAACAAAAGTCCAAACAGCGAGAAGCGAGCCAGATACATGGAATTCTTTCTTGGTTCCTGAACGGAACACGCATAAACAGCCATCTGCAGCTTTCGCAGATGCGTAAAGGATTAGTGCCGGAAGGCTGATTCATCGCCATTGTCAGCCCAGCAAACAAAACCGAATTCAAATGGCCAAAAAAACTGACCGAAAGTCGTTACGTTTGCCTGTGCCTTATCATTCACCCGAAGGACAGTTAGGTCAATTCATCGCCATCCACATGAACTGAAAAATGATGCACATAACTGCCCCAACAAACATCCAGAAGACAGAACTCTGGTTAACCGTGTTTCGACTATGAGCATTCAACCAGCGTACCAACGGTGCCGGCTTGTAAACTGATACCGGCTTGCCCAGCAAGTGGTTTCGAATGTCGTCGACCAAATCGTCCATACGACCGTAGCGATCCTTAGGATCTTTTAACAATGCTTTCAGACAGATTGCATTCAGGTCAGGCGGCACGGATCCTCGCGGCAGCATATCAGCCGGCGTTCGAACGGGATCTTCCAGAATCTTACGTTTGATTTCCTTGAAGTTGCGGCCCGACATAAAACTTTGATTCGTCAGCACTTCAAACAACATAATCCCCATGTTGTAGATATCGCTGCGTTCGTCCACGTTGCCGGTTTCTCGCGCCTGCTCCGGAGACATATAAAATGGCGTCCCCTGAACGTCGCCGCGACCCGTCAAACGACCGGACACCTGTTGCTGCCCACTTCTGACCAACGCTTCCAGATCGTCGTCTTTGTCCATGTCCCAGACTTTGGCAAGACCCCAGTCCAGTAAAGTCACTTCACCATAATCACCCACCATAATATTGGCTGGTTTCAGGTCGCGATGGACGACTCCCATGTTATGAGCAAACGCAAGGCACTGCCCGACGTGAATTAGAATGTTCAGCAGCTGGTCGACTGGAAATTTGTCGATTGTTTCCTGGTGACCTTCCGCGATCTGATCCAGAATCTCGCACAGATCGCGACCACCAAGCTTCTTCATGGTGAAGTACGCATTGCCATCGGCGTCGCGACTGATTTCGTAAACGGGCACCGTCACAGGATGCGGAATCTGAGCCGTGACGCGGGCTTCTCGCAGAAATCGTTTGCGATACACCTCGAGATTCTGCAACTGCGGCAGTAGAGTCTTCATCACGACGGTACGGCCCAGATTTTCGTCATAGCACGTCTGCAGTAACGCTTCTCCGCCCTGAGTCAGCGGCTGAAAGTCGCGATACCTCATAAACCCGTTTTTAACGTGCTTCGGAAGATCGCGGTCCGTTTCGCTAAATTTTATAGTCTTTGACACGGCCGACCGTACCTGAACAAATTCATAAGGCAATCAGCGAAGGTTATGACGTACGTTTTCACATGTACAGCCCGCCGCCAAAAACAGCGAAGAACATCGCGTGCATTCCCCGCTGGGAAGTCGGTTGCCGTTCGCGTGCGGCGTTCCACGTCGAAACAAAATGACCGCTTGGCTGGCCCAAAATGGACGAATCACGCCACTCACAGTCACGAATCAGGGAATTCGTTTCCCTGCAACGCCTGTCCCAACATCAATACAAAAAGCCGTTTGTGGCTACTTCTACGGAAAATCGACTATAGGAAATCAATGACAACGCTGTCCGCCAGAAATCGCCCTTCGCTGGTCAGTCGCAATCTGTTGTCGACAACTTCCAGCAGCCCGTTTTCCACATTGGTTTCGAACGCGACTTTGTGCGAATGGCGAATGTCCACACCATGGTTCTGCTGAAATTCAACCAGCTCGATACCCCCAATTCTGCGGAGCCCCAGAAAAATGGCTTCGCTGATTCTGGCTTCCGGGCTGAGCGATTCGCAGTCCTGCAAAACAAGCTGGTGCTGCAGCCAACTTTTGATCCAGCGCGTCACACTCCGAGCATTCGTACTGCGCTGGCCGTTGATATAGCGAGCCGCGCCCGGCCCAAACGCAAAATACTCCTGAGCGGCCCAGTAGACCATGTTATGACGGCATTCAAACGATGGCAAAGCAAAGTTGGAAATCTCGTAGTGTTGAAATCCAAGCTCGGCAAATCGCTGCATCCCCAAAGCATACATTTCACGTTCAAGCTCATCTGGAACAGAAAACAACTGACCGTGCTGTTGGCGACGAAAAAAATCAGTTCCCTTTTCAAACGTCAAGCCATAAGTCGACACATGACGCAGCGGCAATGTGCTGGCCACATTAATCGATGTACTCCACGCATCCAGCGATTGTCCCGGAACGCCGAAAATCAGATCCAGCGAGACATTTTCAATAACGCTCGCCGCCAGATGCACAATATCGATGGCTTCCTGCGGCGTATGGTGGCGTTCCAGTGTTTTCAACACATCCGCATCAAAGGATTGAACGCCGAGACTCAGGCGATTGACTCCAAGATCCGCCAATGCATGCAACATGTCTTTCGACAGGCCATCCGGATTGCCTTCCAGCGAAAATTCACCACCTTCGACAAGACGAAACTTCCGGGTGATGGCCATGATCAATTGCTGAAGCTGTTCGATGTTCAGATGAGTGGGAGTACCGCCACCGATGAAAATCGTGTCAACATCATAAACTGTTTCAACCGTCGCCAGTTCGTTCCCTAATGCCGTCAGGTAAGACGGAATCAGATCGTCTTTCTGAGCAACCAAAGTAAAGTCGCAGTATCCGCAGCGATGCAAACAAAAAGGAACATGCACATACACGGCTCGTGGCGCAGAATCCGCCAAGGGTGGGAAGTACACGTCCATATTGAGTAGGTTTGTCATAAGATCTAATAGCGTCAAAACCAGCAAACAGGGCCACCCGCCACAGCATGTTTCGTGCACTTGTGGCCAATGAAGCAAGTTACGAAAAGGTGTGGTACTTCTGGAAGCGGTATGAAAACCGCCCTTGCGAACTTCTCAATACAAGGACGACGCACCAACGAGTGAATTTTGCAATGCCCGGATTCACTTGCTCGTGCTGCGTGCTGGTAAGTTTGCGGTTTTCGGACCGCCTCCAGCGAAAATCGTCAGGACTCTCGGCTGTATTCGTGTGGTTTCACCGGCCGAGAATCTATACGAGTTTCACTATGTTGTTTTGTAAAACGCTCTCACGCCGCGTGCTATCCCCGTCATTGCTATCCCCGTCATTGCTGTTTCCGATGGGCCGATCATAGCTTGTATTGCTGTAAATCCGGCCGTTGAGAACATCACACAAACCCAGTGCCTCCGGGAGAGAGTCTTCTGCCAGTTTCATTCGCGTTGTCAATTCTGAGGCAGACTTGCTAAAGCCGTTTCGGAACCGGCCAGCAGCAAAACATCTGTGGCTTCCAATAAATCATTGGGGCCGGGCACGCTGATGGTTTCCGGCTTGAAATCGCTGTCTGAAACCGCAACGGACTGCGCGACAGGCGTGGTTCCGTCAGACGTCGTTTCAGCTAGTACAACCGGAGGCTTTCTGCGAATGGCAATCAGATTAACCTGATAGTTGGATCTGAGATCAATCTGCCGCAACGACTTTCCGGCAAAACTGGAGGGCGACAGCATCTCAACAACAGTGAAACCATCGCCAAGCGTGATGTAGTCACGAATTCGAGGATGAGCCAAACGGCGGCCCAGCATTTCGCCAGCGTGTTGTTCCGGCTGAATCACTTCGTCCGCGCCGATCTGCTGGAAGATCATCGCGTGCAGTTCGGTTTGAGCTCGGCAAATCACATGCGGAACTTTCAGGTTCCGCTTGCACAGCACTGTTGTCAGTAGAGCAGCTTCAAAGTTCTCGCCAATTGAAACGACAACGCAGTCAACTCGATCGATTTCCTGACTTCGCAATGCTGCCTCGTCGGTCGAATCCAGCCGAACGGCCATGTCCACAGCATCAGAAATTTCGTCGACCAGTTTTTGATCGCTGTCGATGGCAATCACTTCCGCTCCATGAGCAGCCAGACGCTTTGCCAGAGCCATCCCAAAGCGGCCCAAACCAATAACAGCGATACGTTGATAAGATGTGTTGCTCATTTTGGAACTGAGATATTTGAATGTTCAGGTTTCAGAAATTGTGGCAAACGTCCGTGTTGACGTCTGCTGTCTGGCATTTCAGGCCTGTTCCGCCTGCCAGCCTGTTTTTTCAAAGTAAGGCACATAGATTGACGAGATCCACAGCCGGTCTTCCGGATGGTTTACGGAATAATAATTGTGAGGATGAATAAGGCGATTGGAATCAGAAGTCAGGTCAATCACGTAGCGATCGGGCAAAGAACGGCGGCTTAGAAATCGTAGTTCAAAAGGCTCCAGCAACAACGGAGTCATCGCGTCGAAAATCCCAAGGTGCTGTTCACGAGCTTTCTTCACGTGACCTCGAGCCAAACGAATTTCCTGATTGGATTCCGCCATCTCGCGAGCCTTCCCCGGAGGAATTACAGCTTTAATGATCGATTCAGGACGATCCCATGGGCTGATGTTTGGCCAGATGAAGTACGGAAACGCTCGGCCGTTTTCCAGCATTCTCATGTTATAGGTTGGCGGGCGAGGAGTCGGAACCGTTCTTTGAGGCTGATTACGATTGATCGTGCACAGAAAACGACCATAGCTGTCCATCACTTCAAAGCCGAACCCAAGGTAATAGCTGAACGTTGTAAGATCCTGCCCCATGATTTCCATGTCTTTGGTAATCATTGCACGCAGATCCTGCGTTGCAGCGTTGGCATGCAGGTTGTGAACCGTGCCGGGTTCGTCCACCAGTTTCGATTCAATCCAGGACTGCAACCCCGGCGAAACCATCGACGAAAATTCGCCCCACCTGCTGTCGAATACCGTAGTCAGAAAGTCGTTCCAACGCGCGTTCGACAAAGTGACGAACGACAGTTTCGGCCCCGGAAACGTAAAGCTGACTTCCGGAGTATCGATTCCCAGCAAACGCACGCCGATGTCACCACCCGGACGAACGCTTAACGTATCGCCATCATGAACTTGCTGCGCGACAGTGCCTGGCTGCCCGCTGTAAAGTCCAGGCAGGGCGATTCCCGTGGTCCGGTTGTTCACTGAATCTGTTCGAATGGCTTTTGGCATGTTCGGTCCGTGAGCGTGTGATGTGTTGGGAATTTCCTTCACTACCGGGCAAGTACTGCGGTGTGCAGACTATTCAACGAAAGCAGAACGTCATCCGTTCTTTTCGATTTATTCGGGCCGTTAGGCCACCGGCTTCACACGGGTGGTCCATTTAATCAGGTCTTCCAGCTTGCTGGCGGCCAGGCCTTCGGCGAGTGTCATCTTCACCTGTTGCACAGCGTCCTTCAGGTCAGATCGTGTTTCCGACGCCAGCAAAGCGGCCGCTGTGTTAGCGATGACGATGTTTGCTGCAGGTGAATCTTTTCCAGCCAGAATCGTCCGAATTACAGCAGCACTTTGTTGCGACGATTTTACTCGCAGTTCGGCCACGTTGCAGGTTGGCAAACCAAAGTCTTCATTGGTCCACGTCGTTTCCGCAATTCTGCCGACTGCAACTTCATAAACTTTGGTTGGCCCCCACAAACAGACTTCATCTAGTTCGTTATTACCGCACACAACCAAAGCCTTGCGGCAGCCGATTGCACTTAACGCAGACGCCAGTAGCTTGGCTCGTTCGTCTGTGCTGGCGCCCAACAACTGATATTCCGCTCCGGCCGGATTGGTCAGCGGCCCCAGCAGGTTAAAGATCGTCGGTACTCCCAACGCCTTGCGAATCGGAGCGGCATTCTTCATGGCTCCGTGTACCAGCGGGGCAAAACAGAACGTGATGCCGATGTCGTCCAGGCACCGCGCCGCTTCTTCGGGCGTTAGCTGGATATTCACACCCAAAGCTTCAAGGACATCCGCCGAACCGCTGTTGCTTGATACGCTGCGGTTACCGTGCTTGGCGACATTAACCCCGCATGCTGCGGCGACAATTGCAGTGGCCGTGCTGATGTTAAAGGTGTGCAACTGGTCGCCACCGGTTCCGCATGTGTCCAGTAGTGGACGTCGTCGAGTCGCAATACGGGCTCCCCGGTCGCGCATCGCCTGAGCCGCTCCGACAAGTTCAATTGATGCAGGTCCCTTGCAGGACATCGCTGTTAACCAGGCGGCCATGTCAACGGGCTCGCACGCACCGTCCATCATCGCGCCAATGCAGTCCTGAACGGCACTCGAAGACAGATTGTGACCGGCAATTAATTGTTCCAACGGTTGACGAAGTGTCGGGTGCATTCATTTTTCCCACATGGTCCTGACGTGCGGCTGATCCGAAGAACTCGGGGAAAACACTAAAACAGCAGCATGCTAGGTGAATTATAAACATTCCGCAGCTCGATTGCATGTCTCACAAGCGATAACTGAAGAATCACGTCGACTCGCCAATCAATGACTTGTTAACAAACAAAATTCCTGCCGTCGTCCCGCCTTTAATATCACCACATCCCCTTCGCACGCGTAAGGGCCGGTTCCTGCTGGATGACACACGCCTTTGCGAAACATAATGGCCAGTTGGGGCCGCCCCACGGGAAGTTCATCCCCGTGAAAATCACGACTCACGCGTTGATCGATCCCGTGTTTCTAAACAAACACGTTTAACTTCGACTTAGCCTGACCTTCGCGCGATTCAGCCATCTTCGAGTCAGCGCATACACGAAGCCTGCCCTTTGCTTCGTACGTTTCCGTTTTTCGTTAAGGATCTCAGCGGCACGACCAGACCTCGGTTAATGAATGAACGCGATAAATAGGCCAGACATCAAGCCAATCAATGCAAAGAATTCCAGCAATGGTGATCCCCAACCACCGAAAACAACCCTGATAATAATATAAGTGGCTGCACAACCCGTTGTCATAACTGCCGCCCACCAGACGGCATCAAGGATACCGTCTGGTGACCGCCGCCAAGCCGGCTGTAGGTCATTGAAGTGACAACGTTAATTGGCCATAGCCACAGTGCAAAGTGGATGAATGTTTTGGATGCTCGGGAATAAACGCCAGCAGGCCATGCTGGCGGTGCAACACCGTCAAGACTGCTGAATGTCTCTAAGAATTCTGCACACTTCCGAGCCCGACTGTATCACGAAAGTCTTCGGGGAAAAAACGAACACTCAATTTGGGGGACCAAATGTGTCCCAGGCGAGTGAAAAGCAGTGGAGTCGTTGGAGTCTCGTTCAGTGGGATTGTGGGCCAGGTTCGGTTTTGGCGCGATCAACGTAGCCGCCGGGCGTCGCGATTATTCGAATCAGTTCGTTAAACTGCGGAGGTGTCTCCAGAATTTTGCGATCGTGAACAATCGTGTAAACAGAGCTCCAGTCGCTCGGCGAAAACACCAGTTCGCAGTCGGGTTCGAGGTATTCGCGGCCGACATAGCACAGGTACATCACGCGCCACGCAATGATCGAATACACGGCCACGCAATTCAGCGTGCGCGGCAGTTTTCCGAACAGACGACGTTCGATGCGGCAGCCCGATTTCAACGTGCAGAAATAGATCTCAGTGTCCCGATCATACTGCCCCAAAGTGAGTACTCTGATGATTGTCGGAAGTTTGATTCGTCATGGTGGTTTTCATTTCTTTCGGCTTCTTGGGGTGCAGGATTCGGGCGTGTTTGACGCGGGTTTTGGTTCTAGGTGATGAGTTCCGGCGGATAGGGATTTGGCCAGTTGCGACGAGTATTTCGGAGGCGGTACAGCCGATCAAATTACTCAGTATTAGCGAAGATTGCCCAGCGGTTGGCGGCCATCACTTTTCTGCACAGCGTCATCAAGGAGTGGTCCGATTCAGGTAGTTTCATTGGCACGATGATGACCATCATCAGACGAGAGCCAGTAACCCCATCGGTGTCATCTACCGGAACGCCCAGAACGATGCTGCCGAACATTCTTCCGCCAGCGAACATGAGGATCATAGTCAGGTCCGGCTTGCCGAGCATTGCGAACGATAAATCGGCGAGCGATGAAGACCTATTAAATAGCGGGCTTCCGCGGACCACTCGAAGCAAACTACTTTGCAACCCGTTCACGGTGCCAGCAAGGGAAGCTATCGTTCGCTCCAATTCTGGTCAGCGCCAGCAAAACTTTGCGTCTGAATGCATTGCCCTTTGACGGCCGGTAACCGCTGCCGATCATCACTGAGCAGCAGACGTTCCGCTTCTGTTTCTTTAGCAGAGCTTCAATTCGGGCTAGCACATGCCTCGCACTGGTTTCGCTGATTTCTTTGACACAAATATCGCTCCTCGCATGCACGACAGCACGCTTAATTGAGCGGAATCTTTTTACAGGGAATTCCCAATCATGGTTCCCCGTGTTCAAAGAGCTTTGGCGACAACTTTGTATGCACAACCATCTATCGCAGGTTCGTCGTTAGTACACCAACGGCAGTCGCGTGCTGAAAGTCAACACCGTCCAGGCAAAGACCAGGCAACGACCACCGATGTTTTCGAGCTGTGACAGATTCTGGCTCACGCCTCTGAAAAGTATGTCACGTTGGAAATCCGGCGAGATCATCGGGGCCGATTGTTGAACGTGAAACTTGCTGCAGTTCGTTTTGATTGAAAACGGCCGATTGAAAAATCGGCTGCTCGCGAAGTGTCGCCCGTTAGCAATCCGATCGCTATCTTTCGTTCGTCCTGATTAAGGCTGAGACGAGTGGTTTGCCGTCGCTTTGCGGATATTTTAGGTTTAGCAGTTCGGCAATGGTTGGTGCGATATCGATGTTCTCCACTGTTGGCAGATGCAAGCCTGGATGGATGCCTGCTCCGGAAAGTACGCACAACGCCTTCATTTTGGCAAGGGTCGACAGAAAACCGTGGCTGCCGAGCGACGTCTTTGCTTCCGTGTTCGACGTCACCAGAGTTTCGCCTTCAACAGAACGTGCGACGGCATAACCATCAGCAGCGACAAGTATTGCGTCCGGCGACTGGCGGTAGTCGCGTGGGTGACGCAGCCCGACTTCGTCAAAGCGGTCGGGCAATAATACGTCCGCCACTCCCTCTTTTCCGATGAACATTTTCTTAAATGCCGCCGCCTGATCGGCCGCTTCGGCAGGGTTGGTGCAATAGACCAGCCCGATGCCTCCTTCAGGAATCACATGCACCTGAGCCGTACTCAGCTTGCCAACTTCCACGGTTAACAAACCGGCCTGCCGCAACAGGACATTGGGCCGAATCGCTTTGGGTGTTGTGGCGAAGCCGTGATCGGACACGACAATTAAAGTGGTGCGGTCTCGAATCCCGGCGTCATCAACGGCACTGACGATCCGCGACAGGCACATGTCGGCATAGGCGTTGGCCGTATATCCCTCGGGAGTCCGCGGTCCGTATTTGTGGTGTGTGGAGTCTACGTTCAGCAAATGGACAAGCAGTAGGTTTGGCTTTCGTTTGCGAATGACGTGACACGCCGCTTCAGTCCAGATGTGATCGCGACCGACTCCGCTAATTTTCTTGAACGAAGCATCGGTTTCGTCGGGCAACAGGCCCATTTCAACAAGCTCCGTCCGCAGCCGAGGTGTCATGTACTGGACGGATTGTGGAACATCGGAGAAAGAATCATCCAGAGACTTCGACCCGCGAGTACAAGGCCAGTTAATCTCCGCCGTCGTCAGTCCTGCCGCATGAGCCGCATCAACAATCGTTGGTATCTGCACCAAGTCACTCTGGTTACGGTTTGAGTCAATCGTAGTCGGCATCCCGATCCCGCCGCGGACCAAAACGCCGTTGGCCAGCACGCCATGCTTCTCCGGACGAACGCCGGTGATCAGCGTCGTGTGGTTGGGCCACGTGACTGAAGGATTAGAGACAGTCATGCCACCGTCAACGATTGCGCCCTGTTGCGCCAGCTTCCGAATGGTCGGCAGCGGAACATTCGGATCATCGACCAGGTATGCAGCCAACCCGTCCAGAGAAACAACAATCACATGTCTCTCCGCCTCTGCCGCAGCGGCAGGCCTGTGAGAAAAGAAAGCAAATAAAGTGAGGACACAAACAACCAACATCCGACGATTCAAACGTTTCATGAAACAGCCTTTACTGAAATGGACGAAGCTTATCACTGAAAGCCCCGTTTACCTGGACAACGATTGGTCAGTTAGCGATCAGTGCATCAGGCCGCACCAGGTGAAAGTAATGTCCGTGATCGGCGGTCAGGATCAGCGCCGTGTCTTCCCACCCACCGTTTTGTTCAATCCACGTAACGACACTTTGAACAGCAGCATCGCCGCTATGAACTGCTCCAATGGAATTGTCGATGCTGTTGGAATGATTCGCCCAATCGACGTCGCCCGCTTCAACCATTAACCACCAGCGATCCGAGCGTGACTCTAGAACTTCAACCGCGGCGAGCGCCATGTCTTTCAACTCGACATTTTCCCGCAAATCTGCTTCGCTGTACACCTCGGCCTGTTTGGGGCCAGAACTGCCGGCGCTCACCACTGGATCAAATTTTCCGTCCGCCGTACGAAACGGCAGGTGTCCAGTTTCGACGCCGAAATATCCAAAGAGACGATGGTTGTGTTCTTTCGCCTCAGCCACCGCGGCGTTCAAAACGTCCGCACCTGACTTGCCGCTGGTCCGCTGAGCAACAGCGTATCTACCTTTGTTGTCGACGTTTATGGCAGCCAGATCGGCTGCAGTGATATATTTATTGCCGGGTACGAAGTTTTTGCCTTGCGCTCCATCCTTGTCCGTATCGATGCCCCAGCCGCCACCGATCAACACGTCAACACCGGGCAGCCCATCCGGATTGAACACAGAAGGACGACCAATGAGATCGCGAGTAATGTCCTGATAATCGTTTCGGTGGATATTGTTCGCGTAGGCGCAGCCAGGCGTTGCGTGGCTGATAGGAACGCTCGTCACGACACCGACGGCAAAACCGTCATCCTGTAGAGTTCTCGCAATCGGCAGCACGCCGACTCCGGCCGCGTCCACGTTGATCGCTGCGTTGTAGGTCTTAATGCCGGATGTCAGTGAAGTTGCGGAAGATGCCGAATCGGTGTAGGCGTGCTTTGTTGTTTTGCTCTTGCCGATCGGGTAGTCGGCATCGGTGATCGTACCCCAGGGAAACTTTCCGCAAAGTGCAGCGTCGTAGCCACCACGAACCTTTCCACCAGGATTCTTCACCGTCTGTTCATCAACATTGACGTTCGTCCCGTCGTTGTGAGGACTGGTGACGAAATAACCGAAGTCCGTCGTTGCGCCGCGATGGTCAAGGAATCCGAGACCTTCGCCGCGTCCTTCGTGATACGAAACCTTTCCCTGTCTGGCAATCGCGGCGTTCCGAGTGGTCTGCCAATCCATGCCGTCGAACACGAACAGGATCACACGTTTCTTGCCTGCTGCAACGGCTTTCTGCTGTAAACGGTAGATGTCTGTCTGATCGAAATACTGCGCGTCGGGATTCAACGTTTTCTCCGGCAGATAGCCGTATAGATTCCTGATGGCCGCTTCGTCCCTGTAGAGGCTGTTTTCGCCAGCGAGCGACTTCAGGTCGATTCCAAACGTATAGACCGGGATCAAGCGATTGCTGTGAGACGTCCAGCTTGAGTACTTTTCCGGATTTGGTCCCCAATGTCCCCACTCAGACAGACCCGTATTCGCAGCGGCCGTTTGCAGTTCCGCGATTCTGTCGGCGGCCTGCCCGGCGGAGAAGTTGCTGACCATCATCAGCAGGGCCAAGGTCAGAACAAGGACGTATACGTTACGCAAACAGGTCGTTGGCATCTCTTGGTTTTCGATCGAAGGAGGTGTTTGAAGGTAGGCAACGGCTGACAGAATATCCGAAGGCGGAAGCGTAATTTCACACCGTGTGTTGACACAGAAAAGCTACGACACAGGGCAACATCGCGGCAGACCGTCCGGTAACGTCTACTCGGTAACGAACGGACGACATAATCATGCTACTCAATCTGCCATCAGAATACCGCCAGCCGATGGCATCTTCAGCCTTCATGTGAAAAATTGTCATGAAATGCGATCTTGTCCGTTTCGTTCTTTTCGTGACCATCATTCTGCTGGGGGCTGTGTTGACTGCTGCCGCATGAAGCCATTTTCCATCTCGTAGATCGTGTCAAAGACATCAAGTGCTCGTTGGTCGTGAGTGAGGACGATCACCCCGACTCCCTGTTCGTGGGCAACTTTGCCAAACAGCTCCATCACCCGGCGTCCTCGGTGAACGTCCAGCTATGCCGTGGGTTCGTCGGCCAGAATCACGGGGGGCTGGTTCGCGATGGTACGAGCGACCGCGACTTGCTGCTGCTGTCCACCGGAGAGCAGCGATGGCAGATTGTTAGCTCGATTGGCAACGCCCAGATACTCCATCAGTTTAAGGGCTCGATGCCTTGCAGTGCGCTTCGATTCTCCGTTCAGCTCATCACGATCTGGATGTTCTCGACGGCCGACAGGAACGGGATCAGATTTGACTTCTGCAAGATGAAGCCAATGTGCTGAAGACGAAACGAACGCAGGTTGACTTGTGCCGCTTCGCCGTCCTGAATAAGTTTTCCGCCGATCGTAATCTGTCCGCCAGTCAGCGGATTGATGAGGCCCACGGCTATCAGAAAGGTCGATTTCCCGGAACCGCTGGGGCCCAGTAACGCCACAACTTCGCCCCACCCTGCGTGCATCGTCGCATCGCGCATGGCCACAACTTCCGTATTACCGCTGCCATAGATCTTTGTCAGTCCGACTGCGTCGATGGCTTTGGGTTTCGTTTGAGACTTCGTCATGACACAGCCTCATTCGGAGAGACTTTCATCTCTTTACAGATGCCCAGCACGCTGGACAGCACAGAAATTCCCAGCTCGATCCCCGCCAGTTGCAGCAGATCCGAATCGGCCAGAATCAGGCGCCGTGGAAACTTTGGAAACATGCTGGCCCACAAGGTACGCGATGCCAAATCCCACGATTCCAAGAATCAGCGCCTGTTGCAGGATCAAACCCTGGATCACGGTGTTCGATGCGCCGATCAGCTTCAGCGACGCGATCGAATGAATCTTGTCCAGCGTCAGCGTGTAGAGAATAAGGGCCATTATAATGGCAGCGATCACGGTCAGTAAGACGCGAAACGAGCTGATCTGCCGCCGGAATGTTTCAACGCTGCCCTTCAGCAGCAGCAGCAGCAGCAGCTCGCGTTGTCCGGTCGCCGTGAACACGGAAATATCGCCCCAACCGGAAATCGTCTCGGCCACTTTTTTTAACGTCGCCTCCTGCCAATAGACTGACCATCACTGCACTCACCTGTGGTCGGGTCACGGCAGGAAGTTGTGCGGTCGCCCGGAATGCATTCTCCAGCATCATGGGTTTGTCAATCGCCGGCTCAAAAGTTTCGCCGCGTGATTCTCTGGCGGGGCGTTCCAGTCGAATCGCTTCGTCCGACGTTTCGAACCGAATCGCTTGCGCGTCGGCACCCTAAACAACGCGAGTCCGTCGCCGCCACAGTTGATCATGTTATTGGTGGTGCCGACGACGGTGTACGTTTCTTGGCCAAGCGTGATCTGTTCGACGAGCGACACCCTCAGCGTCTTGTCAACGATCATTTCATAATGCGCCTGCCCGAGCGGCTGACCACCGGTTAGCGGAATCCATGCGCCGCGATCCGCCGGCCAGCTCAACCCCAGTACGGCAATTCGCAGCGGCCTGCCGCGGCGCTGTCGTTGGATGGTCTGGTACGCGAATTCGCGCGACAACTGAACACCGGCAACGGCCGCCGCTCGATAGACAAGGCTGGAGTGGAATTCCGCGTGAATAGTCTGCGCTGAATTAAGCGTGGTATATTGCACGCAAGGAGCGAAGTCGATGTCGAAAAAACCAGTTAAGCTAGGGGTGCGCTCAAGAACGGTTGCGCGAATAGGCAAGCTGGATTATTGTAGTAGTCGTCTTTTCTGAATCGAACGGAGTCTACACGATGAATTTTGATGACCTTACTGCCGCAGAACGCCTGATCGCGGAACAGGCGATTT
>JBDNFN010000355.1:0-25239 GCA_041689795.1 Fuerstiella sp. | reverse complement strand
GGCAATTCTGTGCAGACGCGCCCCAGCTTTGGTGCGTGGGCGCTATACGGTCTGGGAACCGAAAACCAGAATCTGCCCGGTTTCGTGTCGATGTGTCCCGGAGGGCTGCCGATTAAAGACACCGAAAACTGGCAGGCGGGCTTTTTGCCCGGGACTTTTCAGGGAACCTACGTCGATTCACAACACACAGAGATCAGCCGACTGATTGAAAACATAGAGCACCCGCATATCTCAACCGCTGCACAGCGACGTCAGCTGGATCTGCTGGCCGGATGGAATTCCCGCCATCGTAGTGGCCGCGACGACGATCGTCTTGATGCTCGTATTCAGTCTTACGAACTCGCTTTTCGGATGCAGCAGGACGCGGCCGAGGCATTCGATATTTCGGGCGAACCCAAACATCTGCAGGAACTGTATGGCGGCGGAATTCACGGGCGGCAGACTTTGATTGCCCGACGTCTGCTGGAACGCGGAGTTCGTTTCGTGCAGCTGTGGCACGGCGCCGGTCAGCCGTGGGATAATCACAGCAACATCCAGAGCGAACATCAAAAACTGGCCGGCCAGATTGATCAGCCGATTGCGGCGCTGCTGACAGATTTGAAGCAGCGTGGCATGCTGGAAGACACACTGGTTCTGTTTGGAGGTGAATTCGGACGGACTCCAACGGTGGAACTTGGTGGCGATGGGAAACCGCTGAACGGTCGAGATCACAATCACTACGGTTTCAGTGTGTGGCTGGCTGGCGGTGGGATTAAGGGTGGCACCGTCTACGGGGCGACAGATGAAATCGGGTTCAAGGCGGCCGACAAGCCGACCAGCGTGCATGATCTGCACGCCACCATGCTGCACGCGATGGGACTGGATCATAAACAACTGACCTATCGTTATGCCGGCCGCGATTTCCGGCTGACAGACGTTCACGGCGAAGTTATTCACGATATTCTGCATTAGCAACAACGTTGCACCGGTGCGAATTGCTGGAATGAGCTTCATAAACTCGGGTGTCGATTCCGGGTATTCGATTGTCCCCGTCGAGAATCTTTTTGAACGATGATTGTCGGCGAGTTTTTTTCTCGAACGCTAAATTTGGCACTTGTGATGAAGATTGGCATTATTTATCGGAGACTGGCGATTTGGGATTCTGTGTGTCTATTGGGCGCTCAATTAGGCGTGCAAAACTGCATACAAGGAGCGATCGATCGTAAACTGCAACTGCTCCGAACCTGGGGAATCGAAAACCGTCTGCACTGGGTTTGCGATGTCACATTCGCCGAAGATGCCAGCCGCCGCCGCCCAAAGTCCGCGCTACACATCTTCAGTGCCCTGCGAAATGTATCGACCAGTTGCCGACGATCTCTCAGAGCCATCAACCTACTTGGCTTAGGCGAAAAAAACGAATACATTGACAGCAAAGTCACGAAATCCGGAGGCGACAGTTCGTGTCCGCGCCGTAGCGGAAGTCGCGAAGAATTTCGGCAAATTACCTTATGCTGAAACTCATCGCGAGTTTCGCTACCTGAAGAATCGGTTCTCTGCCTGGTCAACGCACTACGGTGGAAGTTGGTAGAAACACAATGAAAATCACTGCAATCGAAACGTATGTCTGTCACGCCCGCATGCGCAACTGGGTATTTGTCAAAGTGGTGACTGACCAGCCGGGGCTTTACGGCTGGGGAGAGGCGACACTGGAATGGCACACTCGTAGCGTTGTGGGCGCGATCGAAGATCTGGCAACGCTACTGGTCGGCGAAGATCCGACGTGTGTCGAACATCTTTGGCAGATGATGTGGCGGCAACACTTCTGGCACGGAAGCGGAGTGACTCGATCGACGGCGATTGCCGGAATCGATCTCGCGTTGTGGGATATCGTCGGCAAGATTCACGGAGTTCCGTGTCACAAGCTGTGGGGAGGGCCCGTTCGGGATTCGATCCGACTGTATTCTCATCTTGGCGGCGGCGATCTAGAGAGCTTCTACGAGACGCCGGTCGATAACGCGAAACAGTTTGCGGACCTCGCTCGGCAAGCGATTGCGGAAGGATTCACGGCATTTAAATCCATGGCGGTGCCACCGACGATGCCGATCGAAGGCCTCAAGCCAATCAAGGCGGCGGATGCGTGCGTTGCCGCGATGCGCGAGGCCGTGGGTGATGACATCGACATCATGGTGGACTGCCACGCGCGACCGTCGCCAGCGATGGGCATGCAGTTTGCCAAAGCCCTGGATCAATACGGGCTCTATTTCTTTGAAGAGCCGTGCTGGCCGGAAAGCATCGAAGGGCTTGCCGCTATTAACGCGGCCGTCACAACACCGATCGCCACCGGAGAACGTCTGACACACCTCGCCGCATTTCGAGATCTGTTTGCGGCTCGTGGTTGCGAAATCTGTCAGCTGGATATCACTCACTGCGGCGGATTTACAGAAGCACGCCGCATTGCTGCACTGGCAGACGCATATCGAATCGCAGTTGCCCCGCACAATCCACAGGGACCGGTCAGTACTGCAGCGTCGCTGGAATTCGGGTTTTCTCAGCCGAGTTACATTATCTGCGAGTCGGTGCATAATGACGTCCCGTGGCGGAATGATGTTGTTGAAGAAGGATTCACCGTCGATGAAAAAACTCGAACCGTGACACCCAATACGAAGCCGGGACTTGGAATCACGATCAATGAAGACGAAGTAAAAAAACACCCGTTCGAACAGGAGATTCCGCAACGCGTCTTCTATCAGGACGGTAGTGTCGGCGATTGGTAACGATTGGCTATGGAATCACAAACAATGAATCAACTTCTACCTACTCGACGACATTGTTCGTTCAGAGGGCGTATCGGTATCGCTCGTGAGGACATCACGCCGCCGGTTGGCATCTACTCCCGAAACTGGGGTGCTGCAGAGCATGATACGGCCGATGCGATTCACCGACAGCTGACACTCACGGCGCTGACGATTGCGTCATCGTCCGGAGACGGCCCTCTCATTCTGATCGATGCTGACCTTGGCTGGTGGCGTCCGCTGGATTTGTTCAGTCGGTTTCAGGAGCGACTACTGGAAGAACTGTCTCTTGAATCTTCACGCTTTATTTTCGCCCTGAGTCACACTCACGCGTCCGCGCCACTGATGGAGGCGGATTCGTCGTTGCCTGGAAGTGCACTGCTGGGGCCGTGGATGGAGCGTGTTTACCAGGCCGCCGTTTCAACAGTTAAACGGGCTTTGGCAGATGCCGATGAGGCAATACTGGACTGGCACAAGGGGCGATGTGCACTTGCCGCTGTTCGCGATTTTCCGGACCCCGATCCAACGGCAGATCGCCTAATCTGCGGTTTCAATCCTGCGGCCGACGCAGACGACACACTGTTGGTGGGGCGAATTACGGATCGATCAGGAATGGTGCGAGCGACTTTGGTCAACTACGCCTGTCACCCGACAACGCTGGCCTGGGAAAACACAACGATCTCCCCGGACTATATTGGAGCGATGCGGGAAACGATGGAAGAAGCAACCGGAGCGACGGCCTTCTTTCTTCAGGGTATGTCGGGAGACGTCGCGCCGAGGCACCAGTATGTTGGCGACGTCGAGGTGGCCGATCGCCACGGACGCCAGTTGGGATTCGCCGCGCTGGCAACTCTGAACGACATGGAACCCGCAGGAAACCAGCTGTGTTTCGATGGAGTTGTCGAATCCGGCGCGCCTCTGGCCGCCTGGCGGCATCAGCCGTATGAGGTTTCGTCAGAGTTGCGAGCCGTTGAAGTGGCCGCAGACCTGAAACTCAAAGACTGGCCGACTGCTGATGAACTTGAACAGCAGCGGCTGGCCTGCGATGACCGGGCCCTGGAAGAACGGCTTCGACGAAAGCGCGATATCCGGCGATCACTGGGTGATGGTTCTTCGTTTCCGCTGGCAGTGCACGCATGGAGGATCGGCGACGCGGTGCTTGTCGGCTGCGGGGGCGAAGCATACTCACAATTACAGAAGGACTTGCGAAGCCGCTTTCCCAATCTGGCCGTGATTTGTATGAACCTCATTAACGGTTCCGTTGGCTATCTGCCTCCGGCCGATCTGTACGACGTCGATGTCTATCCCGTCTGGCAGACGCCGTTCGATCGCGGTTGTCTGGAACAAATTGGCGAGACGATGACAGATGCCATCGAAGAACTTCAAGGTTGACTTCAAGCTGGCCTTGAGCAAACAGGAGAGATCATGACTATCACATCGAAAATCGAAGGCATTCTGCCGATTCTGCACACTCCGTTTGACGTTAACGACGAAATTGATCGTGACAGTCTTCAACGCGAAATCGACTGGGCGTTCGAGCAGGGAAGCAACGGCGTATGTTCGGCAATGGTTTCTGAAATCCTGCGGCTGACATCTGCGGAACGAATCGAACTGAATCGGCTGATTGTGGAAATGACGGCGGGTCGTGGAATTGTCGTGGCCAGCGTCGGGGCGGAGAGCACAAAGCAGGCGGTCTACTTTGCGAAGGCAGCCGTTGATGCCGGGTGCAGCGCCATTATGGCAATTCCTCCCATTTCAACAGCGTTACCACTGGCGGCACTTCACGACTACTTCAGCACATTGGGAGATGCTGTGCCCGTGCCGCTCATCGTTCAGGACGCGTCGTCTTACGTCGGCGCATCGATTCCAACGGACTTCTATGTTCGCCTGCTGGACAAATACGGCCCGCAGAAAATCCTGTTCAAACCGGAAGGCGCACCCATCGGACCGAACATCTCTGACCTGCGAGACGCCAGCGACGGTCGCGCCTGCATCTTCGACGGTTCGGGCGGCATTCTGCTGATCGATGCCTTCCGACGCGGCGTCATTGGCACAATGCCGGGAATTGATCTACTGGATGGGATCGTGGCGTTGTGGGGTGCGCTAAAGAATAACGATGACCCCACAGCGTACCGCATTTACTTCCCTATCTGCGCTTTGGTCGCATTGCAACTGCAGGCGGGACTGGACGGATTTTTGGCCATCGAAAAGTACATTCTGGTGAAGCGTGGACTGTTCACGACTGATCGGCGACGTGAACCGAATTCCTGGAGTCTCGACTCGGAAACCCAGAGTGAGGTAGATCGGCTTCTTGTAATGTTGACAGATGCCCGGGCCGCTTCATGAATACGGTTCCTTATCAAGCTGCTGGCGCAGAGTCGTCCAGCCAACCGACAATGGTGCGGCATGAGGTAATCGGCCTGTTGACTCTGGCCGCCGCCATTGCATACCTCACTCGAAATGCCGTGAGCGTGGCAGAAAGCACGATTCGGGAAGATCTTGGTTTGACCATTCGGCAGTCTGGATGGTTCATGGCCGCATTTTTCTGGAGCTACGCCGCTCTGCAGGTTCCCAGCGGATCGGTGGCTCATCGCCGAGGCACTCGGTTCGCCATGGTGGCGTTCGCGTGTGCCTGGTCAGTCGCCGCAATCTGCATCGGAGTCGCGCCAGGACTCTGGTTACTTGTCGTGGCCCAACTTCTGATGGGTGCGGCGCAGGCTGGAATCTTTCCCTCTTCATGTTATGCCATTTCGCACTGGACGCCACTCGCCCGCCGCACATTGGCCTGCGGAGCTCTGGCGGCCGGGATGCAGGTCGGAGCCATCACGGCGAGTCTGACAACTGGCGCGCTGATCGACGTGATGCACTGGAGATGGGTGTTTGCGTTGTTTGCGGTTCCCGGTTTCCTGTGGGCGGCAGGTTTCTTTCTGCGCTTTCGCAACCATCCAGTTGACGATCCGAAAGTGAACGACGAAGAACTGGCAATCATTCGCGTCGGAAGACTTCTGGAAGACATCTCATCGAACACGATAAGTCCGACTCCCTGGCGATTGATCTTTCGAAACCCAGCGCTTTGGTTTCTGTGTGGCCAGCAGGTATGTCGAGCCGCCGGTTACATGTTTTTCGCAAGCTGGTTTCCCACGTTTCTTCAGGAGACGCGAGGAGTATCGGTGAAAGAGTCAGGTTACCTGCAGGCTCTGGTCTTCGCCGGGACGCTGGCCGGGTCGTTGTTCGGAGGCCTGCTCACCGATTGGATCTGGCAGCGTACCGGAAACCTGAGAATCAGCCGCAGCGGAGTGGGAGCCACGTTTCTGTTCGGTTGTGCCGTGCTGATTCTGTGTGCCTGGTTTGTGGAGAGCACGTTTCTGGCAGTGCTGCTGTTGTCGGTCGGATCATTGTTGGCGGCAATGGCCGGTCCCTGTGCATCAGCGGCCTCGATCGACATTGGCGGCAACCATGTGCCTCAGGTTTACGGCATCATGAACATGACCGGAAACTTCGCTGCCGCTGCCTGCCCCATTCTGATCGCAGAACTCTTCGAATGGACGTCCAACTGGACAATCGTTTTGCTGCTGTTTGCGGCCATCTATCTGGTCGGAGCCATCTGCTGGGCCATGGTTGACTGCCGACAGCAGATTTTGAAATGAGTTCACTTATCATGGCTACTACTTCTTAAACCCGACTCAATGTCCCGGTGTATCCAGCGAACGAATCCGCCCGGTCGCCACAGGATGGTGACGAAAGGCTGCGCAAGCGGAGACTCTTCTACTTCTTCTTACAGCGATAGCCTATGACAGGTAGGCTGCGGATTCATTCCTCAGAATGTGCTCAGGAGAAGATCATGTCAAAGAAAGTGAGTTGGGCTCGCCGCAGGTTTTCGGACGAGTTCAAACGCGATGCCGTGGACCTTGTGGTGAAGCAGGGTTATTCATTTCGAGCGACTACTGAAGCTGTGAATGTCTCGTCTCGAAGCCTGCGGGAGTGGCTCATTGAAGGTCTCACGCCGATCGAGGTCCCTGCTGATACCGCCGGCGACGGCCGACAGAATTCCTGCGAGAAGGCTCACGACCTGGATTCGGGCGATCCCGCCGGAATCGTGGCAACAGCAGAATCCAACAGCGACCGCCACGTGGGTTATTCTTACATTAAATTCTATCTCAACGAGTTAGCAGACAATCTTTCGCCGTAGACAAGCATTATTCCGAATGGACTAAACACTGGTGATGTGAAAGCCGTTTGCTCAGAACGATGCATCGGGTAGCATGATGGCATGAAGAGAACAACTCATCGTCGCCGCTTCGTCATTCGTTCAGTCGCCGGATCCCTCGCTTTGCCCGGGCTGCCGTCCCTGATGCTTCAATCCATTGCCGAAAATTCGGCCATTGTACCGTCGCGCGGTGCGGGCGTTGGGGCACGTCGGTTTGTCGCGGTCGGTAACTTACTGGGCTTTCAGACCAAGCAATTCTTTCCGGAACAGACCGGAAAGGCTTTTGAAGACACGACGCTGTTGAAGCCACTCGCCGCGAACCGAGACCAGTGCACGATTTATCGGGGACTTGATCATGGACTCCGTGGCGGGCATTTCGCCGTGCATACGTTCCTGTCTGGTTTGCTTCATCACGAGTCGAAGAACCGTGCAGACGGCAACGTCACAATTGACCAGTTCATCGCCGACGAGGTGGGCACCCAAACCCGATTTCCATCGCTCACGGTGGGTTCCGAAGGCGGCATCCATGGTGGCTGCCAACTCTCATGGACGAAGTCGGGCGTCCGCGTTCCTCCGATCACTGGCCCGGCGGAATTGTTCGAGAGGCTGTTTGTGACGGAGTCAAAGGAACGTCGTGCTCAGCAGGTGAAGGCGAACTCGCTGCAGACATCGATTCTCGATTCGCTCCGGGAAGAGGCGGGCTCACTTTCAAAGCGAGTGAACAACGAAGACAAAGCGAAACTGGACGAATATTTCACCTCGATTCGCGACGTCGAAAAACGACTTGAGTTTCGCAAGCGCTGGGCCGACCAGCCAAAGCCGCAGTCACCGTTCGACAAACCTGCCAATGTCAACACGGTCGACGATCTTCCGATGCTTTACGAGCTGATTGCGTTGGCGCTGCAAACGGACTCAACACGAGTCGCGACGCTGGAAATTGGCGGCAGCTTTTTGCCTCAGCACCTTGGCATCGAAAAGGCTTATCACGGCCTGTCACATCACGGCAACGATAAGGAAGCTATCGCGCACCTGATTACTCTTGAGACGTATCAACTTGAACACTTCGGCCGGTTTCTGACTCGTTTGGCCGGAATGCAGGATGGTGAGCAGACGCTGCTTGATTCGACGGCCGTGCTCTTCGGAAGTGGCATGGGCAACGCGAACTCCCACACTAATACAGATCTGCCGATCATCCTCGCTGGCGGTGGTTACGGTGGTGGTGAATTCAAGCAGGCGAATTCCAGTCGTCCAGGCAGAGTGCCCCTGTGCAACCTGTTTCTTGATATCGCTCAGCGAATGGGCGTTGAGACAGAATCATTCGGTACTAGTACTGGCACGTTCTCGTAATCATGAGTACATCTCTCGTCGAGTTCGTCGGTCTCGCAGTATTTCGCGTCGCCGGGATTATAGCTGCCTGCACGGCGGCGCAGTTGTCGGCTTGTGCGGATGAAGCTGATCCTGCCCAGAGTACGGTCGTCTCCGGCTTCCTTGGAAAATACTGTCTGCAGTGTCATGACACGGACACGGCGGATGGCGAACGGGAGTTCGAATCGTTCACGCTGCCGATCACATCGAAACAGCAGCTGATCACGGTTGACGAAATTATCGATCAGGTCACGCTCAGAAAAATGCCGCCCGAGGAGTCGGAGCAACCGACGGACGAGCAGAGGCTGGCGTTGCTCGGCGTGCTGCGAGACAGCGTCAAAGAGGCTCGCAGTCGATTCGAAAGCTCGGGGTCGCGCACCGTTATGCGTCGGCTGTCCAATCGCGAGTATGAAAACACGCTGGCCACGCTATTTGAGCGGCGAGTCGACACGCTGGGGCTGACTGCGGATTTTCCCAAGGAGGAGATCAGCCAGCATATGGACAATATCGGCGCGTCCCTGGTTACGTCAGGCTTTCTGCTGGATCAGTACTTTCAGGCAGCCACGCGGTTGGTGGAAGCTCGGCTTGGCAAGCCGGAGATGGAGCCGAAGTCATGGCATTTCACTGACAACTTCAGGCAATACGAAGAACTGACAGGTTCTCACCAGAGCGTCTTCGAATTCAAGTACCTCTGTCTTTATGAGCAGCCCAACACAGACACTCGCCAGGGTGGCTACGGGCACATCGAAGATTTTCTTGAGGGAGTACCGGTTTCGGGACTTTACGATATCGAAGTTCACGCTCAGGCCATGCACCGTGACACACACTACGACGCGAAGATTTTTCGCATCGACTTTTCGGAACCGTTTCAAGTAGCGGTTGTTCCCGGCGATTCAACGAAGGGACATATTCATTATCCGCAAGCGATCGAACCTATTCTGGCAAGTGCGATCGTACCCGACGAACAGCCGGAGTGGCTGAGCTTTCGTGTCTGGCTTGAAGCTGGGCAAACACCTCGATTCATCTTTCCCAACGGCCCCTATGAATCGCGGGCGTCGGTCATCGAGACCAACAAACGCTACAAGGATGAATTCAAGAACCCGAAGGAAGGCGTCAGCCGGGCATCTCTTCTTCGCGAGGGAGCACTGCCGCATATCAGGATCGGCGAAATCAAAATCCACGGTCCTCTAGCGGAACCCGGCGGCGCAAAAGAAGAACTCGCTGTGTTCGGGAGCAAGGGGTTTCAGAAGGACATTGCACTTGAGCAACTGAATGCCTTCGCTCAGAAAGCTTACCGGCGTCCGCTGATTGAATCCGATCGCAAACGAATCGCGGCCCTTTATCAGCAGCGGTTGGCCGAACAAGCCGCACCGCGTCAGGCGGCGCTCGATGCGTTGAAAATGATACTGTGTTCACCGTCTTTCCTGTACCTCAGCGAAATCACTCCGGAGCACGAAAACTCGCTGCATCCCTATGATCTTGCCTCACGCCTGTCTTACGCCCTGTGGACAGCGCCACCAGATGACAAACTGTTGGCTGCTGCTGCATCCGGCCAGTTGACCGAGCCCGATGAATTGAAGAAGCAGGTTCGTCGCATGCTCAGCGATGAGCGTTCTGATGCGTTCGTGAATGGTTTTATTGATAGCTGGCTGAACCTGCGGGATATCGGCGACTTGCCTCCGCCCCGGAAGGAAGCCTGGGAATATTACGCTCGGAATCTACCGGAATCGATGAAGCAGGAGCCACGTCGGTACTTCCGCCACCTGCTTGATGAGAACGGACCAGTGACGGATTTCCTCGACGCTGACTACACATTTGTTGACAAGAATCTGGCAATGCTCTACCAACTGCCCGAGCAGGAGACGCTGCGGTTGGCTGATGGTTTTCAGCGTGTGAGCCTGGCGGGAAACCAACAGCGAGGCGGTCTGTTGGGTATGGCGGGTGTGATGACCGTCAGCGCGAACGGCGTTGATACTTCACCGGTGACGCGCGGTGTGTGGGTGCTGGAAAATCTCCTGGGCACAACACCGCCACCTCCGCCGGACGAAGTGCCGGCCATCGAGTCTGACGTTAGCGGAGCGTCGACAATTCGCGAGAGATTGGTGAAACACAGCACAGGCAAAACCTGTTACGTGTGCCACCGAAACATCGACCCGCTCGGCCACGCCCTGGAATCGTTTGATCCCATCGGCCGCTGGCGCAAGACCTATGCAAAGCCCAGGAAAGGCGCTGCCCCGAAGGTCAATCCTTCCGGGAAATTACCTTCCGGAGAAACGTATACAGACTTCGCAAGCTTCAAGAAAGTGCTGCTGGAAAGTCGTCTTGATCTGTTCACGCGCAGCCTGATCGGAAAACTGCTCACCTACACCACCGGGCGACTCATGGAACGCACCGATCACTATGAGATCGATGATATTCTGGGCCGTGCGAAAACAAATAACTACGGACTGCGGACAATCGTGACCGAGGTCCTCACAAGCAACATATTTCGATCACGCTGAGCCGTCGAGTTAAACACCTGTGGGACGCACATGCTTAGATGTTGCGCAAGCGAAAACAAGACTGCTGCAGATAAGCTCAACCGAAAGCGGCGTTCCGGACCGAATCCAGGCACGTGCTTTTGGGAACACTAATGATCTCCGCTGGCCTCTTCATGCTGGTCTGCGGCACACGGGAAAGTGACTTCATCATCTATCGGCTGATGGTATATTGCTCCAGAATTCTCTGGGGCCAGGGCGCCGCAGTTCATCGCTTCCACCAGTTCAGTGATTGATCGTCATTAGCTTTGGCGTATTGTGGGCCATGGGCATCATCTGAAGTCGCTAACCACAACCGTCATGGTTTCCGCAGTACAACTATTGTGTGCGAGACGACAGCATCGACCAATCCCCGACTTGAGTATCGCAGTGTCCACGGGTGGAACGTGTATTCGAATCTGGAATTTCGAAAGTCGTGAAGTACTTCGAATGATTTCCATCCCGTCGTGGTCGTGTTACGGACTGGCCGTCAAGGGCGACGGAAAGCAATTTGCCTTCATCAGTGACGGCAGAATCTATTTTTGTGAAACTCCACAGGGACGCAACTTGCGAGCTGGGAGGAAATGGGATCTCAACGCCTCGACTACGCCCCGGCAGGAGCACGACTGGCCGTGGCTATTCAACACGACATCAGTGGTGAATTGAGAGTGTATGACGCAGCATCGCAATAACTCCTCGCTAAGCACAAAATACAACCAGAAAACTTCACCCTGTTCACAATGGACTGGGGCCGGTCAGCATCACTTTAACATCTGACGGCAAGCGATTGGTGGCCGAGGGAAATGTCGGTATTGCTCTGATTTTCGACTCCCACTCAGGATGGCCAATCATGGAACTCGCTGGAGATACGGCGACGATGATGAGTGTGGCTGTCAGCCCGGACGGCAAACGGTTCGCCAACGCGCACTCTTTCAAACGAAGATTCTATCTCTGCGGCCCCGGCTTCCTGAGCAGCCCCGAGGTACACGAATCCCGCAATGAACAGCAGCATCGGATTGTTGAATACGAATAAGCCCGCTAACCCAAACAACACGGCCATTGTCTGACCTACTTTTGCCGCGATGCGAGTTGCCTTCAGGTGACCAATGCGACTGGACAGGATGGCACGCAACACCCGGCCACCGTCCATAGGAAACGCGGGCAACATGTTGAACACGATCATCGCAAGATTCACGGCAATCGCTTTGCCGACGAGATTCGTTGACAGCGATGTCGGATTTACCAATCCGCTGAGCCCAATGAAAGGCACTGTGATTAGCAACAACACAGCGGCGATGACCACGTTGACCGCCGGGCCAGCCAGAGCCACGATCAATTCTTCCTGAGGTCGTTTGGGCATCCGTTCCAGGCGGGCGACACCTCCGATGGGCATCAGGATGATGTCTTTGGTCTGCACACCAAATCGACGCGCCGCCAGAGCATGTCCGAGTTCGTGCAGGACCACGCAGGCAAATATCATGGTGACAAGCGTCAGGTCGGCCAGCACACCGAACGCCGGTCGGCCCATCAGCGTCCCACTCAAGACGATGTAGGCCGGTATCAGCAGAAACGTCCAGTGCAGAAACAGCGGGATGCCTGCCGCTGTTCCGATTTGAAATGATTTTTTCATCGATATTCACCATTCACCTTCGTTATCGCGAGCAATCCGAACCTTATTCATTCGATCGATCGGACTGCTCCTTTGGGTAAACCGCAGAATTTTGACGTGGCAAACACCGAACACCTGACGATTCCTGCAGATAGTTGTTGCGGTGGCGACCCGCCGGATGCCAGACTTTTGCCTTACACGATTTATCGCAATTTTGTTCGTTCTCTCGAATTTCGATTGAGCGATTTTGCAACGGAATTCCGCTGGTCGCAGTGCATTCGGCGTCTAAGCTCTGTGGCGTACCGACTTGCTGCCATTCGCCTTCCCTGAACCTACCTCCATCTCTTCCGCAAATCCCAGTAATGACTCAATACGAACGAATCGCTCATTTCGAAGTCGTGCTGAAGCTCCGAGACCAACGTCGCCAGAGAATGGCCGGCATGTGCCGGATCGCCTCTGCCATGGCTTCAGTGGCGACTGCAGCATGGCTGATCAACACGTAATGCACTCACCGCGTCGACAAATCTACAGGACTGGCAACTTGCCTGCCGCGACATGACTCGGTTTTTTTTGCGATTGGAAAGGAAGACTCGAAGTCTGTTGCACATGGTCCCATCGCTAACGCACCATTCGCTCCGGTAAACTGACATGCCCTCAACCCTCCGACGCAAAGAAACTTCAGTGCCCCAATTAGCTCAGGAACGGATGACATGCATGGAGGTGTGGGGCGGCAACCGCTCTACGTGGTCGAGCTTCGTAGTTCCCGGGCTGGACATCTGGGTCTAAAGCCAGCCGTTCGAAGGAGACGTACAGGGTGGTGACGTCTATCACGTATCGTCGTGCGCATCCGGGCGGATTACCCGAATGCTTCTCGGCGACGTGAGCGGTCACGGTTCTCAAGCGTCCATTCTGTCGACCGAACTCCGCGACATTATGAGACGCAACGTCAACTACATTGACCAGTCACGTGTGATGAAGAGCCTGAACGAACAGTTCGAAGAGGCGGCTACCGTCGGCCGTTTTGCCACTGCGATCGTTGGAACGTACTTCGCCCCGACACGCAGCCTGACCGTGTGCTCAGCAGGCCATCCGCCGCCGCTGATCTTTCGTGCAGAATCACAAACGTGGACGCCGCTTGTGGGGGGCGATGCCAGTGATCACAGCCAGTCGAACATCCCATTTGGAATCGTCGGCAAGCAGGCTTTTGCGTCCACGAAGCTGAAACTCAAGCTCGGAGACCTCCTCCTCGCTTATACCGATTCGTTGTATGAAGCGTTCGACGCGAATGGAGAAATGCTCCGAGCCGTTGGAATTGCTGAGATTGCCAATTCGAACGGCGTCGATTCTCCCGGCGATTTTGTGACGACGCTATTGCAACAAATTCGGGACCTCAATCCGCAGAATCTCGCCTCCGATGACACAACCGTAGTTCTAGCCCGAGCAAACAGCCGACGAGTTTCACTGAAAGACAACGTCCTTGCTCCGTTTCGTCTGCTGCGTGGACTATTTAGCTAAGAGTGCAGTGTCCCGATCAACTCGCACTTTGCGTCTGAAAATTTCCGGAATTGCAGGCCGGAACCCGCAGTGCGTCTATAAAAGTTTGAACGTGTATCTTCTTTTCAGGACGACCCAATGCGCAGTGTTCTTTTATTGTGTTTGTCATTACTAACTTCACTTGCACCGGCCGAGGATTGGCAGCAGTTCCGCGGCGGCACTGCAGGAAAGCTGGGTAAGGTGAACCACCCGTTGAAATGGAACGCTGAAACTAACATGGCATGGGCCGTGCCCATGAAAGGCAGCGGCTGGTCGTCGCCCGTTGTTGTCGGAGACCGCATTTTTCTGACAGCTGCCGTGCCGGAAGATGGGTCTCGGCCAAAAGGAATGATGGCTGGAGTATCCAGTATGGGCACGTATCGCAGTGCTAAACCTGTGAAGTACACGTTTGTTGTCAGTTGTCTGAACCTGGCGGACGGTCAGGAACAGTGGAGCCGTGTTGTCGACGAAATCGTGCCACCGGTGATGCATCCTTCGAATACCTATGCCACAGAATCTCCAGCGAGCGACGGCGAACGGCTGTTCACTTTCTTTGCCACGACGGGAAGTCTGATTGCCTGGGATTTGGACGGAATGGAACTTTGGAGAAAGAACGTTGGCACCTACAAGTCCGGCAATGGCTTCGGTTCAGGCAGTTCGCTTGCGACCACCGAAGGGAAGGTCTTTATTCAACAGGACAACGATGAAAGTTCCTTTGTTGCGGCCTTTGACGCGAAGACCGGCGAGCAAGTTTGGCGAGATGATCGTTCTACCCGGACGAGCTGGAGTACGCCACTGCTCTGGAACACAGGGGAAAAGTCTGAACTGGTCACGTGCGGTTCTGGTGTTGTCACGTCATACAACCCCGCAGATGGACGGGTGCTGTGGAAACTGAGCGGCATGCAATCTTCATTTAGTGCATCACCGGCCATCGGGACGGATCGGATCTACTTTGGCATGAGCGGCCCCGGCAGCGCTGGCCCGTTGGTGGCTGTTCCGGCGGGTCTTCAGGGTGAGATTCAGCTGAACGACGAATTCGAATCAGACCAGATTGCATGGTCGATGACGAAATCAGGGCCCGGGATGGCGTCCCCGGTCGTGTCCCGCGGGCTGCTTTACATCCCTGGGTCTGGTGGAATTCTGAATTGTTATGACGAGGCTACTGGAGAACGTGTGTATCGAACGCGAGTTCCTCAAATGGCGACCGTTGCCGCGTCACTGTGGGCTGATGACGAACGTGTCTTCATTCTCGACGAAAATGGCACCACACACGTCATTCAATCAGGCCCGGAATTCAATGTCCTCGGCACCAATAGCGTCGACGACCTGTTCTGGTCAACTCCGGCTATCGCTGGAGAAATTCTGTTGTTGCGAGGTGTAGAGAAGTTGTATTGCATCCGGGAGTGAAATAATCGTGCCCGAAGGACACACCATACACCGCGTCGCTGAAGACCAAACGCGAGACTTCGTCGGGCAGACGTTGCAGGTTTCATCGCCTCAGGGACGGTTTAAGTCCGGCGCAAGTACACTGAACGGTCGCCAGCTGATCGGCGTTGACGCTTACGGCAAACACCTGCTGTACGATTGGGATGGGAAGATTCTGCACATTCATCTGGGGTTATACGGTAAATTCCGCCCGCTCAAGTCACCGCCACCGGAACCGCGAGGCCAGGTTCGACTGCGAGTCATCGGCGAAAAAACTACCTTCGACCTGAATGGGCCGACGGCGTGCGAATTGCTAACAACAGCGAAGGTGAAAGCTTTGCGAAGTCGCCTTGGGGTTGACCCGCTGAGGCATGATGCCAATCCCGACAAAGCCTGGGACCGAATCAGCCGCAGTCGCTCGCCGATCGGCACACTATTAATGAACCAAACCGTTATCGCTGGAGTCGGCAACGTCTATCGTTCGGAGGTGCTGCATTTGCTGAACATCCATCCGGAACGCAAAGGAAACACTCTGTCGCGAGACGAATTTGACACGATGTGGAGGCTGATTGTCGACTTGCTGAAGATCGGCAAACGCTACAACCGAATCATCATTGCCGACCCCCAAGATATTGGAAAACCTCGCAGTCGCATGAACCGTTCCGAACGACTGCTCATCTACAAGAAGGAATTCTGTTCTCGGTGCAAGGCTCCGGTTCAGACGTGGAAACTGGCGTCCCGCAATGTCTTTGCCTGTCTGATGTGTCAGCAGACGGAAAGCTGAAAGAGTCATTCGAGGATTCACGGCCCGTGAGTTGTGAGCTACCGGCAGTGAGAGCAAGAATGCTCTTCGAACAAGTGCGTCTCAATTTACTGGATTAAGTTTGGTGATTCTGCATTCAGCGGAGTTACTTTGACATACAGTGTCCTACGTCTTCTTTACGTCCGCACAGATTCAAGTCTGTCAGGGCCGCCGATGGTCTTGGGGACATGTTCTTCACCGCAAGGAAGTCCTGCACCTTGTCCGGTTTAGGCCTCACTCGCGCGGTACCATTGTTGTGTGCGAGACGACAACGTCGGCGAATCGCCGATTTGAGTATCGCAGAATAGGCTGAGTGATCTGTGACTTGTACGCCGCTTTTCGTTCGAACGATTTCACGATTTCATCGACATGCGACTTACGACTTACGACGACTTTATCGAGTTGGACTGTCTCAACTTCGTCCGGGCTGTGGTGGATCGGTGTCAGTCTTTCCTGTGCAGACTGCGCTCTGTGATGGTTGCAATAGGTGACGGAGTTTCGGATTAAATGGTTGAGGTGATGCTTGCCGAAGACCACAAACTGTCGCTGGACATTCGAACTTGATGGTCTGAATGAAACGCTCACAGCGTCCATTCAAATTCGGTGACGCTTTGGGGAGTACATTGGTTCTTGCGTCACTCTCAACAAGCTTGGCCACCAACTCCTTGGCGAACATCGTATCTCTATCGTGAATGACAATCGTTGGCTTCTGCTCCCGGTTGGTGCTGCGACTGAAGAAGTCTTCGGTGCGTTCCGCAACCCATGCTGAATCCGGATGTTCGGTACCCGGCGAGACAATCGCCTTCCTCGTCTCAAGCCCGATAAAGGCCAGCAAATACACTTCTCTAATGCCCCGTGCCGTGACTGTCTTCACCGAAAAAAATCACACGCCCAAAGCTTACCTGCGTGACGCTCCAGGAAGTTAGTCAATGAATCGGATGTGCAATCGGGGCTGGGTTTGATGCCTTCTTCCTTGAGGATGTTGCGAATCGTCTGACGGCTGATCTTCTTGATACCCATCTTGCGAAGTTCACCGATGGCTCGCGTGTAGCCGTCGCCTGTTTGGCGATCTCAATGACAATCTCACGAATTTTAGGTGGTTTTCGTTGACCACCTTTCCGCTTCTTTCTCGGCTCCTCAAATTCGTCACGAGTCCAACGGTAAAACTTGGCTGGCGTCACAATGGGATTGAACAATTCTGGATTGTCTTGCCAGGCACTTTACCGAGTTTTAATAGACGTTTGCGTCCCGAGTGACTTCACGAAAAAAATCGCCGGCTTCGATCATGGTCTGGATTCCGTTTCCTTATCCCGTCGTGCGCATGCCCGCGGCGACTCCCTGGACGGATAGTCGCAACAGATCACGAAGCTTCTCAAGTTCCGCCTGATCGTTGTCGCCGTCGAGTTTTCGGCGGCGGCGAAGCAGTTCGATCTGCATCAGATTGAGCGGATCGATATCGGGATTGCGAACTTCAATCGAACCCTGAAACCAGGGTGTCTTCGCCAGCAGTTCAGAGCCACCGACGATATCCAGAATCGCCTGACGAGACCGATCGCGTTCGCTGGCGATCAGCATCCAGATCTCGCGACGCTGGTCTTCGCTGGTACATAATTCAGAATAACACTGGCCGATGTACATATCCGCTTTCGCCAATGCAGTTGCCGCGTTGTCGATGGCGGCCTGAAAGAATGGCCACTGGCGATACATTTCGATCACCATCTGCCAAGCGGACCGGTTGTTGTACTTCACATCCGAAAGCGCGGTGCCGAGTCCATACCATGCTGGAATCAGGCAGCGGTTTTGTGTCCATGCGAAGACCCAGGGAATGGCCCTCAGGTCGGTCAAGGTGCGCTGGCCCGATCTTCGCGACGGGCGTGACGCGATCGGCAGATTTTCGATTTCTTCGATAGGCGTTGCTTCGCCGAAGAAATCGATGAAACCAGGTGTTTCGACAAGTGTTCGATAGACATTCAGAGAACTCGTTGCCAGAGACTCCATCAGTTCCCGCCATTCCGGTCGAACGGTGGGGCGGGGAATATTGCTGGCGATGAGTGTTGCGAACGTGACCTGTTCCAAATGCCGATAAGCCACATGAATGTCGTCGTAGCGTTCGGAAAGAATTTCACCCTGTTCAGTCAGTCGCAGTGAACCACCCAGTGCATCCGCGGGCAGCGACAGGATTCCGCGGGCCGCCGGTCCGCCGCCGCGACCCAGTGAACCGCCTCGTCCGTGAAAGAACGTTAGCCGGATCTTCCGAGCCGCCGCTGTCTGATGTAGCAGATCCTGAGCTCGATCGAGCCCCCAGCACGCCGCGAGATAACCGCCGTCTTTGGTGCTGTCCGAATAGCCCACCATGACCGTCTGCCGATTGTTCTGCCCAAGCAGGTGGTCCGCATAGACGGGCTGATCGAGGATCTCCGCCATCACTGCGGGAGCAGCCCTCAGGTCATCGATCTTTTCGAAGAGCGGAATGATACGAAGGCCCTTCAAAAGTGCTGGCGCATCGTCCGTTGACGATCCCGTGCGACGTTCCGCACAGGCATGCCGCCATAACCAAAGCACCGTCAGCAGGTCCGAAGGCCAGCGAGTCATGCTGATAACGTGTCCGCCGATGCAATCGGCTCCGAAGCGTTCGACGGCCTGCCGCAGCATTCGAAACAAGTTGAGCGTTTCCTGCGTCAGCGGTTCGAGCCGTGCTTCGTCGATGAGTTTCGTGCGTCCCATCGTATTCGTGAGCAGAGCCTGTCGCTCCGGTTCACTCAACGCGGCGAAGTCATCACAGTCGCCGCTGGCCCGCAGCAAATCAGTCAGGACCTGGCGATATCTTCCGGCATCCTGCCGAACATCCAACCGTGTCAGATTCAGTCCGAAGACCCGCGTTAAATCAAACCATCGTTGCACTTCCTCCGCCAGCACACGCTGACCGTGGCACGCGTTGAGACTCACGATGAGGGCATTAACGTCTCGTTCCAGGTCTTGACCATCGCGATACGCTCCTTCACGTGCTGGATCAGCAAGTCCGGTGCAGCGAGACTGCTCCAGACGCCATTGAATGAGTCTGATCCAGCGACGATAGATTTCGTCAGCTGCGACGCGAGCCAGCGTCGCGGCGAATTCGGGCCAACGTTCTTCCGCTTCCTGCACTGCGCCAGCAAGGTCAGTTCCAAGCGCCACTTCGTTCCGGGACACTGACAGAAAATCGTACATTCGGTGGCACCATTCCACGTGTCGCTCAATCGCCGTATCACGCAGCCAGACCAGAGTCTGCGCGGTGATGTCCCATGTCACGCCTGGATGCCCGTCGCGATCGCCACCCATCCAGGAACCAAACCGCAGGAATCTCGGCAGAGTGAATTCGTGATCCGGAAACTCACTCGCCAGCGCCTGACGCAGCGAGAGATAGATTTCCGGAACAACTTCCCATAGTCGCGGCATGATCGAGAGGCCGCGCGCCACTTCTTCCAGTACCGATGGGCGCATCGGACGCAGAAATTCCGTTTGCCACAGCACAGTCAGATCGGCTCGCAGGCGAGTCAGGACGCCCGTTCGTTCACGCGGTAGCAGCTCGATGCGGTCCAGTTCTTCGAGGCACAGCCGCATGCGACGCAGTTTGGCACGGATCGATCGCCGCTTTGCTTCGCTGGGATGGGCGGTGAACACCAGTTCCACATCAAGTTTATTCAGCGCTTCC
This sequence comes from Fuerstiella sp., assembly GCA_041689795.1. Taxonomy (GTDB): domain Bacteria; phylum Planctomycetota; class Planctomycetia; order Planctomycetales; family Planctomycetaceae; genus Fuerstiella. The sequence goes on along the minus strand of JBDNFN010000355.1, from coordinate 5,320 downwards.
TGAACCTGCCCGGCGTGCAGTCCGGCGGCTTTCAACTGCTGAATGGACGCGCCGATTGATTCGCTGATCGGACCCGGATGCCGATCCTGTTCGCGCTTTCGCAAGACACGAACGCGCTGCCGATCTTCAGCGATATTGGCGAGGTCGAAAAAAATGCTGAGGGAGCGAGCAACCAGTCGCACCTGTTCCTTGTTCAACGAGCGAATCCGCTGCGACAGCTTCGCCTCAGCGCCCGGAACGTTGGTGCGGCGTTCACGGGCCAGTTGTCGAATTTCGGTGACCAGTTGAACAGCTTCCGGTCCTTCGTCCTCAGTCACAACCTGACCAAGCAAATCTTCAAGCAGACGCGTGTCACGGAGAAGTTGATCGGTATCAACCATGGGAAATTTAACTTAGTCAGAAAGGTGTTGAAAACGTGTCAGGAACTGCTGAGGCAAGTCTGAGAATGCTGAAAAACTTCGGTGCCGGAAATGTCCGGACTTCTTTTGCACGCCTCCCCTGTTCCTATCAGGTTGCGGGAGTTAGGCTGCTTTTTGACCGCTGCACAGCGTGTGCCGAAGCAAAGGATGTTCTCGCGGTCGGTGTCCTAAGTTCAATGGGCTGTCGGATTGACAGCGAGTTTTCCGAGTGCGTCGAGGCCTCGCATTTGTGAGAAGGCGGACCAGGTCACGCAGCACATCGATGCGTCGCTTAATACCTGATCAATTCACTTGCAGTGATTGCCTGAATTTTCTGCGTTCGGATTTGTGTATCGTCACCGGTGTTTTGGCGTGAGGTGCGTCTGTGTAATGACACTGGCATCCCCGAAGGTCCATCGAATCCCGGAAGTGCAAAAGGTCAGACAAATCAGTTCGGCGCTGTTGCTGGTCAACGACGATCACGATGTGAGACACGCGTTTTCGTTGCGATGGTATGCGTCCAGCCAGTTGGGTCATGACGGACCTTTGTTTGTATCAAGAAACACGTACGTGCCGACTACGAAGATCCTATCGAACGATCAACCTTGTAACCCGCCAGTCACAAAATCCACAGTTCTCGATTCCGAATTAACGAACTTTATAGCGAAGCCAACGAGGTTCATAACCAAGACGGAGTGTCTCTGGAATTTGGAGAGACAATTAGCATTTTTTGCCGCACGACGGCTTGAAGTGGTCGTTCGGTCGTGTCTAAATTTTCTTGCGAGCCGCTGGAACCAAGAACAACGCCGTGCCAAGTTCTGGTGGGAAGCGGCTGACATCGACGCTTTTACGGATGTCTCACCAGAGGCACAGTGAGCCCGCGCCACCTCAGGAATCGATGACGTCGAGGTTAAAATTCACCATTTATCAATCACTAGATTCCGTGTTTGATCAGTGTTTTTGCGATTTTCGGGGATAAAGGTGTTTAGCGTACGATCGAATCATGTCGTACATTATCATGTTTTTTGAGCACTGATTTTCTGAAATCAGTGCAAGGTCGTACAGCATGACGCAGCAATCTTATTCGTTCTAATTAGTCAATTTGTCCTGCGCGCGAACGGCGCGAGTCAAGGCCGCACTCTTTTACGTTCGCGGAACGTCGCCGTCATTGCGATTCCAGATACCCCACCGTATCGACCGGCCTGCGCCTTCTAATTCCTAATCGTCAAAGAGCTCTCGCACTGTGAGCAGAAGTGCCTTGACGCCAACACAACATGCGCAAGATCGGCGCCCACTAAACAGGTACTCACCAGAGATTGGCCGAATTTGGATTTGGTGGACTGCACCCCTGCTTCGGCAGTATAATTGGTACCCGAGACGGCATTTGAGGCGTCTGCCAAGACCGCTTCGAATTCAGCTCTGCACATGACGATCGTACGAACAAGATTTGCGCCGAGTCCAACGGGATACATGCACATTGGCGGGATGAGAACGGCCTTGTTTAACTGGCTGTGGGCACGGCAGCACGGCGGTAAGTTCATCCTGCGAATCGATGATACCGACCATGAGCGAAACATGGATGAGGCGTTAAAGCCGATTCTGGATGCCTTTCGCTGGCTGGGGCTGGACTGGGACGAGGGGCCGGAAGTTGGCGGCGGTTACGGGCGCTATTATCAGTCGCAGCGCCGTTCGTTGCATGATTCGGCGATAAAGCAGCTGCTTGCCAATGGCACTGCCTACTACGATTTTGAGCCCCCCGGAAGAATCGGACCGTCTGCGAAAACTGGCCGAAGCGGAAAAGCGAGTCTTCATAAGCACTCGAAATAAGCACTCGAACTTCGTTGAATTTGACAGCGAGCGAAATTGCAGCCAAACTAGCCGAGGGTCAATAACACGTGGTCAGGTTCCTGATTTCCCGCGATCGTCCCGTCTCAATTGATGATCAGGTGCGCGGGCATGTGGAATGGGACTGCAACCTGATGCCCGATCCTGTGATTGCTCGTGCAGACGGGTCACCGCTGTACAACTTCGCCACGGTCGTTGAAGACGCTCAATTGGAAATCACGCATGTTATTCGAGCCGAAGAGCATCTCACAAACACGGGCCATTCAGGTATTGCTGTACGAAGCACTCGGGTACAAACTTCCTGAATTCGCTCATCTTCCTTTCGTGGCGGCGCCCGGCGGAAAGAAGAAGCTCAGCAAACGGAACATCGCCGCCTACAGAAAGAGCCCTGCTTTTCAAAAGCTGTTTCAATTGGGTGACACCGTCCTGTCTGCCCTTGGCCACGATCCGAAGACTTGTCGCTTTCGCCAGTTCTGGTGGCATATTACCGAGAAGTTGGCTTCCTACCGGAAGGCTTATTGAATGCATTGGTTCGTTTTGGCTGGTCTCTTGATGATCAGACCGAGAATATGTCGCTATTACACATCGTCGAAAACTTTTCGCTGGATCGTGTTGTGAAGGGCGCTGCTGCTTTCGACCCTGACCAACTAATGAGCTTTCAGTCGCACTGGATGGGCCAGCTGCCGGAATCTGACAAGGTAGCCGGTTGCCTTGCATTTCTTATCCGCGCGGGACTGATGCCAGAAGGCGAGTCGCCAGAATCAATCAACATGGTTCAACGGGTGGTTGAACTGGCAGGAGATCGAATTCGTGTCTTTGGTGATATTCTGGAGCTGAGTGAATTCTTCGTCACAACAGACGGGATTGACTACGACACCGATGCCTTTCGCAAACGAGTTGTGACCGCTCCGGAAGCGGTAGGGACGCTTCGGCAGCTGACAATCGTATTGACCGAATGCCAGCCGTTTTCGGCGGAATCACTGCCTGATTCTGTCACCGCTTTTGTTGCCGACCAGGATCTGAAGTTTGGCCAGGTCGCGCCAGTCCTGCGGCTTGCCATCACGGGCAAGAACAAAGGAGCCGATTTGTTTCCAACGCTGGAATTGATTGGCCGCGATGAGTGTTTACGACGAATGCAGGCAGCCCTTGCAGCAGTAGAATTGGACGGCACAACCTAAGCGCCGTTTTCCTTTTGAACTGTTGTTGTTAACCATGCGGCCAGCGAGCAAGGGGAAAAACGGGGCCATCGATGCCCTGCTCACCTCGGGCAATCAGGGACGCGGGACTGATTGAGTTTCGATGAAATCGTGCAGGCCTTCCAGTCCACCTTCGCGACCGAATCCCGAATGCTTCATTCCGCCAAACGGTGCTTCCGCGGTTGGGCCGGAACCCGTGTTGTGGCCGACGTGTCCGAAGCTTAATTGTGAAATCACTCGGGCCGCTCGTTCGTCGCTGCCCGTGAACACGTAGGCCGCCAGGCCATATTCCGTGCGATTTGCTGCCTCGACAACTTCGTCTTCCGTTTGAAACTCAATGATCGCAGCCAGCGGTCCGAACGTTTCGTTGTTGACACATTCCATTTTCGTAGTGACTCCCCGCAGGACTGTGGGTGGGAAGAAGTTACCAGCGTTGGCTTTCGGTTCTTCGGGAACACCACCGGTCAGACGCGTCGCTCCGTGCTCGATCGCATCGTCCACGTGACGTTTGACTTTATCGAACGCTCTGCGATCGATCAACGGTCCCATCGTGACACCGTCATCCATGCCGTTGCCAACCTTAATCGCGTTGACTTGTGCGGTCAGCTTTTCGGCAAACACATCTGCAATGCTGTGCTGAACATAGATTCGGTTCGCACACACGCATGTTTGACCGGCACCTCGAAACTTATTGCCCACCAGCTGATCCACAGCCCGGTCCATATCGGCGTCTTCGAAGACGATAAACGGCGCGTTGCCGCCTAGTTCCAGCGCCAGTCGCTTTAAATGCGGCGCAGTGTCAGCCATCAGCTTCTTTCCAACCGGAGTGGACCCTGTAAAACTGATGATGCGAACGGCCGGGTGTTCGCACAACACGTCGCTGATTTCGCCGGCCGGACCAAGTACCAGGTTAGCCTTTCCATGAGGCAGCTTGAGCTTGTCAATCAGAGAAAACAGGGCCACCATAGACAGCGGAGTTTTGGACGATGGCTTGACGACGCAACAGCAGTCCGCGGCCAGCGCTGCTGAAAATTTCTTGGCCAGCATCGCCAGCGGGAAATTCCACGGCGTGATCAGAGCGGCCACGCCAGCCGGGCGATAGTAGACCGTCCATGAATGATTTCGCGGTCGGTCGGCGAGTGGCTTTGGTTTCAGGTGATCGATGCAGCCTGCATAATACCGAAAGAAACTGGCCGCATAGTCCGCTTCACCCTGAGCTTCCTGAAGCGGCTTGCCGTGCTCGTGCGTGATGATTCGGCCAAGTTCCGCTCGGTGTTCGGTGATGAGGTCGGCCAGTTGAGCCAGCCAGTCACTTCGCTGTTCGATGGATGCAGGCGTCGCCAAAGCCTTAGCGGCCGCATCGACCGCCCGAGTTGTTTCATCGCGTCCCATGACTGGCACGATGGCAATTTTCTGGCCTGTTGCCGGATTAACCACTGGCATGGTTTGCTTCGAATCCGCTTCGCACCATTGGCCATCGATATAGCCGTGAGTCATTGCGAGCAGTGGTGATTTGAGCATGTTAAGCATCCCGGTAATCTTCATGTCTTAGTGTTCGCCTCACGTTCGAGGCGTGTTGATTCTTCAAACTATTCCACCGCTTCAAGGTGTGAAATTCCGTAGAATTAGTGGGCGTGGGTTAGGGTTGTTTGAAACAGCCATTCTGTCTCGGAGAAATGTTGTGTTAGGATGGCCTGCCTTTGTTGGTGGGGTTTGACTAAACTCAGCCGCGGCTGATCCCTGTTGCTTAAACTGTTCCGGACTCATCCCACCCAACGCTGAATGTAGCCGTATTCGATTGTAAAAGATTTCTATATACTCGAAAATACTGGCACGAGCCTCCGCCTGATCCACGTAGTCGCACTGGTGCACAAGTTCCTT
>JBDNFN010000354.1:0-4287 GCA_041689795.1 Fuerstiella sp. | reverse complement strand
CAACTGTGGCTGGCTGCGTTACGGCAAACGCTGCGATGTTCCGGCCGACTGTTGTTCGCTGACGGGCTTCCACTGCGGCACGTATGTCTGGGTGCCACATTGCCACAGAGAACACCTATCCCGACTGACGCTGAAGATTCTTGATTACGCCGTCAATAGTCCGCCGGTGTTTGTAAAACGTCAAAAGGAAGTGAAAGTTTCCGTAGACCGATTCGGACAGTTTACGACTGACGAAAAAAGAAGGTAGGAACCGTCAAAGCGATCATCGGCATTGATGATCCCATAAGCAGCGTGCTGGTGGTGGACAAGTGTGCGAAGGACCAAGCCGACAGAGCAACACTGAAGGGGTTTGGTTTGACAGATGAAAAGGTCGACATCATCTTTCCGCAGATTCAAGGGTTTGCGCCAGGATGCCCACTTGACCAAAAATCTCTAGACGACGTTTCGGAAATCGAATTCAATTCGCTCAATGATTTCAACCTGGAGCGTGAGTCACCGGTGACGCCAACGGAGGCATCCCCGTTCGTAATCCCCAAGCAACGGACGTTTAACCCTGGTGACGGTTACCCCAACCGGTTTCAGATTCAAAGAGATCTGCGTGCGATCAGTGTGCAGCTATAACCCACAAAACGGCGGGTAGTCACTTGTGACTACCACTGAAACGTTTGACACGAATTAGCGGCGATGCGGGAATATCTCGCACCGCCGCTTCTGTTCGAACGTGATGTTTGTACCGTTGTAAACTCTTTGATTGTGCAAGGAAAACAGAATCACACCGACGCCTCGTGGATTAACCGGTCTCTGTCGTTTAGCATGGGGCGATCTATCTTCCTACCCAGACGAAGTGACACCGGATTTCAATGAAGCTGCAAATCAACGATGCTCTGGCTCACCTGTTCCAGAAGCACCGCATTGTCTTTTGGTACGACGACAAACAGGAACTGCGCAAGGACTTTGAAGGCGTTGATTTGCCGGGTGTCGACAAGGTTGAAATTGACGACAACGAATTTCAACTGAAGCATCGGTTGCTGAAAGAACAGCCACAACAAAAGTTCTTGCTGTTCAAATATGGCCCTCAGCCTGAGCCACTCAACAACTGGCTGCTGGATATTCAACTGGCTCAGGGAGAATTTCGAGCCGATCAGGCCGCTCTGTGGCTTACGGAACTGGGTCTGAATCTGGAGTTCGGGCCACTGATTGCCGATCACCTGGAATTCTTTAAGTCGGGCAAACGTCGGGAAGCACTGCAAAGCCTTAGCATTGCCAGCGATACCAAAAGCCAGATCCTGATGAAGATGCTGGCTGTGTGTGCAGGGGCCGATGCTCGGCTGGATGTGGTGCTGGAAGCTGTGCTGGCCGAACTGGCCGAAGACCGCGACGACAAATACAAGCTGATTACTCGCTGCCAACTGGACCCGTTTTTGTGGGCCAGTGCGGCTAAAGCGTATTGCTACAGTTCTGAAACGCCAAGCCCACAGGACTTTGTGATTGAACTGTTTCGTTCCTGCTACGCCTTCCGCACAAATGGGGATAAAGACATCCACATGAATGCCGAAGCGTTGGTGTTTCTGAAACGCTGGAAAGACAGCAATCGCAATCGATCAGCGTTTGAACATCATTCTCACGCGTGTGCCAAAATTCTAAACGTACAGGACGATCTGACGGGCCGTGACTTTCGGGAACTGTCTGATGTCGATTATTACGAGCTGATCGATAAGAAAATCCTGAGTGACCTGGCCAAAAGCGTTCAGCAACGCACTCTGTCGTCCGCCGAGTGCACGCGTTTAATTCGCATGCGTCGGCCCGGCCATTGGTACGATCGGTTTCGTGATGAATACGAAGCTGTGGATATGGCTTCAGAATTGCTGCACTTGATCGACAGCCTGCAGCTGGATATGGAATCTCTGAAAGATGGTGTCGCTCGCTATACGAAGACTTGGTATGCAGCCGATCAGCTGTACCGTCGTTTTGTCTTCCATCATAGCCGGTCGTCAAACCGCACTCTGCTGAATCCTCTGGCTGAACTGGTCGACAACTGGTACTCAAACCGCTTTCTGCTGCCTTTGGGTGACCGCTGGCAGGTGCTGGTTGATCGACAAACGGATTGGGACATCGCCGGGGTTAGTCGCCAAAACGCGTTCTATCGAGAGTATGTGCGTCCGTTTGTTGATAAGAACAACAAGGTGGTTGTGATTATTTCCGACGGTCTGCGTTACGAGATCGGACATGAACTGGCGGCTAAGATTCGCAAGGAAGATAAATATTCGGCAGAACTGACGTGCATGGTGACCGGATTGCCCAGCTACACACAGTTGGGCATGGCCGCCTTGCTGCCCAACACGACGCTGCAAATCAATCACGACAAAAGTGCCAGTGTGAGTGTGGATGGCCAGAGTTCTATGGGCACAGACAACCGCCATAAGATTCTGACAAAGGCGGTTGGGCCTAACCGCAAGGCCGCGGCCATGCTGTCGAAAGAACTGCTGGACATGAATCGTGACGAATGCCGTGATCTGACGAAGGATCATGATGTTGTGTACGTCTATCAGAATCTCGTCGACCAGACCGGAGATAACACCAAGTCGGAAGACCGCGTTTTTCTGGCTGCCGAAGAGGCCATGGCGGAATTGGTGAAAATGGTCAAAAAGTTGGTCGCCGGCAACACCAGTAACATTCTGATTACCGCGGATCACGGTTTTCTGTTTCAGCGAGGCGTTGAGGAAAGTGACTTTTCCGGCGTTGAAGCCAACAGTGTGGACGCGGAATATCGTGACCGCCGCTTTCTGCTGGGCACCAACCTGAAGGTGACCGATGGACTGGTCAGGTTTTCGTCGGCTCAGGTCGGGCTTACCGGCGATATGGATGTGGCCGTTCCGAAATCGATTAACCGTCTGAGACTGAAAGGTTCTGGCTTCAGGTACGTACACGGTGGTTGCACGCTGCAGGAAGTGGTTGTACCGGTGATTGAAATCAACAAGTCTCGCCAAAGCGATGTGGCACAGGTGGATGTGGATGTAATTCGCGGCAACCTGACAACAATTTCAACCGGTCAGCTGGCTGTGGTGCTGTATCAGAAAGATCCCATTAACGAAAAGCTGCAGCCACGAACTTTGAAGGTGGCCATCTTCGCTCAGGACGGTACTCAGATATCAGAAGCTCACGAAGTCTGCTTTGACCTGAAATCAGAAAACCCCAGAGAGCGTGAACACAAGCTGCGGCTGGTGCTGTCTCGTGATGCAGATGCCTACAACGAACAGGAAGTATTTCTGAAACTGCGTGAGCAAATCGGAACCACATCGCATGATCAGGACTACGCTTCTCATACCTACACACTCCGAAAATCCTTTGTGAGCGACTTTGACTTCGATTAAATAAAGCCAATCCGAATGACACCATTCGATAAGAAAATTACGGATCTGATTCAGCCTCTGGTTGTGCGCAAAGACCTTGTCAAAAAGGTTAAGGGCAACGCCGTTGTGCCGACCTATGTACTGGAATACCTGCTGTCTCAGTATTGCACCACGTCAGACGAAGATCAGATTGAGTCAGGCATTGAAACCATCCTGGAGATTCTGAAAAAGCACTATGTCCACCGTAACTACGCCGGGCTTGTGCGGTCACAGATTCGTGAAAAAGGCCGGCCGCATAAAATTATCGACAAGGTCAAGGTTAACCTGAACGACAAGAAAGACGTCTACGAAGCCACCTTTGCCAACCTTGGCATTAGTCAGGTAATTGTGCGTTCAGAGACTATAAAACAGCACGAGAAGCTTCTGGTGGGCGGCGTCTGGTGCCTTGCCGATATCGAATACCAACACAAAGAGGGCAGCGATGTTCCGTGGGTATTGGAAAGCCTGAAGCCGATTCAAAAGTCCAGCTTTGATTTTGAGGGTTACATTGAAGCGCGACGACAGTTCACGACCGAAGAATGGATCGATCTGTTGATGCAAAGCATCGGCTTGAATCCGGAAGTCTTTGGTGAACGCAGCAAGATGATTCAGCTGACTCGGCTGATTCCGTTTTGTGAACGCAACTACAACCTGATTGAACTGGGTCCAAAGGGCACCGGTAAGTCGCACATCTATTCGGAACTTTCACCGCATGGCATGCTAATTTCCGGTGGCGAGGTCACGGTGCCCAAACTGTTCGTGGAAAATCGCAAGCCTTACAATCTTGGGCTTGTCGGTCACTGGAGCTGCGTTGCCTTTGATGAGTTTGCGGGAAAGGGGAAACGAGCCGATAAACCCCTTGTGGACATTATGAAGAACTACATGGCCAACAAGACGT
>JBDNFN010000353.1:0-20206 GCA_041689795.1 Fuerstiella sp. | reverse complement strand
TGCCATTCACAAATTTTACGACTCAACTCGGAGGCTCGATCAAAAAAACAAGTAAACAAAAATGCCCAGTCAAATCACCACTTTACTACGACATCTCATCAACGAATGCCAGTCCGGAACTGGTTTCCGGACACGCTGCTAGGCAATCACGGCGAACTCAGGCAGTTGAATCTTGAGAGTGTTGATGCGAAACTCGAGCCCAGATTCATCAACGATCTGTGCGACATAGTTTTGCTGTGACATCGATGGCTCCGACAGAAGTAATTGTTCGATTCTTTTGCCGCCGCAAGTTCATTCCCGCCGCAGAGTGATACAGAGCTCCAACGTCGACCCCCGACCTTTGACACCATTTTTTGAGCCAATAATGCAAAATACTCTCCTGAGCGTGTTTTCTATCTTTTTGCTGACTTGTTCCACGACTGCCAGCGCCCAGCTTATTGTGGCCCACCGGGGAGCTTCTTATGACGCTCCAGAAAATACCTTGGCCGCCTTTCGGCTCGCATGGGAACAACAGGCGGATGCAATTGAGGGTGATTTTTACGTAACAAAAGACAACCAAATCGTCTGCATTCACGACAAAACGACAAAACGAGTTGCTCCGCAGCAGCCCGAACTTCACGTCGCCAATTCGACGCTGGACGAACTTCGACAGGTAGATGTTGGAAGATGGAAAGGCTCACGCTTCGCCAACGAACGTATCCCAACGCTGCAGGAAGTGCTGACGACCGTCCCGGATGGCAAACAGATATTTGTTGAAATTAAGTGTGGTCCGGAAATTCTTCCGCTTCTCAGACCACAGTTGATCGCCTCAGGGCTGAAGCCGGAGCAGATAGTAATTATCTGCTTCAATGAAACCGTTGTTTCAGAGTGCCGCCGAACGATGCCGGGCTTCAAGGTAAACTGGTTGACTGGATATAGACAGGCCAGCAAAGAAAGTGAGTGGAAGCCGGGGGTGAATGAGGTTGTTGAAATTCTGGAGAAGACTGAAGCAACAGGACTGGGCACGAATGCTAATCGGAATGTAGTCGACCAGGCATTTGTGTCGCGAGTTTGCGAAGCCGGATTGGAGTTCCACGTTTGGACGGTCAACGACATTGAATCCGCACGTTACTTTGCAAATCTTCAGGCATCCTCGATTACAACGGACCGACCGGCGTTCATTCGAAACGCGATTCAGCCGGCCCCGACACAAGTGCCCTGAGGTCGCTGTGTCGCTTCACGAGATTCTCCGCCTTTCTTGCCGATTTGGCTAAAGGGGGATGGCCCTGTTGGTTGGCTTGGTTGAGGCCTGACACTGTTACTGACCTATTTGTTTCGTTGTCTGAATGTGTACTTCTATTGAGCCCAGTATCCATGGGGGACGGGATGGTCCTGGATTCCTTAGCCTTCGGGCCAACGGTCTTCCGGCATTTGGTAGGTGCCGAACAGTTTGTCGATCAACGGAAAGTGAATTGAGAAGTTCACAGCAATTGCTTCCTTCTCGATTCCGTGATGCCAGTGATGAAATCGAGGAGTTACCATTAATTTTTCCAGCCAACCCAGCTTCCAGCCGAAATTCGCGTGGATGATGGTCGATGATAAATAGACACTGAAAATATAGAGATTTATCGTCTGCTGAGTAAATTCGAGCAGCATCATCGGCCGCACCGTTGTCCCTCGCAGGAATACGATCTCAAAAAGTGCATTCTAGCACTTGCCATCCAATCCATGGATTTGGCTGAATGATGAACGGCATGAAAACGCCCGCAAGGCCGTTGGAGCTTCTAGTTCTGAGCGAAGCCGCTGATGTGTTTTTTGGATTTTTTTCATGGCGATAATACCTGTTTTATCATTCCATACGCGGACTGAATATCTGACCCGGACGAACATTCAAAAAACGACGTTTCCGATTTCTAGGCAGTGATTACGATCGACGGCTTGGCTATGTTGCCGTGTTCGGGGGTGACGGCAACGTCCCGTTAGAACAGGCTCGCGGGTTCATTCACAAGAAAACGCGGTGATTGTTGTCTAATTTTGGGCAAAGAACTCCCGGTGGGGGGGGTATGACGCAGTGGAGGGCTTGCGAGTTACCGTCCAAAGCGCAGCATGAAGCAAGTCGTTACCGAAAGGATTGCTGATCGGAAAGTATCAATCTTCGCCGAATGAATTTTGGGGCAGGACAGAAATTCGAGCAGCGATTGGAAGCACCCGGTGGCCGGGTTAGCCTGCAGCGGAAAACGGATTCCGGTAGAGCTAGTAAGTTCGGCCTTTCTGAATTGAATCGTCGAAACGAGTGCTGGTGTGACGTTTTTTTGTTTCGGCTATTGCAGACAGCGGCGGCCACATTCGACGAACGGGCAATTGACTGTGCGCTGCCCAGTTGATTCAGACGGGTGTTGACACGTTTTTGGGTTCGGAGTGAGTCGCCGTGCAAGGCGGCCTTCGTTGAAAGCTTCAGAAATCAGCCTTGAAAAACGACCGTTTGTGCTTTGAGTCAGGACCGCCGGTGCCTGTTCGCCACTAAGGAACGGTGGCCAGCACTTGCAACATGGCGTTCTGCATCCAAGAATGGTCGCGTGTGTTGTGTCAAATTGATTCTTGTTCGCTGCCAAAGGTCATCTCTGTGATTTCAACTTTGATCGCATCCTGTTCGTTACGAAGTGTATTCTCCGGTTGCCTTGCCATTGTTTTGCTCGCGAGTATTTCAACTTCTGTGCGAGCCGAAGAGAAAGAGGAGAATCGGTATGCTCAGTTTTATGGGTTTTCCGGCGTTGAGTTGTACAAACTGGATGAACGGGCGTTTGGATTGTCGGCTGGCGACTTCGATTCGGACGGTTTAAATGATGTGATGACTGTCGATAATCGCACGAGCTGTCTGCGACTTTTTCGTCAGCAGAAAGAAGCGGAAACGGAAAAGCCCCGTTCAGGCCGTTCCATCAATGACCTGAAGTCAGACTGGCGATTTGAAGTGCGACAGATTTCTGTCGACAAGCAAATAGCCGGACTGATCTGCAACGACTTTAATCACGATGGGCGGATTGATGCAGCCTACATTGGTACGCCCGACAGTCTTGTCGTGCGATATCAGCCGGAAAAGGGGAAGACTGAGTGGTCGCAAAAGTGGTCCGTTCGATTGCCCGATCTGGCTCCGGCGTCCTGGATGATTGCATCGGGCGACCTGAACGGCGATAAACGAGCCGATATCGCGGTGCTTGGTAAAAACGTGACGTATATTATTCTGCAGTCTGCGGAAGGCACCATGCAAACGCCGTTGCCGCTGATTAACACGTCTACTCAGTTATCGCTAATTCAGGTTGCCGATCTGGATGGCGACGGATTGGACGACCTTAGTTATCAGGCCAACGAAGGTTCAGACCGCGGGCTGTGTGCTCGTCTGCAGACAAAGGACGGCCGACTCGGACCGGAAGTGCGTTTCGATCTGCATCAGCCACGATCTGTAACGCTGTACGATGTCGATCAGGAACCGGGCAAAGAATTACTGACGGTAGATAGTCGCACGGGGCGCGTTCAGATTTCGCGGCTCACAAAGATTGAACCGGCATCCGGTGAACTGCCCACCAGGTTGGTACAGTTTGGCATCGGCGAAGCTTCGGGAAGTCGTGAACGAGCGATTGCGATCGGTGATATCGACGGTGACAAGCTGAACGATGTTGTGGTGACGGATCCCGAAAATGCTCAGGTGCTGGTGTATCGGCAAAACGGAATTGATGGGCTGGACACTGCAGAAACGTATCCAAGTCTGTTGGGCGCCAGCGACATCTGCGTTGCCGATGTTGACCGCGACGGAACGTCAGAAGTTGTCTTGATGAGCGAAACAGAAGCCGTCATTGCTGTCAGTCGTTTTCAGGACGGCCGAATGTCGTTTCCTCAAACAGTCGCGCGGCCACTTGAAGGCTTCGATCTGGCCGCCATACAGTGTCTGAAAGGTGAAAGTTCCAGCCGATTAGCTGTCTGTCAGAAAAAAGGTTCAGGCGGGTCAACTCAGGTGAAGCTGCAATATCTGGCCGTCTCACCCGACGCTACGTGGGGCGAAGCATCAACCACGCAAACGCTGGACTCGAAGGCAATGGGGGCTCGTGGCGTCGACCTGATGACGATTGATGCAACCGGCGATAAAATTGATGACCTGTTAGTGGTTCCGAACGGGGCTGGCAATAAAGGTGTCTATCTTGTGTCCGGGGCTGTCAACGAAAAAGACGCCGCCGCGACTGCTAAGATCGAACCGTTGAATCTGGGAACGTCATCCGCCGGCGAACTGTTTACAAAAGACGGAGCGTTGTATGTTGCCCGCGAAGCATTCGCTCGGAAGATGGTCTATCGCGGCAGCGAGTGGACCGTTGCTGATCAATTCAACGCTGGCGAATCCAAGGCTCGGATTTCCGGCGTGGCTGTTCTTAATCTCGATGACAGCGATGGCGACGAAATCGTATTGATCGACATGGGCGTCAAAAAACTGCGAATTCTAAAAGAGAGCAATGGGCTTTACCGGGCGTGGAAGGAAGCCGAACTTGGTTCGCTTCGGTTTTCGTCCGCCCATGTTGCCGACCTGAATGGCGACGGAAAAGACGACCTGTTGCTGTTCGGCCAGCAGCAGTTTGCCGTGCTGTATTCCGGTCGACTGGATTCGAACCTGCAGGAAATCGCATCTTACGAATCGGATCGCGAAGACGCCTACGCAGCCGACGTCATTGCTGGCGATCTAAATGGCGACGGCAAAGTAGATCTGGCAGTTATTGACACCAGCATCGATGGAATTGAATTGTTGCACTTCAATGTAGACAAAGGTCTGAAGGCCGCGACTCATTTCCGAGTGTTTGAAGAAAAACGACTCGTCACTGAATCGAATTCTCGTGGCACCGAACCTCGTGAAGGTCTTGTCGCTGACGTAACTGATGACGGTCGTCACGATCTGATTCTTCTGTGTCACGACCGGCTGATTGTGTACCCACAGGATTCTGGCGAACCTGCTGTTGAAACCACTGCAACTTCTGTAAAGCCTTAAGCTGACTCTATGAAATAAAACAGCCTGCGGCGGTCATCTGTGACTGTCGATTTCCTAAGGCTGCGTCAGGCTTGGGTGGATTTTCAGGGATGTTGGACAAGTTTGGTAGTGTCGTTTTGCTGTGTCACACTGATGCTCTTCGTCGCATCTTGAATGCAGCGGAACGGCATTCGGTTATTCGTCCTGCTTCCAACGGATTGGACCGACCAACCAGAACAGGCCTGGCATAAGCAACAGGTTCATAACTGTTGCTCCGACAAGTCCGCCGAGAATTACAAACGCCATCGGATGTTCAATTTCGTTGCCCGGTCGGTTGCCGCTGATGACAAGCGGCAGCAGCGCGAGTCCAGTAGTTAGCGCGGTCATCAGAATGGGAGCGAGTCGTTCTTCGGCGCCCTGCATGATCAGCTCGCGATCGAAGGGACGACCGTCTTCCAGCTGCAGGTGGCGATAGTGATCCAACAGCATAATGGCATTGCGAGTTGCGATGCCAAGGATCGTTACAAAGCCGACCAGCGACCCAAGAGAAATCACCCCGCCGCACATAAACGCTCCGGCAACGCCGCCCAGCAATGCAAAAGGCAGTGTGAAAAACACAAGTAACACCAAACGTATCGAACGAAAATCCACGTGAAGTAGAACCAGAATTCCAATCAGCACGAGTCCGGAAAGCGTAAGCATTCGGCGTCGTGAAGCCTGAGATTCAGTGAATTCACCCAGAAACTCCGGGTGATACCCATTGGCGAATTCGACTTTTTCGCGAATTCTGGCTTCGATATCGCGAGCCACGCTGCCGAGATCTCGACCGTCTACATTACAAGTAACGTCAATTCGTCGAGAAGCTCCTTCACGCTGAATGACGTTGGGTGTGGGTTCGATGTTTATTTCTGCGACATCGTGCAGAGGAACCTGTCCGCCACCGGGGATGTCGATCATCAGGTTTCGCAACGCGTCAAGGTCCTGACGAACCTGAGGCTTGCCCCAGACTACAATGCTGAAGATTTTTTGGTCGTCATAAATTTCTCCAACTTTGGTACCACTCATCAAGGTGGAAGTTGCGGTCAGTACATCGCCTGGCGTCAGGCCAAAACGCGAAGCTGCGTCCGGACGAAATCGCACGACAATCTGAGGCACCAGCACCTGCGGTTCGACCTTCAGCGTGGTGACGCCTTCTATATCTTTCATTTCCGCTGCGACACGCTGAGCTGTTTCTCTGAGTTCATCCAGATTTGGCCCGTATACACGAACAACAATGGTGGCACTCGTGCCGGTCAGTACTTCTTTGATACGTTCCGTCAGGTAGGTCAGCAGGTCTCGGTACAGCCCCGGATAACCGTCGACAATTTCCTGTACCTTGCCCACGGTTTCGTCGTAGTCTGCATTTTCGTCGATGCTGATCCACAGTTCCGTAAAGTTTGGTCCGACAACTTCGTCTGCTACTTCCGCCCGACCAATGTGAGATCCAAAGTTGCGAACACCGGGAACAGCTCGCATTTCTTTACTGGCCTGAATTGTAATGCGGTTCATTGCATCGATTCCGATGCCCGGCTTTTCGACCCAGTGCATCAGAAAGTCCGTTTCCTTGAACTTCGGAAGCAGTTCTTCGCCCAATTGAGGCACGGCCCAGGCTCCGACGACAAAGGTGGTCACGACCAGAACTACCGACGCCCAGGGCATAGCAACAAAAGGTCGCAGCAACGGGCGGTACATGGCTTTCAGCAGTCGAACAAGAGGTGCGTCTGTTTGTCTTAGTTTTGCTCCGGGAAGCAGCATCAGCGACATCGCTGGCGTGACGGTAAGAGCCACCAGCAGCGACATCATGATGGCCAGTACATATGACGCGGCCAACGGGCGGAAGAAAGAACCGGCCAGCCCTTCCAGAAAGAATACGGGCATGAATGCCAGTACAACAATCAGGCTGGCATAAACAACCGCGCTGCGGACTTCCAGAGATGCCTGCAGCACAACTCGATAGGCCGACAGTGGCGAACCGTTTTGCTTGTTAATTCGCAGCCGTCGAATGATGTTTTCCACGTCGATAATTGCGTCGTCGACCACTTCACCCAAAGCAATTACCAGCCCCGCCAGTACCATCGTATTGATGGTGCCACCTCGGTAGTACAGTACAAGTGCGGCGGCTAGTAACGACAAAGGAATTGCGGTGGCGCTGATCACTGCAGCTCGCCAGTCGAACAAAAACAGGGCCAGAACAAAAATTACTAAAACGCAGCCAATCAGCATTGCTTCTGTAAGATTTTCCAGCGAACGTTCAATAAATGTTGCCGGCCGAAACACGGTGGTGTCCACTTTGATATCGCCGAGACCCGGTTGCAGGTCTGCCAATGCGGCTTCGACCTGTCGGGTTACGTTCAGAGTGTTCGCCCACGGCTGTTTTTCGACGATCAGCAGAATTCCCGGCACATCGTTGATGATGGCATCGCCGATAGGGGGGGCATGGTCAATAACAACGTCCGCCACATCGCCCAGCAGCAACGGTGCTCCACCTCGAAACGCGACCACAATTTCCTTCAGATCGTCAGCATCGTAAATAGGTGCCACGTGTCGAATTGCCAAACGCTGGTTTGGCGTGTCGATGAATCCACCGGCTCCGACAATTGCCGAATTCTGAACAGCGATGCGAATCATGTTCAGTGTCAGGCCATGAGCCTGAAGTTCATCGGGATGGACAAGCACCTGAAACTGCCGATCTTTTTCGCCCCAGATGGCGACGTTAGCTACGCCTTGAATCGACATCAGGCGAGGACGAATGGTCCACTTGGTGAGTACCGTCATGTCCATCTGCGACATCGTGGCAGATGTCATGCCGACTTTCATCGCTCGACTTAGCGACGACAGCGGCGGCAGAATTACGGGCGGATTAACAACCTTCGGCAGTCGGGCAGATGACAGAGTCAGGCGTTCCTGCACCAGTTGTCGGGCAATCAGTAGGTCTGTGCCGCGTTCAAAAATCATGCGCACTGAGGAAAGCCCCAGCACCGATTTGGAACGCACTGTTTCCATGTAGGGAATGCCGGTCATCGAATTTTCGATCGGCACAGTGACAAGGCTCTCCACTTCTTCCGTGGATAGACCGGGAGCTTCCGTTTGGATTTCCACCACCGGCGGAGCGAATTCAGGGAAGACGTCCAGCGGGATATCGTCCGCAGATCGGATGCCGACAATAATCAGCACTGTCGCCAAAGCAACGACAAGAAGTCGGAATCGAAGTGATGCAGAAATCAACCAGCTCATGGCTTTTGCTTTGAACGATGGTATCGATCGTATGAGAAGTTCAGACGTTTGCTACTGTTTTCGTCGCACTTATGGCCGCTGCCATTCGCTATTTTCCGGTACCGAATTCGGTACCGAACAGTTCTGCAGATCCATCCACCACAACCTGTGTGCCGGCATTTGGCCCGGTGCTGATAGCGGCGATCGTGTCGGTCATGTGTTCGACAATAATACGTTCTCGATGGAAGACGCCGTCGCTGTCCTGCACATACACCCAGCAGCCGCCGTAAACATCGTACAGCACGGCTCCGGCAGGCACCGTCAGTGATTCTGCTTCTTCGGCTAACGGCAGGCTGACTCCAACTCGCTGTCCAGGCCGGAGCTCGCCGGACTTATTGTCGATTTCAAAGTACAGGTCGGCCGTGGAAGCTAACGCGTTAGCAGTGGGTGGAGCTTTAACCGGACTGGCCTGCAGGGATTTTTCGCCCGCATTGATTGTCAGTCCGCTGATTGTTGCGTTCGCCTTTAGATTGAACTGTTTCAGTTGCCCGACATAGACAGGAACTTTGATCCACAATTTATCAAGATCCGCGACTTCGAACAGAATTTGACCAACGGCCACGTTTTGGCCACGAGTTACGTTCAATGCCTGCAATGTGCCGGAAACCGGCGCGGTCATCGGCATTGATTCCACTTTGCCGAGTTTGGATTCCAGAGTTAGTTTTTTCAGCAGGTCAGCACGTTCTACGGCAGCTTCCAGAGTCTTGCTTGCAATCTGCATCAACGCTTCTGCATCGTCAACGGCGCGAGCACTTCCGGCTCGATCTTCGAGCAGTTGTTTCGCGCGTTTCAATGCGATCTCGGCGCCTTCCAGTTCGGCTTTGCCGCGTTGGACGTCTCCGTCGGCAGTAATCTGCATCGAGGTCAAAGACGCTCGTGCCGTGGCCATTTGTATGCGTTCAACAGGACTGGGAACCTCACGTTCCGGGGGCAGCAAGGGCGTGAAGGTGAATAAGGTTTCTCCGGCGGACACATGCTGTCCGGGAGTAATCATTGGCTGGCCCTCGGGCAGCGATATTGTCCCAGGCATTGGCGCGGAGATAATCACTCCATTGCCGGGCGGGATCATCACTTCGCCGCCGAAGCGTCGCACACGCGGCACCAGTTGAGTTTCAACGGTGCCTAGTGAAACCCCCAACCTTTCAACGGCTTTTGCGGTCAGCGTAATCGTTGCGAGGCTCGATTCTGAATGCTTCTCGACCTTCGCCGGAGCAGCCGCTTTTTTAGCTTGGGGTTTGTTGTTTTTCGAACAGCCTGCGATTGACAGAAGAGCGGCAATGGCCACTGCGAGGGCTGGAACTGTGCGTCTCAGCTGGATGTTTTGAAAGCGATTCATGCTGAATTCTGATGTATGAGTACGTTGATGAATGCCAGAGAAACGAGTAGTGAACCGCAATGCCTGGCTGCTCAAAATGCTTCAGGAAAACGTTGTTCTTTTAAGCCGAATCGGTTCCGATCAGTTAGCGATATCCAGCGGACACTGCACCGCCGACTCGAACTGCAGAATCAGTATTAGCGCATTCTGGTGCGTAAAGTCCAGTCGCAAAATTCGGTTTGGCGTTCGCATCCGCCAGTGTCTGACGTGTGCTGCTGATTCCAGCCGCCATATCCCGCAGCTGCATTGCATCAAGCTGATCCGCGATTTTCCGAAGCTGCTCTCCAACCTATACACGGTTGGTTGCCCCGCTGAAAAGCGATGAACCGTCTTTGGATATTAACAGAATACCTGGCTCCGAATCAGTAGAAGTGGCCTGCTGTGCCGCAGAAGTCTGAGAAACGAGCTGCGTTTGAGCAGCGTCCATTGCTTCAGTTGATGCGGGTATAAACGGTATCGTTTCTGTCAGGTTGGATTGCAGTTTGCGACCGACACCTCGATCAAGGTTGGCTTTGGCTCGTCGTAAATCTGCTGTGACTTCGAGTTCTCGCGTTCGCGAATCCAGGAACTGACTGGTTGTCTGCAGGACCAAAAAATACGGAGCACCGCCGTCAAGGTAAGCTTTGTTGGCGAGGTTCAATGCTTCCTGAATTGATGGAATCACGTCTGCTTGCAGAATGGCAAGGTTTTCTTCCGCCTGCAGAACCTGCGAATACGCGGTTTGCACGTCGGCGATTACCTGGTCTCGAACTGCGTTGTAGTTTTGAGTCGCCTGGTAAACGGTCCAGTCGGCAGTTTGCACGCCGCCCTGGTTTTTGTTAAAGATTGGGATATCAAACCGGAAGCCCGGGCCAAAGTTGGAATTTCCAGCTCCGCCAGCATTTGCGTCGGCGACCATATCGAGTCTCAGCCACTGCCATCGCGAAAGTTCGGCGCGGCGTCTGGCCGCGTCGGCAGCGAAGGTGGCGGCCTGAAGGTCTGGGCGAGAAGACGTAGCTTCAGCGATTAAAGCCTGCAGGTCGTGCTCTGTCTGGAAACCGTCCGGATCGGCGACCGGAATCAGCGAATCAGACAATGTGCCGACACTCATTAGCTGCCGCAAAACAGCGTCTGCCTGAGCAACCGCGTGTCGGAAACCCGCGGCGTCGGCTTTGGCTCGCAAAAACTCGATCCGGGCAGTTGTCGCTTCCAGTTCGCTGATGTCGCCTGCATTCAGACGTTTTTCTGTAAGATCCGCTACATGTTTTCGCACGTCAACGGCCTCATTTGCAAGGGCAGCCCGGTCTACGGCGAACACCAGTCCAGCATGAGCAACTCGAACGTCTCGCACCAGGTTCAGACCGTTCTGAACAAGTTCCTGGGCAACTCGACAGACTTCGCGTTCCGACATGTCCAGTCGGGTTTCTCGCAGCAGTAACGATTCAACCGGTAGATACATCGTCCATTCAAGCTGTTTCGTTCCGCCAGGTAGCAGCAGGTTAAACTGTGGATTCGTCAGCAGGCCAGCCTGCACCAGATCGCCGCGAGCCATGCCAAGGCGGGCCAGTGTTGCATTAAAGGCCGAGTTATTCCAAAGTGCTACAGCCACGGCTTCGTCCGCCGTGACTCCGTCCTGTAGGGATACGTCATCAGGAATCAGAGCATCACTGTTGCATTGCAATGGTCCAAGTCCGCTGTGAACCCGCGACTGCAGATCGCTGCTGACCTGATTTTTTCCGGGTGCGCAACGCGTGGAAGCGCAGCCTGCAAACAACGGAAGCAACACGATCGCCGCGCACAGCGCCACCGAAAGTGATGAAACGTGATTGAGTGTTTCTGGTTGGCGGGTGGGGTTGATGAGCATCCGTGCTCCGATGTTGAAGAACCGAGGTAGCTGCGTCAGGAATCAGAAACTGGTGCCTGTCGTGTGTTTTTGTGCAATGCAACATGGTGCGCCCCAACCGACGGGTTGCATAATTGTTGCAATCTGTCGATGTGGCCGCAAAGTTGCTAAATCTGCCGACATATTCCTGATGATGAGTATCGACGGCAGAATGTGCGTTTCACGCCCAAACGATTTGACTGATGCCACTGTTCGTTTGAATTTCTGGACAGGGAACGGACAGTTGGGACGACCGCTATAAGCGGAGGTCGTAGTCATAATGGCGTTGTAGCTGGCGAAACTGCAGTTCCGGACAAGCGGCATTACCTGCAGAACACAGGCTCTAAGGCAGGGTTGCCGGGATGTAGGGCGGCCAGCGTCCGCGATGATACTCGCCAATCGGTCGCCCCGGCGGAGTGCACGCCTCATGCTGTTAAAACATACCGGTTATGCATGATGTTCCGACTACGCCACAGTGAGGGTTTTTGCGGCCTTCGACGGTCATCTGGGATATAGCACGTTCGAACATGACGGTTGTGCGAAAGCTGTCGGAGAAATGGCTTCTGCATCGAGCATAACCCATCCAATAGACGAATTCGTACCTGTCGGTACCTTCGCGCATTTCGGAAAAATTGCTTTAAGCCTGCTGCGTGACAACCAATTTGAAATGGCCGAAAACCGACGTCCCTCAGAATGATGGAGCAACGGATGGCAAATAGAAAACATATCAGCAGATTTGCTCGCGTCATATCGAGCATGGCTCTGGCTGCACTGATTCTGCAGCCTTTAGCTGGCTGCTCAAGACGGTTTTGGCGAGAACAGGCCGAGCAGGATACCTATCGAGCAATCGGTGAAAAGCTGACTGACGAACGTTGGCAGCTGCCTCGTACAGACCTGCAGCCCGATGCACGAAGTCGTTTTTACGATCCGTATGATCCGGATTGTGAACCGCTGCCTCCGGATGACCCTGCCGCACATGCATTCATGCATCATTTGAACGGTCGTGAAGGCTACAAAGGCTGGCATGACATGGGTGACACAATTAGTGTTGAGAACCCTCGTTGGTTGGCCCCGTATGCTCGGCTGATGACGGACAACCCTGTTGATGGGCACAGCAGTGTGAAGATTCCTCGCGTGAATCTGCGAGACAGCCTGGAACTGACCTACATCCACAGCCGCGAATATCAGACACAGATTGAAAACGTTTATCTGTCGGCTCTGGATTTGACTGAACAGCGATTTCTGTTGGGAGCTCGCTTCCACATGACTCCTGCGGGGGCTGGTGGCGGTCTTCTGAATTCGAACCTGAATAAGGACGGAGCTCAAACACGCAGCACCGGGCTGGGCATAACGCAGCTACTGCCGAGCGGTGGGCAGTACACAATTGACTTGTTAAACAGCGTGACGTGGAATCTTGGTTCTGGCGGAGTCAGTGCGACATCTCTGGCGTGGCAAATCAGCCAACCATTGTTACTTCAGGCGGGCAGAAAAATTCGCCTGGAGTCGTTAACACAGTCGGAACGCAACCTGTTGTATCTTGTCAGGAACATGGCTCGGTTTCGCCAGACGATCTTTACCGACATTTCGGTGGATTACCTGAGACTGCAGTTGGCTGTTCAGAACATCTTCAACCAGCAGAACAATATTCGCCAGTTGGAAGAACAAATCGAAATTGGTCAGGTTCAGGATAGCTGGAATCCGGGTATCGTCCGCGAGCCATTAAGTGCCTTGCCGGACGGAGTCGAGTTTCCCGAGTCGCTACGGCTTAAGTTGAAGTACGACGGAGAATATCTGATTTGGAACGGGTTGCTGTCGGAAGAAGAGAAAGCACAGCTGGTCGCGATTTCTGATGACCTGGTCTATCAGTCGTCCATTCAGCAGTTGATTCGATGGCGAGAAACGCAGGTTGTTAGTCTGAGTGTGTCACAGTTGGTAACACGACTCAATACAGCACAGAACCAGCTGGCGAGTTCTCGTCGAGCACTGGCGGATCAGCTGGACCGCTTTAAAATACGACTCGGCCTGCCGCCGAACGTTGATATGAGCGTTGACGATACGTTTCTGAAGCCGTTTGAATTGATCGACAACCAGATTCTGAGAGTCGTTGATGAACTGAAAGCGTTTGCTAAAACTCAGGGTCCGGCCCTAATTCCGGCACCTGTGGGCGTACGCACGTCTGATCGGCTGCCACCGGATTTTGGGGACTTGAAAAAATACGTGACCGATCTGCAGACATTGAAAGACAAAATTCGAGTGATCGGATTGGAGCAGGTGAAGCAGGACTTTGTGCCGGTCCGCGACATTCTGGATGCTTCCAGCGAAGACATTGCGGCCACCGCAACTGGTAGAAAGTTCCTGAACAAGGAGGAGCGTGATCGCGTCATTAGAGATGTTGCACGAGATCTACGGTTGTACCGGTTGAATGAACGTGACTTCGAATCGTTTGCCAAAGAACTGGATCTGCTGAACGCAGCTTTGCAGAAAGATTCTGCGGAAGATTTGATTGCGTCTTTGGATTCCAACGGCGATCAACGCATTGGACGGAATGAACTGCCTGATGGCTGGGCTGATATGCCAAGTGTTGGTGCGGTAAAGGAAGCCGAGCTGTTAACGGGCCCCGAATTTTTAGGAGCTATCCGTGACGCAGCGGTTCAAATTCGCGAAGAAATGGTGCAGATTTCTACCAGTCTGGAAGTGGTTCAGGCAGGACTACGGGTTGAAGCCATTGCCTTGAATCCGTTTGTGCTGCCCGGGCAGGAAGAGACTCCAACAATTGAACAGGTGGTTCAGATTGGGCTGGAAAATCGTCTGGACCTGATGAATGCTCGTGGCGCCGTGATGGACTCCCGCCGCGCCGTGGAAGTCGCTGCTAATGCTCTGAAGGCCAAACTGGATGTACGAGTGAACGGGACTTCAGGGATTGACGGAGCCACATCCAGTAAGGATGTGAATTTGAACATGGACTTCAAGACACCGATCGATCAGGTTGTACAAAGAAATAATTACAATAGGGCGTTGATCGACTATCAGAGAGCTCGCCGAACCTATATGGCGGCTGAAGATGCGGTCAAACAGTCTATTCGAGCCAGTTGGCGAGAATTGATCGTTTCTGAACAGCGATTGGAAATTGATCGTCAGACAGTTCGCATTGCCGCCCTACAATACGATGACGTGGCGACAGGTGCCGGTCAGACCAATAGTTTGTCGCTGTTGAACGCGTTAGATGCGGTTTTATCGGCCCAAAATGCACTTGTTGGCGACTGGATCAATTATGAAACGAACCGTCTTAACATCTTTCGAGACATGGGTATCATGGAAATAAACTCAGAAGGCGTCTGGGTAGATAAGTTTTATTTGCGAGATGGACCCAGTGTGACCGACACTTTGACCTCCCCTGAAGTGTTGACTCAAGAACTCTTTGGCGCCCCAAACCCACCTCAACCGCCGACGCAAACTATCCCCCCAGCGTTGGAGATCCCGAACAATGAATAAAAAGATCAACAAACGTTCGCCACAACGACTTATGCAAAAGTCGCACGCAGGTGCTGTGAAGGGGCTTATAATTGCCACTCTGGTGCTGGTCGGTGCTGTTGTCGTCTGGAAACTGCCAGTCACAAAAGCACTGGTTGAAGAATATTTTCCGGCAGGCGAAGGCAAAGTCGACGACAAGTACATTCTTCACAATGTAGAGCTCGGTTCATTCCGTATAACGATTACGGAAAACGGCACGGTCGACAGTCTTCGCAATGCGACTTTGAGCAACAGCGTTGAAGGTTCCACGACCATTATTTCGCTGGTTCCGGAAGGTAGTCGCGTCAACGCTCCGGTCGTCGCTGAGTTCGATGGCGTGGTTGAATTTGTGGATGTCGAATCAGAATCACAAAAGTCGATTATGGTTCGATCCGAGGGCGGCAAAGAAAAACTGTACGAATTCCCGATGGGAGAATTTACAGAAGTTTTGGTCTCTGACCGGCAGGCAATCAAAAAAGGTGAATTCATCGCCGGCGATATGCTGTGCGAGCTGGATTCCTCCACTCTTGTGGAAAAAGAAAAGCAGATGCAGATAGACGTCACGACTGCCCGCGCTGACCTGGAAAAGGCCGACAAGAGCCTACAGATTCAGGAAAGCACCAACGAGAGTATTCTGGCTCAGGCGAAACTAGCTGAAAAACTGGCTGACCTCGACCTGAAGAAATATACAGCCGAAGGTGGCGAATACGAACAGGCCGTTGAAACCCTGACAGGGGGGATTCGCGGGTTCGAAGAACAACTGGCGATGGCTCAGGAAAACTATGAACAGGTGCGGGACCAGGCGCGCCGGGGCTACACTAACCTGAACGTGCTGGAGGGTTCGCGAATTAAGGTCACTCAGCAGCAGGTTCTATTCACCAACGAAAAAAACAAACTGAATCTGTTGGAGAAATTCACGAAGGAACGAAATGAAAGCGAACTAGAGCAGCAGGCCAAAGACACGGTGTTGGAAACCAAACGAGCCGTGCTGGAAGGCGAAGCCGTTATGGCTGGTCTGAAAGCAGACTTTACTGCTCGCGACCTAACTCTGCAGGTGGAAGAAGAAAAACTTGTACGTTTGCTGCGTCAAATTAAAGCGTGCCGGCTAATTGCAACTCAGCAGGGAGAAGCCGTTTATGCTTCTCAAAACAGTCGTCGCAGCGAGCCCGTTGTTATTGAAGAAGGTGCAACAGTTCGAGAACGTCAGGCGATTATTAATCTACCTGACCTTGATCAGATGAAGATTGATGCTCGTATTCACGAGTCTCGTATTAGCCGCATTATGCTGGGGCAGCCTGTTGAAATTTCCATCGATGCCGTCAGCGGTGTGATGTACCATGGTATTCTGGAATCGGTCTCGTCCGTGCCCGTACCAGGTAACTGGCCAAACACTGACCTGAAAGAGTACGAAGCATCAATTCGGATCACAGATTCGAAAGACCTTGTTCGTAAACTGAAGCCGGGAATGACGGCGGAAATTCGCATTATCGTGGACGACCGCGAAGGGAAGGTTCTGCAAATTCCTGTGCAGTCGGCCCTGTCACTTGCCGACCAGTTCTTCACTTACGTGGTTTCCGGAAGCAAAGTGGAAATGCGAAATCTGAAGGTCGGCGATGCTAACGACGAGTATCTGGAAGTGCTGGATGGTGCGGCTGAAGGCGAACAGGTTGTGATGAATCCAAGAACCCATTTCTCACGAGAAATTAACGAACTGGAAGCCAAACTGGTTGGCGAAAAAGAAGACAATCGAGAAAAGACTCAAACACCTGGACGACCAGCCGCACCGGCTGAACGTTCAGGTGCTGGAGGTACTCCGGGCGGCGGACCTGCTGGAGCGGGCAGTCCCGGTGCAGGAGGCCCCGGCGGAGGTCGACCGGATCCGAAGACAATTTTCGAACGCCTTGATAAAAACAAAGACGGTTTCATCACGTCCGATGAAAGCGATCTGCAGGGCAAGTTCGCCGAACGTGATGCCGACAGCGATGGCAAGATCAGTTTGGAAGAACTGACCAAGGCCTTCGGTGGCGGCTAAGAATGCCGTACAGCGGTTTGAGTTTGTGCATGCGGTGCGATGCTTAGGTCCGCCGCATTTAAATCAACAAACAATAGCTGACTTGGCCCTGTTTCGAGATTAGTGTTGTCATCTGTTTTAGATGGTGGCAAATCGGAACATTTATTGATCACTTCACCAGCACGTTGCGGGAAATCTGGTTCACATGGAACTTGCTGCTCAGGTAATAGACATCCAAAAACACTACGACCTGGGTTCTGTGGTTGTGAAGGCCTTGCGCGGAGTCTCGATCGACTTTCCTCACGGTGACTTTGTTGCAATCATGGGCTCATCCGGCAGCGGAAAAAGTACACTGCTGAATCTTCTGGGCGCACTGGATCGTCCAACGTACGGGGAATACATCATCGGTGGCAAACCGGTATCCACGATTTCAGATGATGACCTGTCGGCGATTCGCGATGAAATGATCGGCTTCATTTTTCAGTCTTACAATTTGATTCCACAGTACACGGTTGTCGAAAACATCGAAGTGCCTTTGCACTATCGCAAAGGCTATCCAGTGATTTCCAGTCAG
Organism: Fuerstiella sp.; assembly: GCA_041689795.1. Classification (GTDB taxonomy): domain Bacteria; phylum Planctomycetota; class Planctomycetia; order Planctomycetales; family Planctomycetaceae; genus Fuerstiella. Next base: position 2,582 of record JBDNFN010000353.1, on the reverse strand, counting down.
GACCAGGCTCAGATTGAACGGCTTGCCGAAATGGTTGGCCTGAGTGACCGGCTTGATCATCGTCCCTATCAGCTGTCCGGCGGTCAGCAACAGCGAGTGGCGATTGCTCGAGCTCTCGTGATGGATCCTCAGATTATTCTGGCGGACGAACCAACTGGAAATCTGGATTCAGCCACAGAGGCTGAAATTATGGATATGTTGGTAAAACTAAATGCTGAGGGCCGAACCATTATTATGGTGACGCATGAACGTCAGGTTGCAAAACTTGCCAAACGTCAGATCTATATGAAGGACGGGGTTGTCGCCGGAGAAGGCGTTTTTCCCGGTTAGATTTCGCTTTCCAAAGCAGTATAAACAATGCCAAGTCTGTTCAGAACAATTCAACTGGCGATGAAAAGCCTGATGCTGCACAAGCTGCGATCAGGTCTAACAATGCTGGGCATAGTGTTCGGCGTTTTTTCCGTGATCGCAATGCTTGCGATTGGTCGAGGAGCTAGCGAACAGGCTCAGGCTCAGGTTCTGAAGCTTGGTGCAAACAATATTATTGTGCGCAGCGTTAAGCCTCCCAAAGAAAGCGCTGATGGCGCCAACGTACTTCGATACGGATTACTGCACAAAGATTTTGACCTGCTGTCCCGCACAATTCCAACCGTTACCCAGGCGATACCAATTCGCGAACTGAGCAAAGCTGCTCGACATCGTGAGCGAGAAATTACCGCTCGAATCGTCGGCTGTACGCCAGACTATCTGGATATCAACCATCTGGAAATGGCTCAGGGAAGATTTATCAGTGACGGTGATCGCGAGCAGAAAAACAATGTTGCCGTTCTGGCTTCGGGGACAGCGGATGATCTGTTTCAGTACGAAAATCCGGTTGGTCAGTCAGTACGCATCGACGACCGGTTTTATACGATTGTCGGCGTCACGATGGCTCGCCAGGCGAGTGCGGCAATCGGCGGAAGCATGTCCGGTCAGGACTACAACTTGGACATCTATATTCCTCTGGAAACGATGCGTGTTCGCATGGGGGATCTAAACATCGACAGAACGGCCGGTTCGTTCAGTTCGGAATACTGGGAACTAAGCCAGGTAACTCTGCGTGTCGATTCGCAGGAACGCGTTGTCGAAACGGCCAACGTAATCCGTGAAAGCATGAAGCGGAACCACAAAACAGACGGCGACTACGCCATTGTTGTGCCCTTGGAATTACTGAAGCAGGCCGAACAGATTCGTAATATTTTCAACGTCGTTCTGGGGTCGATCGCCTTCATTAGCTTGATTGTAGGCGGTATCGGCATCATGAATATTATGTTGGCCACAGTCACGGAGCGAACCAGGGAAATTGGCATTCGTCGTGCGTTAGGCGCAAAACGCCACGACATTACGGTTCAGTTCCTGACGGAAACGATCGTTTTATCGGGAACCGGGGGGATTATTGGCATTTTACTGGGGCTATCGACTCCGCTGGCGTTTGCGACGATTGTTACCATTGTAAAGCGGTTTATCTTCGAAGGTGGCCAGGCTGGAGACGAATTTGGCCGAATGTTCGTCGAGATGAATCCTCGGCCGGTGCCTTCCAGTTTGCCGCTGGCCTTCTTTATCTCGGTCGGAATCGGTATCATCTTTGGATTGTATCCGGCAAGAGCGGCGGCCAAATTGGACCCAATTGAGGCCCTTCGGCACGAATAATTGATGCTGGAACCTCGAATTTTGTCGTGTTTATGAGAATTAGCGGCGGTCTTCCTGGTTTCCTGCCGACCTAAACGGAAATCACAATTGAAGTTCCGACGCTGGACGAGTATTCTCCGCAGCCTTCGATGTCAGACTCAGGCCGGATCGGAGCCGGCAGAAAAAGAAGCGATAAACATGAGCACACTGAAAAAAAATAAACGCATCAAACAAGCAAAGCTTGAAGAACTTTACGGCGACCTGAAACCCGTACGTGGTAACAGTGTTTGTCAGCGTGGTAAAGCCAAGTATCTCGGCGGTAACGGTCGACAGACGACCGGTGTCAGCAAGAGAAAGTTCAAGCGTAATCTGCAGAGAATTCGCGTCGTCGAAAACGGCGCTGTGGTTCGTCGACGTGTTCCAGTCAGCCTGATTCGATCTGGCGGTATCCTGAAGCCACAGGTTGTGGATCCATTCGCTGTTCCAGAAGGCTAAGCCCTTTCGCACAACAATAAGCGGCACAGATTTTGTTTCTATGACCGGAGCTCATATCCAGGTGAAGTGTCTTTCATCGTGAAGCCCTTATTGATTTGTCTGCCGCACGATCTTGTATCAGCGTGAAATAGAACGAAAAGGCGACTGCTGTTAGCAGCCGCCTTTTTTAATGCGCTATCATCAGTATCTGCGTGATTCTTAAACTTACCATATGTTCCAGATCAGTTTCCGAAAACGGCCGCACTGAGTTCTTTACCGGGGCTGGTAGTCGTGTGCTGGGCTGTTGGAAATTTGGAATAGCCGTTCTTTGTAGTTCACATGGGAAAGGTTGCGCTAGTTCTGTAGAGCGAGTCGGCGTTTCGAGAGGAAGGTTTGCCTTAGGTGCTGCTTGACCCAGTGCTTTACGTTTTTGCCGGGGA
>JBDNFN010000352.1:0-3073 GCA_041689795.1 Fuerstiella sp. | reverse complement strand
GCAGGCGGAAGACGGCATACGAGATTTGTCAGACAAGTCACGGGTACCAATCAGTGTTTACTTCAAGGGCAAGACACTGTCGGTTTCTCTTAGCCGACCGGAATTTGAACGCATGACGGCAGACCTGCTACAGCGTACCAAAGACACCACGGAACTGGTCATGCAGCAGGCGGGCGTGAAGATTGGGACGCTTGACGAAGTGATTCTGGTTGGCGGCTCTACTCTGATGCCGGTCGTGGAACAAATGCTAAAAGAAGTGACCGCCCGCGAACCATCGCGAGAACTGTTGCCTGAACGAGCCGTGGCCGAAGGGGCCGCAATTCACGCTGCGATTTTGGAAGCCCGGCACAATCCGGGTAACAGTAAAGTTGCAGAAACCGTACAGAAGCGGCTGAACGCGGTACGGACCAGCGACGTCAACTCGCACTCATTGGGCATTAAGATTTCTGATCCGTCCGATCGAAGTCGTAAGATCAACCACATCATGATCCCCAGGAACACGCCGGTTCCTCACAGCGTAAAACAGCGTTTTGGAACAAACACAGACGGGCAGTCTCGCGTCCACGTTGAGATCCTCGAAGGCGACGCAATCGATCCGACAGCGTGTGAATTGATCGGGGACTTCCGAGTCTTCAATCTGCCTTCAAGCCTGCCGAAGGGGTCGCCTATCGAAATCACTTATGCCTATGACAGTTCAGGACGCATCAGTGCAACCGCTAAAGAACTTACCGGCGACAATGAAGCAACTGCCGAAATTGTCCGCGACTCCGGCATGAATGACAAGGAAATCGTGAATGCTCTGGATGCGTTGACTTCGCAATACGATATCGAATAACGCCGACTTGGATGCCGCGGCAACAATTGAGTCCGCAGGTGCCAAATTGCATTCTGAACACCACGTTGATCTTCAACGCGGTGTTTTTCTATTTACAGGTTGCGTCAGAGACATCCGAGCCATGAAGCACAAAGAGTAGAACCATCGAACGCGAAATGCTTAAACGGGCGGCCGACTTTATTCGCACAAAGGCAGAAGCCGCAGGGAAGCCACTGAGATTTCGAACGGCCGTCGTTCTGGGTTCTGGACTGGGGGCTGCCGGGCAACTGGCAATTGATGCCGGCGGAATTTGTGTGGACTACCATGAAATTCCGGGTATGCCTCAACCCGCGGTCGCCGGTCACGCAGGGCGATTGATTATTGGTCGGGGAATCTTCGAAGGTGTACTGCTGCTTCAAGGCCGAGTTCACTACTACGAAGGGCATTCGCTCGCAAAAATCATCTTCTCCATCGAGATGCTCCACGAACTTGGCCTGAAACAACTGATTGTCACCAATGCCGCTGGAGGAATCACAACAGGCTTCCATCCGGGCGACCTGATGTTGATTTCCGGCCACTGGTCGTTTGTTTGTACGTGCGAGAACAGCGCAATTGCAGGACGAACTTCAGCTGCAGATGCACTTTGGAATACTCGACTTCTGGAAGCAGCAAGTTGCATCGAGACGCCGCTAACCGTGCATCAGGGTGTCTATGCAATGATGTCCGGACCGAACTACGAAACTCCAGCGGAAGTTCGCATGTTGCGAACTCTGGGTGTCGACGCCGTTGGCATGAGCACCATTCCGGAAGCGCTCGCTGCGGCTCGGCGAGGGATGTTGGTACTGGGAATCTCGTGCATTACAAACATTGCCAGCGGCCTGTCTGACAAACCGCTCGACCACGCCGAAGTCAGCGAAGCCGCATCAGGAATCGAATCCGAATTCACACGGTGGCTCATAAACCTACTTAGCAAAATCTGACGTCATCAGCCGTTGAAACAGATTCTGCGAGGCCACTGAACAAACGTGACGGCGCTAAAAGCGTTGAACGCTTACTCTGACTACGAGCGAAGCGGCTTCTTCGACAAAACCTGGCTATCACACGTGAGGACCGGCCACGTATTTCTGTTAGGTTGTTTTAATGTCGATTCGTTATTCTGATCAGCGCCGAGCAAGACGTAAGCTCCTCTGACCGACTGCCGTTAACCACGTCCAACCAGCGGCATCTTGGTCGCCATCACTGTCATGAACTGCACATTGGCATCCAAAGGCAGGTTCGCCATGTACAACACAGCATCGGCGATATGCTGCACGTTGATGGTTGGTTCTGAAGCGAACGAACCATCAGCCTGAGGCACACCGGCGCTCATACGCGAGGTCATATCAGTACCCGCATTGCCGATGTCGATCTGCCCGCAGGCGATGTCGTACTTGCGTCCGTCCAGCGACGTCGACTTGGTGAGCCCGGTGATTGCATGCTTGGTGGCAGTGTACGGAGCAGAATTCGGACGAGGTGCCGTAGCGGAAATTGATCCGTTGTTGATGATCCGGCCACCAATGGGATGCTGCCGCTTCATGTGGCGAAACGCGGCCTGAGTACACAGAAACACTCCCGTTAGATTGACGTCAACAACGCGTTTCCAGTCTTCAATCGAAATGTCTTCGAGCAAACAGCCAGGAGCACTAACGCCGGCATTGTTAAATAACACATCGATGCGACCAAATTGTGCCTCGGTTGTTTCGAACAGTTGTCGAACAGACTCTACATCGGTGACATCTGTAGGAACGGCTAAACTTTCAGTCAGATTTATCGCCGTCGAAACGCTGTTGGACGCCAATGAAAGTGATTCTTCAAGGGCGTCGCGACGTCGACCGGCAAATACCACGTTGAATCCTTTGGACAGAAGAGTAATGGCCACAGAGCGGCCAATCCCGGATCCGGCACCAGTAACGATAGCGACCTTTGGCGGAGTGTTCATTTTATAACTCGTGATACAATGAATGAATGTGTGTGTGTGTGTGTGTGTGTGTTGTAGTGTGTGTTGTAGTGTGTGTTGTAGTGTGTGTTGTAGTGTGTGTTGTAGTGTGTGTTGTAGTGATGCAGTTGTAGATCCGGCAACACGCATGTCGGATTGTGCATTTCGTTTGAACTGACAAAGTCGGATTTAAGAAAACCTGTCAGTATTTTTATCCGAAAGATCTGCAGAGGATAGCAGGCCGAAAATGAAAGTCACTATCGTTGGGACCGGACATGTCGGAG
>JBDNFN010000351.1:0-7857 GCA_041689795.1 Fuerstiella sp. | reverse complement strand
TCCAAGGCGTGAAGTTCGTAAACGGAGTCAATGAGAATCACATCAACCAGGAAGACACCCAGACTTCTCCAAACCGAACAATTCAAACCGAAATCGTCGCCTGATCAGCTTTTCCTGAACACAACATTTGACAGTAACCCTCGTATTGATGTGTCGGACTTCATAAATTCAACCCGGGCATCCGTTCGAGCAACACGAAAAAGCGTCAGACAGCCATGTCAATCTGATGACCATGACTAACCGCTGAGTCTGAGTTTATTCGCTGGAAGCGGTCCTTACACCGGTCCGGCGAACATCTCAATACAAGCACCACTCGCGAGCGAGTGAATTCCGCCATGCCTGTCTTCATTTGGTCGCACCGCGTGCTTGTGAATTTGCGGTTTTTGGACCGCCTTCAGCGACGCGAATTGGGTAGCGCTGCAGGACCGGCCACTTACAAAACAGAACTAAGCTGTTCGACGGCATTTATCGCAGAACTAATGTCATTTTCTGTAGTGAACGCACCGGGGCTAAGTCGAATGCTGCCGCCGTAAGCAGCGGTGTCCAGCGCTGTGTGAACCAGCGGAGCACAGTGCAGCCCCGCTCGGGATTGAATCTGAAAGGCCTGATCCAGAATCGTGGCAGCCTCACGACTGTCCATGCCATCGATCACAAAGCTCACAATTCCAACATTGTCTGCCGTACTGTCTGCCATGTGCACAGAAACAGCCTTCAATTCGGCCAGACCAGTTCGCAAAGCACTTGCCTGACCAGCGATCCGCTTGTGCAGACCAGCGATATCCTGTTGCAGCAACCATTCGGAAGCGGCATTCAGTCCGTTCAGCCCGGGCATATTCAGGTTGCCGCTTTCCAGCATCGACGGCATGACGACCGGCTGCAGAATTGATTCGCTATGAGTGCCGGTACCGCCACACCGGATCGGTCGAAGCTGCTGTTCTACACCACTGCGAACATAGACCAGTCCGGTGCCCAACGGCCCCAGCAACCCCTTATGTCCGGCGGTTGCCAACAGGTCAATTTCAAGCTGGCTAACACTAAACGGCAGGTGACCAGCCGTTTGAGCTGCATCCAGTAGAAACAGTGCACCGGACTGGTGAGCAGCGTCGCACAGACGGCGAACAGGCTGAACAATGCCCGTCACGTTAGACGCGTGATTCAACACCACCAACTTTGTCGGTCGAGCCTGTATTTGCCGCAACATGGCGGCCTCATCGACGATTCCAGTATCAACATTAAAGTCAACGTGCACCACTTCCAGTGCGAATTCCTGTTGTAACTGCCGCAGCGGCCGCAACACAGAATTATGCTCCAGAGTGGACGTAACAACTCGATCACCGGCCGACAGAATTCCTCGCAGCAGCAGGTTCAGACCATCCGTACAATTGAACGTGAAAGCAATTTCAGAACTGGATGTCGCGCCCAGAATCCGAGCCAGCCGCTGACGGCACTGAACCACCATCTGCGTTGCGTCGTCGCCGGTCGCATGTGATCCTCGACCAAACGCGGCGCCGGTATGCCGCATATAATCATCGACAGCGTCATAGACACATTCCGGCTTTGGAAAACTGGTAGCAGCGTTGTCCAGATAGACTCGAGTTTCCTCAGATGATGTCATCGCCAGACGCCTTCTGCCAGCAATTTAAGCATGGCGTCGCTAACAACAGTTCCCTTGGGCTGTTCTTTGATCTGAGTAACAATCACATTAAGCTGATCATCGCTGCACGTGATGCCGATGGCTTCCAGCCGATGAGCGACTGCCTTGCGCCCGCTGTGGCGACCAAGCACAAACTGAATTCCAGACGCACCTACAGTTTCCGGACGAAACGGAAGATATGTGTCTGGATTTTTCAAAAGACCGTCCTGATGAATGCCAGCTTCTGTCGCAAAGATGTTCTGGCCGCCGATAGGCTTCATGCGAGAAATCGCGACGCCCGTGAGTTCCGCTACAAGGTGGCACAGCGGTGCGAGTCTGGTTGTGTCAATGCGAAATGAGCGTTTGTACTGGTCTCTATGCAGCGACAACGCCATGACGATTTCTTCCATCGACGCGTTGCCCGCTCGTTCACCGATGCCGTTGACGGTGCATTGGACAACGTTTGCCCCCTGTTGAATTGCAGACAGAGTATTCGCCACGGCAAGGCCAAGGTCGTTATGGAAATGGACGGCCAGCAGTGCTCGATCAAGGTTTGGCACGTTGTCCTGAATGGCCTTGATGAAGTCAGCGGTCTTTTCAGGTGTGAGCACGCCAACCGTATCCGGAAAGCCAACCGTGGTTGCCCCAGCATCAATGGCTTCTCGATAACACTCGCACAGAAAATCGCGTTCCGTGCGACTGGCGTCTTCCGGACTGAACGCCACAATTCGAAATGTCTGAGTCGCATATGAGATCGAATCAGTAATTGTACGGATGACTTCAGCCTTCGTTTTGCGAAGCTTTTCCGTACGATGCAGTGGGCTTGTTCCGCAAAACAAACTAACGCCCTTTTTGTGAATCGGATTCCCATCGAGAGCTCGCGCGGCAGCATCGATGTCTGAATTAACGGTACGGGAAAGTGCCGTAAGGACCGGCTTTTTGATAATTCCGATCATGCTGCGAATGGCAGCCACATCCGCTTCGGACGATGCGGGAAAGCCCGCATCAAGCGAATGCACGCCGGCCGCTTCAAGTGCCTTGGCGATCTGCAGTTTCTCGAGTGGTTCCAGCGTTGCGCCCGGCATTTGCTCGCCATCACGCAGAGTCGTGTCGCTGAAAAGAACCGCACCGGAACGCTTGTGGTGTCGAATCACCGCATCCCGAATCGTGTTGCGCACATGGTTATGAAGTTGTTGAAACATGCCAGTCATATTCCGGAAAGATAGCGGCAGTCTCCCCGACTTCCTACTCGACAGGCTATTTGTGTGCGGAATCCGGCAGCGAATTGAACTCCCCCGTCAAGTCGGACGTCTGATCCGTTCAGCACCGCGCGACAGCAGGAATTACAACTTGAGCCTGGCCGCAAATCGAAGACGCGGGAGTCTTGTGAATGCCGGGCAATCCGTCCACAATGTACCGGCTGCGCGAACTCAGCGGCCGTAGTCGCCATTCGCCCGTTACTGTAACTTTTCTGTTCACGATGATGCTGAATCCAATGTTAATGAAACATAAGTCTTTTTCCGTGTTCCGTTTGTGTATTGTTTCGCTGTTACTGGCAGGCTGTACTGATTCGGCAAACGACGAGCAGGCTCCGCCCGTCATGAGCGCCATTGATGATATGAGAGCTCTTCAGGCTGCTAAAGAACAGGAAACTCAGCTGGCCAGAGCCAATGCCGCTGAGGCCGTCTCCATGAATGCGATGCCTGGAAGCGTTCCAACAAGTGAGGGCAACGTTCCTGCGGAAGGCAAGTTTTCAGTTGAATTCGATACGACAGTTGGCAAGTTCACAATCGAAGTTAACCGAACGTGGTCTCCGATCGGCGCAGACAGATTCTACAAACTCGTAAAAGACGACTTTTACACAAACGCCGGATTCTTCCGTGTCGTCCCCAACTTTATGGTTCAATGGGGTATTGCCGGAGATCCTGAAAAGCATGCCAAGTGGAGCATCAATATTCAGGATGACCCAATGGTGCAGAGCAATACTCGAGGCTACGTGACGTTCGCGAAGACAAGCGCTCCTGATTCGAGATCTTCCCAGATTTTCATCAACTTTGCAGACAACAGTCGGCTTGACTCGCAGGGTTTTTCCCCTTTTGGAAAAATCGTCAAAGGCATGGATGTGGTTGATGAAATCAGTGCGGCCCACGGCGAAGATCCTGATCAATCGGCTATTGAACAACAGGGAAACACATACCTCAAAAAGTACTTTCCCAAACTGGACTACATCAAGTCAGCCACGGTGATCGTGGATGACCAGCCAACGCAGGAGCCTGTTGCGCCTCCAGTTGTGCCCGTTGAGTAGACTTCGCGCTGTGGAGTTTCTGAGTGGATCGGACGTGTTATCGGATCGGTCTGTTTTGCCTTATTGAATATTGAAACGCGAGTATGACTGTTCCTTCAGAATCTTCGTCGGATAGTCCGCCGGATTTTAGTTTTCTTGGCGACGATGCCCCTGCTGACGTTACGGAAGAAGGTACGTCGCAGGTCGAGGATCTCTCAGCATTCGAGTTTGGTGGATTGTCATCGACTAACATCAAAGACAACTCCGAAGGCGACGGCTTCAGTGGATTTGACCTCAAAAAACCTACTGCGACAGTCCCCGAGGTATCGCCAGTTGTAGCTCAGCCACCCAAAGCCCACGCGCGTCACAAGGAACCATCGGGGCCACCTGCTAACGAGGTCGTGGTCGTCAATCCGCAAAAGGCAGCTTCAGCAACTCGACGGCTTGCACCCGGAAAAACACAAGCTGATTCAACGGCAAAGACGGTCGACCAAGCCGCACCAAAGCGACCAGCTAGCCCGGAAAAACCAAAGGATGCCAGTGCAGACGCGCACTTCAATACTCTTTCGGCGCACGTTTCCGATGCACAAGGCGTTGACGCGGTTTCAAAGAAGTCGTTCTCAATTGTCGTGGGCTATGCGGCAGCGTTGACGCTGTTGTTTCTGGCCCTGCTGGGGATGGGCCGAATTTCGGTATTCGGCGCTCATCCCCTTGAGAGCCTGCCGGATATTCGGCCGTTACAAAACAACGAATTTCAGCATGTGCCGGTCAGTGCCGTTTTGCCTGGCAATCATGCTCTGAAGCTTGGTGAATCTCGCCGCTTTGGCGACATAATTCTCACGGCCGAACGCGTGACACGGGAACCTGTAACCTTCGCTCACATGACCACCGGGGCAGAAGCACCAAATATGGCCACCGGACCAGTCTTAAAACTGTGGCTGAAGATGGAAAACGCATCTTCAATCACGGCATTTCCTCCCTATGAGCTTGGTCTGATGTGCCGCCGCAGCCCTAAGGAAGGTACCGACGAAAGCACGGCCGCAAATTCGTGGCTCATGGCGACGCAAATTGGCAGTGCTGATTCGACTCGAATTCTCAACCTGCTGCATTCGCCTGAAAGCAGCTTTGATCTGGCTGGCCAGAACAGTCGCAGAATTCTGCAACCGGGTGAGACAATGGAGACCTTCGTTGCCTGCGATCAACGAATCTCGGATATCAAATCGGATGTCATTGAAAGCTTTCGCTGGCGAGTTCAGATCCGCAAAGGCGTAAACCAGAAGTCTGGTCACGGCGTCACGACTCTGGTTGATGTTAGCTTTTCACCCAACGATATTCAGTCATAAGCACAATACCGCGTTGAAGCCGGTAGTAGGTCGCTGCGCATCTGTTTCGCAAAGCTTTGCTGCGACACAACGATAGCCATGGAAAAATTATGTTATCAAGAAACATTACGTGTGCGTTAATAGTGCTGCTTTCCCTTGTGCACCGAATTGATTCGGCCCTTGGACAGGACGAATACGATGTTGTGATTTACGGCGGAACCTCAGCGGGAATCGCCGCGGCCGTGCAGGTCAGCCGCATGGGACATTCAGTAATTGTAATTGAACCGAGTCGCCGCATCGGGGGACTAACCACAGGCGGACTTGGGCAGACGGACATCGGGAACAAAGCGGCCATCGGCGGTATTTCCAGAGAGTTTTACCAGAAAATCCGGCAGCACTATGACCAGCCGAGTAGCTGGAAATGGCAGGACAGAGCAGAATATGCAAGTGGCGGTCAAAGCCGAACGTCCGCCAAAGAAGACACTCTGTGGGTGTTCGAGCCTTCGGCCGCATTGAAGGTCATGCAGGATTTTGTCGATGAGCACAAGATACCCGTTGTGTATAAGCAGCGGATCGACCGCAGCGGCCATGGCGTCCAGAAAACGGGCACGCGCATCTCGTCCATTCGCATGGAAAGCGGGAAGGTCTTTCGCGGAAAAACGTTTCTGGACACAACCTACGAAGGTGACCTGCTGGCTGAATCAGGTGTCGACTATATCGTCGGCCGAGAAGCCAATGCCACCTATGAAGAAACACTCAGCGGTGTCCAGACAAAGCGCGCTGTCCATCATCAGTTCGTCGCAAACGTGGATCCATACGTTACCGCAGGCGACCCAGCCAGTGGCCTGCTGCCCGGTGTCGATCCTGACGGCCCCGGCGAAGAAGGTACTGGTGACAAACGTGTTCAGGCATTCTGTTTTCGCATGTGCCTGACCGATCATCCCGAAAATCGAATTCCGTTCGACAAGCCACCCGGATACGTCGAACAACAATACGAACTGCTGTTTCGTAACTTTGAAGCGGGCTCAAAAGATATTCCCTGGGCAAATTCCGGTATGCCGAATCGCAAAACGGATGTGAACAACAATAAGGGCTTCAGTACCGACTTTATTGGCCAGAATTACGACTATCCGATAGCAAGCTATGCTGATCGCGAACGAATTGTCGAACGCCACCGCGACTATCAACGAGGCCTGATGTGGACATTGAGCAATCATCCTCGCGTACCGGATCATGTCCGCAAACAGGTATCGCGATGGGGAACATGCAAAGATGAATTTGAACGTGCCGATGGCTGGCAGCAGCAGCTTTACATTCGTGAAGCTCGCCGCATGATTGGGCAATACGTGATGACTCAGCACAACTGTCAGGGACAGGTCGTCGCCGAGCAGCCGATCGGTCTGGCTGCATATACAATGGATTCTCATAACGTGCAGCGGCATGTGACGCCGACCGGGTTCGTGAGCAACGAAGGCGATGTCCAGGTCGGCGGGTTTTCTCCATACACCATTGATTACGGTTCTATCGTGCCAAAACAGGAACAGTGCTCAAACCTGTTGGTGCCCGTTTGCCTGAGTGCCAGCCACATGGCGTTCGGTTCAATTCGTATGGAGCCCGTGTTTATGGCATTAGCTCAGTCGGCAGCAACGGCAGCCGTGCACTCGGTACAGCAGGATGTCGCAGTCCAGAATGTCGACTTTTCAAAGCTACAGGAACGACTGCTGTCGGACAAACAGAATCTGGTATGGACAGGACCAAAGCGAGTGGCAGTCAGTGGAATCGAAATTAGGTCACTTGCCGGAATGGTCATCGATGACGAACAGTCTGATCGCAGCGGATTCGACACAGTCAGTTCTTCCATCGGGCCATTTGTCGGCGTCGGCTACCGTCACGACGGCGACGATGGAAAAGGACGCCAATCTGCGACGTTTCGTTTTTTAATTAAGACGGCGGGCACTTACAAACTGAGAATGGCGTATTCCCCTAATGCAAACCGAGCGACCAATGTGCCAGTCACGGTAATTCAGAATCGCAAAGCACAGGAATTTTCTGTAAATCAACGCCAGAAGCCAGATGCAGCGCCATTCGTTAACATTGCCGTCATTAATCTGGATTTGGGAGAAGCCACTGTCACCGTGTCAAACAAAGACACTGATGGCTATGTGTTGATTGATGCGATACAGCTTGTTCCAGCGAACGGAACAAACTGAGTGCAAAATCACCCTCGCGATTTGAAATCCACGCAAGGCAAATTGTTTTAAGTGACAGTCATGCTGCGTGACCGCAAAGATCAACAGAGGAAACTCAAGCAGCAACCTTCTGAACGCAGTACGCAGTTTGTTCAACAGCGAGAATTGCGGAACGTATACGTCTTCGCAGAGCGTCGAGGCTTATGTTTAGCGACAATTAGTTTTCCCTGCGGGCGACAATTAGAAGTACCGGTTGATGGGTCGTCGCTTGAGTATCTGAGCAGCATGTTTGCTCAGCGACAATTAGAATTCCCGGGTACAGGCAGACTGTTGATCATTGTAACTCCTGATTTTCATGGAGGTTGCGATGGTCACGGATGGACGCGTCAAGGAACTTCGGCGGCTGCTCGGGATGGGCAGAACTCTGGC
>JBDNFN010000350.1:0-14187 GCA_041689795.1 Fuerstiella sp. | reverse complement strand
GCGTGTCCGGATAATACGGCGGCAGGCTGGTAGCCACCACATTTCGGTCGTGAACCTTGCCCTTGCCGACAACCTGCCTGTATTTGGAATCGCTTTCAATCCCGGATTCGTGGCAGCCCGTAAAGTTAAACACGGAAAAGAATGGCTGTGATTCGTCCGGGCGTTTGTTCCAGTGAGCTTTCCCGCTGGATTCGTCCCATGTGCCTTTGGGTATCTTAAACTGATAGTCCTGCTTGCTGTTGTTGGTGCAGTAATAGCCCGCCTGTTTCATCCAGAAGGTAAACGGCTTCACGTGATCCGGCAGCAGGGCTTCGCAGCGCATGTGGTGAGTGCCGATCGATGTTTGATACATCCCGGTAATTATGGCCGAACGGCAGGGCGCACAAACACCGGCGGTTGTATAGGCGTGTTCGTATAGCACAGATTCTTCGGCGAAGGCGTCCAGCATCGGAGTTGTGGCGTTAGGAAAACCATAGCAACCCAGATGCGGGCTGATGTCTTCGCAACTGAGCCACAGAATATTGGGCTGCGTCTGCCCCGCCTGAATTGCCGTCGGTGAAACAGCCATGAGTCCCAGACAAACTGCCAAACCACATAAAACACGGCTGAATCGCATTGATTGCATCTTCTGTTGAGGATGATGAAAGACGAAGTATCCAGACTCACGTTAGAAAACCGTGCACTTGTTAACAAGCTCACAGAGATTCAAAGTGCTGTGGTCCTGCGCTGATGAATTTTGCTAAAGTCCATCAACCGTGTTCCAGGAAAACATCGTCGTTAGTTTGCTATTGCCATCGCTTTCATGAAATTCTCGCTTCCATTCGCCTTCACTCTGATTATCTGTGCTGCCGGATTGCAGAGCGGATGCCAGTTGAATTCGCGACAAGCGGCGGTTGAAGAAGAATCTCGGCAGCAGGCGTCGACAATTCGTGATCTTCAGAACAAAGTCGAACAAACGGAAGAACTGCTGGCCAAACAGGATCGTGAAATCGAAGCCTTGCGCAATCCTGAGCCAAGCCCGTTTGCCACAGTATCGGCCAGCAGGATTAATACAGTTTCGGCGACGGAGGAGACACAGGTTAACTGGGGCAGCGTGACTTCAGTTCAGATTCACCGTCTGACTTCCGGAATTGTTCCTGGCGATTCTGCAGCAGGTCGAATCCTAAACGTCGTGCTGCAACCGATGGACGAAGACGCGGAGTTGGTAAAACTTGCTGGCGAACTGACCCTTAATGTCGCTATTGTGAGTGTGGATGGATCATCGCGGCAGATCGCAAATAAGTCATGGTCGATCACCGATAGCCGCAGGCGGTGGACTCGGGGACTGGTGTCTTCCGGCTTCCACCTGCAACTACCATTACCGAAGCTTGCTGAAACTGAGACAGGCGGCGAAGTTCTCAAATTGTTGGTCACCGCAGGCCTCGACCTTGGTGGTGACCGTACGTTCTCAACATCAGAATTATTTAACGCCGAATAAATCGTCCGCCAAGGACATCAGCGCTCAACGTCTCTCACTTCCCGCAATGCTGACTGAGACTAAGCGAACACTGAGACTAAGCGAACACTAACACTCGCGACAGCACAAATTGATCACGTGCGGTGCAATCGTCAGCCCAGAGTCGTGATGCGACCGTTATTAACCTCCAACTGAATCGCACCAAATTTCATCACGCAATTCAGGCAGCCTATCCGCAAAAATAGCCGTAGACTGTGCTCGCACCACGCCGCCGTTCAATTTGACTCAGGTCTTAAATTTTCGGGTTGCGATAAAGCTTTGAGTGATTGCGTTTTCGCAAACGTCCGGTGGCGAATGTCGGCAACAGCGACGAAATGAGTTAGCAGCCAAGCGTTCTCTCAGACAAAGAGCAGCGTTGGTTAGCCCCCAGTTCTGAGAAGCAGGGAGGCACCGGTGGACATAGGTGAAACGGCCGAATATGGTGTTTATGTGGAGAGCGAGTTGGTTGAAGCCTGTCGTTTACGGCAGGATTGGGATTTACCCGTCGATGGCTTCCCGGCGCCGTGAAAAACTAAGCAACGCTGTCAAGCAGATCATTGTTTTGATGCTGTTAGGTGGATCGTGCGCGTTGATTGTGCCGATGCCGCAGATGGTGCCCGCGTCTTCCGGCAAAGATTTGTCGGAACCGTTTCCCTGCCAAAATCGTCCTTGTGGATGCAATTCGGCTGACCAGTGCTGGAAGCAATGCTGCTGCTTCAACAATCGCGAAAAAGTTGCGTGGGCGAACAAAAATGCCGTCAGCCTTCCCGGATTTGTGGTGAAGGCCGCCAACGAAGAACTAAAGCTATCGGCCAAATGCAACGCTGTTGAATGCGATCAACAGTCCGGAATTTCATCACTTGCCGCCACGATTAAATCTGGCATTTCTAAACTGTCTTCGCAGACAGTCCCCACAACGCGTGATCCGCCGTCGGGAACAGAAGTCAAGACCTGTGACCACTGCGTTGAAAAGACGCCAGTCGAAAACGAGTCTGTTGACGGAACATACGCTGCCGCTAAAAACGCCGGTGAGTCGCAGTCGAAGATGCGCTATGTGCTGGGAATTTCCGCCTTGGAATGCAAGGGGCTAAATTCGTTATGGCAGATTCTGTCGTTGTCGATGCTGACTGAAAGAGCCGTGCATTTTGTCGGCCCGAACGACAGATGTTCCAGACTGTATTTTGACGTTGCAAAACTAAGCAGTTGTGAGTTGCCGCCACCAGATCCTCCGCCACGCATTTTGGGCGTTGACTGTTTTCTGGCGTGAATCGAGCAACACAGCAGTGTGTCGTTTTCGTTGAGTCTATGCGGCCTGAATTCAGCTGACGCATTCGGTCGGCGATGAATTCTTTGCGGCACTTCGGTGCGACTCGTCATCGCGCGCTCACACACAGTTTCGACTCGCTCTCCACACAGCAGGTTGTGCTGCGTCGTGAGCGTGCGTTAACGCGTCGCACACTTCCGACCATGCCACCGCCGTTCGTCCGGAACGGTGAACGTGTTTCAGCCGATTTCTGACGTTGCTGGCTGACATAAACATGGCCAGCAACTTGAACTCTTTCATTTAAATCAGCCCACGAGCAAAAGCATAAATCATGAAGATGAAATCACGAAAACTGTCTGGCAAAAAACGGGGGTTCACTTTGATTGAACTACTGGTGGTGATTGCGATCATCGCCATTTTGATTGCGTTATTGCTGCCAGCCGTCCAGCAGGCTCGTGAAGCCGCTCGACGAACTCAGTGCAAGAACAACTTCAAGCAGATTGGCCTGGCGTTACACAACTACCATGATATCTACAACACGTTTCCGCCAGGCTATACAGCTCGAAATGTCACTGCGGCTCAGCCGCATATTGCAGAAACCGGACCCGGCTATTCATGGGCGTTTGCCATTTTGCCACAGATCGATCAGGCCAACCTGACAAATGCGGTAGATACAAATCTGAACGCTGCAGCGGCCGTCAATATGAACATCGTATCCAACACAACTCTTCCTGCATTTTTGTGTCCGACTGATCCCGCACCCCAGAATTTTGATGTCGTGGATGGCACGGGGGCTACTTTAACGTTGCCTTCGTCCAACTATGTGGGCATCGCGGGTTATGCCAACGTGACGATGAACCCCGGACAGGGATCAGGTGTGTTTTATCGCAACAGCAGCACGCGATTTCGAGACATCACGGACGGAACGTCCAATACCATTTGCGCCGGAGAACGCATGCATCAGCACAACTTCAGTCCACCCATGGCTGCTGTTAATTCGAACAGCACGTGGTACGCTGCGATTCCTGGTGCCGTGCGTGCGGCCGGTATGATGTCTATGCCGATGATGACCGAGGGGCCAGCTTCGCTAATTCTGGGGCACGTGGGGCAGAATGCAATGATGGGCATGATGGCCATGCAACGCACGCCGAACACGACCAATCACATCGTTCACTTCAGCAGTCAGCATGTGGGAGGAGTCCAGTTTTTGCTGTGCGATGGTTCGGTGCACTTTGTGAGTCAGAACATCGATTACGGAGTGTTCCGCAATCTTGGTGAACGAGCTGACGGAAACGCGCTTGGTGAATTCTAACGAAGCGTATTTAACAACAGTAAGCGAACGTTGAATGCCTTGGTTGAATCCACGCTTGCGAAGGCGCCGATTCGCTGTGGCACAAATCGATACTGGCCTGCCTAATGCAATGGCGACATCTGACGACTTGACCTGCTGGCGGGCACCTGCTGTTGGGAAACGCATTCGTGACACGTACATCGACCACGTATTCGGCACTGGCCCGATTGGGCGTGCTAAGAACTCAGGAATCATTCCGTGACGTCAGGCAGAGGTGGTCTGAATGGTTCCGGATTCGACGCGAAGAAACACCCGAATTCGATTTGTGGGGTACGGGAAGCTCTGGATTTTTTTAAAAGTGATCATCGTTGGCTTTGACATATCGACTGTGATGAATCCGGTCGGGCTCGGAGACGGACATCACAGCGGGCATCATGTTGGAAAGTCCCGCAGGGAATCCAGGGCCATTTGCTTCGTTCAGAATGGTTTGCCGTTTCAGGCTGATGATATCGTTCTGAGCTGTCCTACGTTTATCGAGTTGCGTGCGAAGGGCTTTCACACGTTCCTCAACCTTCTTAAGTTCGGCTTCTCGTTGTTGAAGATCTTTCCGAAATTGCAGCTGAAGTCGTTTTCGGATCAGTTCGGTTGCCTTTTCGCCGAGCGGCTTCACTGGTTCGGTCTTGAGTTTTCCGACGGCCACTCGCATTGCGTACAGTGCTTCGATGTCTTCCTTGGAAAGCAGCTTGCCTTGAGTCTGCTGAGTACCAGGCAACAACCGGTCGTCAGACTGATACAGGGGGCGTCGACGGCGGAGAATAAAGAGGGGACGGAAATTCGTCCGCAGCTGTCCCGGAATTTGGTGGCGCAAGTTGATCGGTTCCAAACAGTACAGGTTCGGGGCTGTTGCGCGATCGCAGTGCAGATGCGGGGTTTTGTGGATTCGTATTCTCGCCCGCAATCGGGTAGCTCATCGCGGCCGTTCTGCACAGCTTGCAGGCCTTCGGGTGGCACAAACATAGCTAACGCACCGCAGCACACAGACGACGGGCAACAGGTACTTCACTATTTTCATCTTTCATTTCCCCTTGGAGAAATAGTTAGAAACTATTTTAAGCTGTGAAACGGAGACAGAAAGTGATGTTGATTGATACCAAAGTTTTGTGTCACGGAACGTCATCCAGTAGTCTGTTGACTTCCGACAGGCCATCGTTCCACTAATCGAGGCCATTGTACGGCGTTGGCATTGCACGAAAACCGCCGCTCCAGTTTTGTTCCAGACGTTCCAGTTTTCGAAGCGTTGACTGAAGATCCTGGCGAAATGTATCAGGCGGAACAACAATCACGGCTGCGAATGCCGGTCCAGGAGTTTCAGTGCTGGAAGAGTTTTCTTCGCTGGCCAAGATGTTAAATGCTAACTTGGTCGCAGCAGTTTGATTGGCCTTATTGGATGAATTCAGTTGTGCCAACTGCCACGCAGACTGTCGCGATCAACAATGCTGCCACGGCGTAGCGTACAGCGTTGCGCCATCGCAGCCATGTGCGTCTGATTCGCAATCGGCTTGATCGTTTGCCGCTTTGAAGCTGCACCAAAATAGTTTCCAGGCGATGTTCCAGCTGCGTGGTGTCTCGAAAACGGTCAGCCGGCGATTTAGACAACAATCGATCGATAACGTCGGCCAGTTCGGCCGGCACGTCGCTGTTGACTTCATCCACCGGCCGATGGTCGTCGACGCAAATGCGATTCAGAATTGCCAGAGCCTGTTCCGGCGACATGTAAAGAGGTGTGCCAGCGACGACTCCGGTACGCGTAAGTGTCGCATCGTCGACGGTTTGAGCCAGTCAGAAGTCTGAAATCATCACGCGTTCCACAGATGATTCCAGTAGAATATTTGCTGGTTTCACGGCGCGCCTGAACGTGATTTGCCGCAAGTCCGGCGGCGGCCTGTCGAGCAACCTGCTGCGCTGCCCTGGGATCCAGCGGGCCCCGTTCGGCAACGCCAGCCGGCAGCGACTGTCCGGGAACATAATCCATTACCAGATACGGAGTGTCTCCATCGGTGAAGGCATCGTAAATGGGTATCACTTGCTGCTGAACGACTGCTGCAGCTAACTGGGCTTCTCCAGCAAACCGTTGCCGAACAGCTCCGTTATGAGCCAAATGCGGCTTCCAGACTTTGAGGGCGACGACTCTGTGAATGTCTGTGTCGATGCCCTTCAACACAACCCCCCTGCCACCGGTGCCAATCACTCGTTTGACTTCGTACCGGGCGATTCGGCCCAGCATTTCGCGATAACTTCGGCGGACAGAAAATCCAGCGAAACGGGTTCGCATTCAGCAGCGAAATCTTCGTGCGAGTTACCGTCAATCGAAATCACCACGGACGAGGACAGCGATCCGGAATGGCAAGGCACCGTTTCGCCGCACGCCTGCAGCGTTTTGCGAACTTCGTCCAGCAGAGTTTGGTCGCCCGACATTTCCAGCAGGCGCTGCTAGCAGCGATCGCAGTCTTCTACATGATCGGCGGCCGATCGGAATTCAGCACTGTCTTCGTTGTCGTTCAGTATGACTTTCAGACGACCATCATGATATCGCATCATCTTTCTGCCACTTCTGCACTTCGTCGCGGAGTTTCGCCAGAATACGGCCGCGATCGATATACACCGCACTGGTTGTCAGACCCAATTGCGCGAGCAACCTGTTTGAGTTCCTGTTCCTCAACGGCCGTCATACAGAACGCCTTCCAGGTGCCTTCCTTTACGTTGCTTCGAACTCTGTCCGCCGCCCAGCGAAATAGTTCACGGCGGTGTTCCATTCCGATTTGTTATTCGGCCCATCTGGTATTGCTCGTTATTTGATCCAAAAGGTCAACAAAGCCGCTTCCCTCCCTGCGCATTGGCTTGCCGTTGCTACTTTGCCAGCACGTCCAGTAACTGATGGCGAGCAATTCGAAAGAGCCACGTGCGAAACCGAGCCTGCTGACGATCTGGCCGCCAGCGTCCCACAGCCCGGGCTACAGACAGCAGGACGTTCTGCACAAGCTCGCGAGCGTCCGCATCCTGCAGTCCGCCTCGAATCGCACATCGGTAGATAAATGGACACAACTTCCTGCCATGCGACACCGTCATCTGCGAACGGAAGCCGCAGAATCAAGCTGGCTCGAGTTTCAGGCACACACGACATCAGCACAAATTTCCTCTTGACATTACACACGGCAGTCACAGCGGAATCATTCACAGATCGGCGGGAAAATCGAACGAATACGCAAAATTGCGGCTGAGTGGTGGAATTCTGCGGTGACGGAATTCTGCGGTGACCGATCGTTGCTGAACTTACGAAAATCGTCATCAACTGGCCGCTTTAGCGATGCCTCAGGAAAAACAACTACCAAAAGAAAAGACGATGTCACCCATCAAGAATGAAATCGCCTTTGTCTTTTAACTCAGGATCAGCCGATGTGTTGCGATCACAGCATGTCCGACCATCACGCGGAGTGCCATGAAATTTTTTCACGGCCATTCTCGGATCTCCTTATCTTCCCATTGTCCCGTTCGGCGGGTGGGTCGGTAATTTACCTTACAGTTCGAAATATTTGTCTTCGGCAACTTCCGGCTTCGCGGTTTCCTGTTGCGATCCGAGGCTTGCAGGTGCTGCAGCATTTATACCGGACAATGTTGGCAAACTGCCGACTGCCGCGTCAACATTCGGTGTCATATCAAGACTTGCCGTTGGTCGCGGAGCAGCTTCCTGTCGTGCTTCCGGAACTGAAACTGTCCCGTCCTGATTGGCCCCTTTTGTCAAAATGACTGAGGAGCTCCTGACTTTTCTGTTTAAGCTATGCAGTTTGTGAAACAATTCGGCCCCGGATGCAACCGTTGCCGCAATCAGCAACCAGACGGGAAGTCCGAATGGAAAAACGTCCATCAAAGCTGCGGCAATCACACTCACACTGATAAGACACAAAGCGATCAGGATTGTGCTGCGTGCTGTGATGCCAACTTTGTCCTGTCGTTTTGCATGGCTTACCAAAGCGTTTTCGACTGACCGGGTTGACAGTTCTCGAAACGAGTCCATGTTGGTTCGCAGCAAATTTAGATCCATCTTTGCTCGCGGGGAGGTCTTGCGGGCTTCCATGGGCGTTGCCGGGGTAGCAGTTACAGGCGTGGATTTGGCGTCGTCTAAATCGTATTCTCCCGACATATAGGCGTCGATGAATGACTTCTGTGCCGCAGGTTTTGTGTCTGCTGTTTTCTGAACTGAAGTTTCCGGTGCAGCGACTTGCAGTTGGCTGGGTTGCGGGTTTACCTTTGCAGAAGGTTTCCCAGATGATTTCTTCAGTTCCCGCGGTAACGACCCACCCGCCTTTTCGCGGTTTCTGGACAACAGCTGCTCCATGTAACTGGCAACAAAGTCGTCGCCGTCCTCAACTGATTCAACATTTGTTTCTGTATCCGACGATGATTCGGGAACCGACAACAGGACGTTGTCTGTTCGACCAAAGCTCATTGAAACCGCAGCACCGGTTTCCTGGCTGTATCCGTCGACCGCTGGCAGCAGAGACTGAATGGTTGTCGGAACTTCTTCTTTTTTCGTCGCACCGACCTTTATGCCGAACGGCTCGGCAATCTCCGAACGAACAGCAGGAATTCTGTCTTCTTTTGCGACATCTTGACTGATATTTTGGTGATGAGGCAGCGTTTTTGATTCGGGCAGGTCATGGTTGGCTTCCGAGTTTTTTGATTGCATCGCCACCTGAATTTCAGCTCGAGCAAGTTCCAACTGCTGACGGGCTTCCAGAAGCTGACGACGCTGATTCTCAATTTCTTCTTCCGAACGCTCCAGCTTGCGTTTGCGTTCACGAATTTCCTCTTCACGATTGTCCAGTACAACCGTTCTTTCATCCAGCTCTTTGTGCAGCATTCGCAGCTCACCAACTACCTCTGTATCGTTGACCATTGCAGACGCTTCGTCGCGAGAATTCACCAGATCCTTAATCTTCTGGTTTTGCTGCTGCAGCCTTTCATTCAGTTCTGCAATGATAGACAGCAACTTAGACTGGCCTTCAGCCGAATCAGGCTGAGTCATCGACTGCTGTGCTTCAGAAAGTTGCTGCTGCAGTTCGCAAATTTGCCGTTCGTATCCACTGACCTGATTTCCAAAATCTGTTCGGGAATGCGACGAAGCCGAGGCCGACGAGACCAGTTTGGCCTTCAGTTCTTCCACCTGTCGCAACAATTCCATTTCATCATCGAACTCGCCATCCGCTGGCATGTAGGCCGCAGCGTCTGCCCGTTTTTTCTGGACTTCAACCTGTTCGGCTTCCAGGCTTTCTGCCAGATAACGAAGCTGATTTTCCAATACAGACTTTTGCTCGTTCGTGTTATGTAAACTGGCCTGAACCGCTTGTAGTTCAGCATCACGTTTTACCAGCATGTGTTCATGCTCAGCCAGTTTTTCAAGCAGGCTTTCTGTCTCGTCCGAAGCTTTGCTGCCCGCAAGTTCTTCACGAACAACCTGAAACGCGGCTTTGAGTTCCTGAACGGCTGTCGCCAGTTCGTTACGTTCTGCCGTTAGCGTTTCAGTTTCTCGTCGTGAGGCTTCCAGCGCGTCTGCAAGCCCGTGGCTTTCCGCTGCAGACGGGGATACCGCCGACGGCGTTGCAACGGCCGCAGCTGTCAATTTCTTTAGCTGCTGAACGCGCTGAGCCGTTTCTTCATAACGCTGATCGAGCTCATCCGCCCAGGCCTGAAGTTCAAGCTGACGTGCTTCTGTTTTTGCTGCCTTTATCTGAAGTTCCGAAGCAAGGGTCTGCAGAGAATTCGTGCCGGCTACGTGTTGTTGCCTTTCGGTTTCAAAGTCCGCCCTTTTCTTCGCCAACCCTTCTGCAAACTGATCAAGTTCTGCGTGACGAACATCCAGGTCAGTCGTGCATTGAGTCGCTGTCCGATTCCAATCGGCTTCAACCACCGAATGTTCCAGCTTCGAAGTTTCGATGCGCGCGGCCTCTTCGCTTAATCTTTCCTGCGTTTCAGCAATGGTTGCTAACCGAGCATCAAGCTCTGCCTGCTGTCGGGCGAGTTCGCTTTCCTTTTTTTCAATTGCAGTGCTGCGTTCCGTGATTTCATCGACGGTGTCAGCCGTTGCCAACGATGCTTCCAGCCTGGAATAGTCGTCCGAGCTTTTCTGAAAAGCATCTTCCAACGTAGCAATTTCCTGACCAGCTTTCTCCAATTGCTCGGCGGTGCCGGCAAGTTGGTCGGCGGTCATCGCCAATTCCTCTTCGCGGTGCTTCAGATCAGCTTCCGCCTGCGAAATTCTGCTGGAAGCTTCGTCATTAACTGCCCGTTCACTGATGACCAGTTCCTGCAACTGAGCTAACTCGTTGCGAGCCTGTTCAAGCTCTACAGCGTGCTGCTGCTGAGCCGCCGTGAAGGCTTCACTCTGCGTTTGCAGTTTCGCGGTTTGCTGACGCACGGCTTCTTCAGCCGCCTGCTGAAGTTCAGCCTGAACAGCCGCTTCCGCTGCGTGCTGCTGCTGAGCCGCCGTGAAGGCTTCACTCTGCGTTTGCAGTTCCGCTGTTTGCTGACGCACGGCTTCTTCAGCCGCCTGCAGAAGTTCAGCCTGAACAGCCGCATCCGCTGCGTGCTGCTGCTGAGCCGCCGTGAAGGCTTCACTCTGCGTTTGCAGTTTCGCGGTTTGCTGACGCACGGCTTCTTCAGTCGCCAACAGATGATCGTCCTGCTGCTTGAGTGCGACGGCCTGTTCGTTCAAAGCTGTGCGGTGCGTTTGCAGTTCTGAATTCTGTTGAATCGCCGCCGCATCAAATTCGGCGCGAGCAACATCCTGATCTCGCGATTGCTGCGCGACGTTCCGTAGTGACTCTTCAAGTTGTTCGGCTTGATTGCAAAGTTCGTCATGCTTGTGGCGCAGTTCTTCATCGAAGTTTGTGAGTTCCACTTCGCGTTTTTTAATACGAGCCTGATTAGCTTTGGCCTCCTCAGTCAGGCGATTCACTTCGGCGTGAGTCGCTTGTACTTCCGCCAGTTTGTTTTCCAGTTCAGCCTGAGCATTTGCCGATGCTTCCCTGGCGGCAGCCCTGTCGGCTTCCAGCCGTTCTGATGTTTGCTGCAGAGCATGCTTTTGTTCGACAACCGTTGCATAAGCAGTCTCAATGCCGCGATGCTTTCTCTGCAACGCCTGACTTTGTCGGCCCAGATCTACTGTCTTCTTTTTTGCCGCCGCATCCAGTTTTGAAACTCGTTCCTGCGCTTCGGCCAATAATCCGGCGGCTTCTGCTTCTGACGTTCGCTGAGTTTCTTCCAGCTTCGCTTTGGCAATCGCAGCTGATTCGTTGAACTGTTTCTGACGTTGTTTGAACATCGACAACTGCTGCTGCAACATCTCCGAACGACGATCCAGTTCGTTCTCCAGATCCTGCAGTCTCGCTTCATGTGCCTTCACAGCATAAGACGATTCATGGGGTGCGGTGTTGACGCGGTTTGTTGGTGCGTGCTCACGGCTTAACAGTCTGTTCGGCATCGGCGCAGCAACTACCGTTTCTGCAATAGCCGACGGTACTGCTTTAGGAGTCGCCGAGTACTCTGCCGCCGCAATTCGGTGTTCGAGGTCCTGAATGTGTCTTAAGATTTCTTCGGAAGCAGACGCCATTGCCGCCGCCGAGTGTGCACGAGACGCAACAGAATCACGGCCGCCGGACGCAGCATTGCCCGCATCCTGTCGGGCCAAAAAGCCGTCGCGGCAGTCGATCCGAAACGTGGCGGGACCAATCGCCAGCGCATCGCCGCCGCGCAGGCGTTCCGGCGACGTCACCAGCAGGTCGTTGACCCAGACGCGGTGATCGGAAATGGGCATTACAGTGCTGACTCCGTTATGACAAAAGATGCGGCAATGTTGCGACGCCACACCTTTCAGAGAAACATGCACGTCGCAGGCGGCATCGCTGCCACACGTGAACTCACCTGTGCGCGGCAGTACCTGAGCTTTTTCTGTAGTGTCCCAAATCGGCACCAACGCCATCAGGGCGCTAAAGGTGTGTGACTGTTCGTGAGGTGTTGACTGAGCAAACATCTACTTCTCCGTGAACATCCATTTCGCAGGGCAGCGGATAGGTCGCCCCGCCCCCCAAGAACTGAAATCGCTGTTCTGTGAATTTGTAAAACTGCACGATGGGCCACGAATGTCAGTTCTGCTGTATGGTCCGGATTTAGTGAATATTCCAGAGGGCAACAAATGTCGACATTACGCAACTCATGATTCACATACACCACAAAGACAGGACCGTCAAAAACTCTGACCGCAGACTTCGGGTATTCATCACTTTGCGACAACTCGCATGCATGCAGTATCAACTGCGCAGGTTCTCCATGCTCACATTCGGGCGTTGGCAAAGATTGCCGATTGTGCCGTCGGATTCTGATATGGCGATATCGCGGGTCTCCGATGACAATGAACGCGTTGGACAGAGAGTCCAGTTCATCAAATTCGATTTCGTCATCAGGACGAATTGCTCTAATTGTAGGGTGATTTACTGTTGCTCAAACAATTCCAGTAAGACATACGGCGAATCTATTTGAGCAATTGCGAATCGCGACCTACCGTTTCGTTTATGGAACGCGGCGTCACGACTGTTAAACACTCCCTGTGAACGCGGAAAGTTTTCGCAAATTGCAAGACGCGGTCATTTAACTGCATACAGAGCTCTACGGACCTGAGCGACGTTTGTTTCAATCTGGATGAATCATCATGTCCCGCTCTGAAAGTCATCACTTTACTCGCCCACTGCATATCGCCGGTGCTGCTATCTTGCTGGGTGTGGTTTCCTGGGGATTGCTTTCGCCGAATGCTTTTGTCGTGCTCAGAACGATTCCACTTTCGCCGCTGGCGTTTATTAACGATGTGATCATCCATTGCCTTGCCTACACGTCGGCGGCTGTGATCGGCGGCCTGCTGTTTGCAAACGGTGATCCGGCAAAGGCTCGCCTGGTCTGCGTTTTGCTGATGGCACACGGAACCGGGACAGAACTGTTGCAGGCTCTGATACCGCAACGAACCTGTTCCGCAATGGATCTGATGGCCAACCTGACAGGCGTGGCGTTAGGATCGGTTATCGCGATGCGAATTCAACGCGGCTCAGTGAATTCGCTATCCTAGTCTGCAACAAACAAGTGTGCACAAACTGTCTGCTTGAAGGTCAATCGCGGAAACGGCAATCAACGCGATGCGTCACACAGCCACATCGAATGTTGTTCCGTGGCAGGCTGACCCCGCGAACGCAGATGTAGTTCTGCGCGGTCGAATCTCCACACAGTCCCCAGCATTTGCAACTCACGGCGCGGTGTTGACTAACCTAAGTGACTCAGGTCGGAACCTGAAATAGGTTTATCCCGAGTAATCACATCGGGGCCTTTACCTGTACGCTTTTCGTACACGCCGTCGCCTGCTTTGACGTACTTTGTAAAGCCCTGTTTGTTGAGCTTCTTTTCGTCCTTCATGCGGCGCTGCATCGACGATTCTGTCCACATTCCGCCTGCAAACACAGCCTGAATGACACGTTCGACCGGTTCGCCGGTTTCCGGATGTTTCTTCAACGGAGCATCTTTAATGGACTGTTCAACCTCGAACTGTTCTCCCGGTTGATCATCGTCACGGACAACCTGATAGACGTAAGTCGGCATGGTGGTATATCGGTCAACACTTCCAGCTGAAATTCGGTATCAACATTCGACACCTCGAGTCAGCTATGATACACGCAGCGGTCTGTGATGGAAACCAAAAACGGGATGCCACCAGCACTGTTGCCTGCATGTTCTGAATTGGGCAGAAGCGTCAAAAAATTTCTCTCCTGCGGAATTTTCTGCCTCACTCAACGGCGGCGTTTTTTCGGCAGTCATCTTTTCGACTGGGCAAATGTTCAGGCGAGCTCTTTTACATACAGGTCCCGGACTTATTTAGCGGCCGTTATGCCTCATGCTGGTATAAGGGTGCGTTCATAGACGATTGCGCGAATAGAGAAGATGGGTTACTGTGGTGTCTTCGTATTTTTTTGCCATGGAGTCCTCCCGATGAATTTTGAAGAATTGAGTCGCGCCGAACGGCTGATTGCAGAACAAGCTGTGCTG
>JBDNFN010000349.1:0-16825 GCA_041689795.1 Fuerstiella sp. | reverse complement strand
TCAGCACAGCTTGTTCTGCAATCAGCCGTTCGGCGCGACTCAATTCTTCAAAATTCATCGGGAGGACTCCATGGAAAAAAAATACGAAGACACCACAGTAACCCATCTTCTCTATTCGCGCAATCGTCTATGAGCGCACCCACGGACGATGCTGTCGCGTGCCGTAGCGAATTGAATGACGTCATGGAATTCTGTCCAACCAAAATGCTTGCACCAAGGCGACTGCTTGCCTCTAGTCAAAGAACGACTGCTCGCGAAAAAGAATGATCGAGTTGCCGAGGTTCTGCGCCTGACGCACTTCGCAGGGTGGCCCAGCTAATTGAATGCAACTTGGATGCCCCCGTGCTTCCCCCGCTATTTCAGCATGCGCATATCGGAGACGCCGCAGACCTTGCGTGCGATCGGCTTATCGGAGCGTTAGCTGGATCTGAAGAAAGTAAAGAAGAACAGACGTTTATCTTCGAGTTCCGTGGCCCCCATCGAAAAGAACTAAAGGCCGCGCTGAAACGGTGGATCAAGACTTTTAACGGTAGCGTTGTCGCGCCACTATGAGAAGTGGGCCAACCGCAAAGACAATCGATGATTGGCCGAATCTTGATCGATTCCCGTGAACTTTGAACATTCGGTTTGTGCGCTGTGCTAGAAGTGCAATTGAGCGACTGTGGCGTCTAATTCGTCTTCAGATGTGTTTTTGGGGTTCCGTGCTGCAGCTTTTTCTGTCGCAACCTCGGTCTTGGGCGTTCACTTCGTAAGCGGCCCAGACGACCGACGAAGTTGAACGGTTGCTGACGCTTCAACATCATGATCGGGCGCGGGTTGCGGTTCGGGAAGCCATTGCCGACTTGTTCGAAGAGCGGATGCAGGAGTTCTGCGAACGCCTACGTTTGTTTGGCACGACGATCTGAGGGAGGTTGTGGCAGAAATTATTGTGGAACGCGAGCAACGCAGTGTTGCGTCTTTGTTGCATCTCGCATCGACAAAGTTCCACAATGACGGGCGAGACAAGGCATGAATAGATAACCACAGTCAACACGCAACGGACTATTCGACCTTTGTTGTTTCAGCAGGCGGTGAGATTCTGTAGATCTTTGTGCCGATTTGAATCAGCACAGGTTCATCGAGTGAAAGGTAGATGGTCCAGCGACTGTTTTTCTGCTTCGTCAGGTCGAAGTATCTATCGCTGAATTGCTCAATCCTGATGATGTCGCTTTCTTCAGGCACCGCCCCCAGCTTGCTGAGCTCTGAATCCTGCCACTCATTTTCTTTCCAATAGAAAGTCTTTGAGCCCACTCGCTTTATTTTTTCATGAGTACTCGAAGCGTCATTCGTTGAGACCGCATCGGCTGCGGCAACACCTCGCCCCCCCGTTGCCTGCCCCGACGGTGTCGCCGCACTGCGCCCGAATCCTGTCTGCGAACGAGCAGACCCCGATCTTGCTAACTCTGTAGCAACACCGCCTGACTGCAAACGACCGCCCGGATAGCCACCAAGCCCAGACCCGGAAGCGTCTGAACTGTTCCCACTGCCGAAGAGCCCCGAAGTTGCTCGAGCCGCATTCTGTAGCGATTTCTTGAAGTCACGCTGCACAAAACCAGCACGCCCCGAGGCAACAGAAAGTCCCTCTGCCGATCGGAATTCTGCTTCCGTCAACAAACGGCTGCGGTCGCCAAACGACACGCTTTCATCTGCCAAAAACGACGTGTACGGAGTCATAATGCCGTACTTCAGAGACAACGCGACAAGTTCATCCACAAGCTCTTTGTTCTGCCCGTTCAGGTCAAGTTCGTCTATAATTTCTCCAATACGGCGAGTCGCCCACAACGTTTGGACAAAACCATTTCGTCGTGTGGAATCGGCATCTCCGAATTCAGTCTCAAGGTTCAATGTTCGCGTCTTGTCAGCTACTACACCCGTCAGTTCGACGGTCACGGCTGTGTTTTTTTTGTAGCGTCCCACGATGATGAGTTGTTCGCCACGGAACAAATCCGGCAGCTCGCGCGGATACAGGCGGTTTACCACTTTAATTGAGTCGCTGGCTGATTCAGTGTTGCCATGCTTCACGAAACTAATCTTCACATCGGTCATAGCAGGAGAACTGACTTTGCGGAACAAATTTGTCGCTGCCACTTCAAAGTCTTCTTCGGGCTTCACGTAGACCGAAGTTCCGCGCTGATCACGGGACAAGCGATCCAGCAGCCGACTGTTTACGTCGTAGCCGACCCCGAAGCTAAATACACGAGCGTTCACAGTATTCGCCCGTTTAACGTTGGCTGTAATCGCGGCTTCTGTGGTTTCGCCGACGGTTGGCAGACCATCAGTCAGAAACAACACATACGACGGACGCTTTTTGTCTTTCAGCTGCTCAAGAGCCGTTGTCAGAGCACCGTTAATGTTTGTGCCGCCTCCGGAATAAATGTCGTCGACGTATTCAATAGCGTTCTTTCTAGTCTCACTGGTGACCAGTTCCAGCTCCGGCCGGAACAGATCGACTTCTGATGAGTACGAAATAATATTAAACGTGTCGTGATCGCTCAGCGAATTGATCATGTACTTCAAAGAAGCCTTCGCCTGTTCAGTTTTCTCGCCCGACATGCTTCCGGAACGGTCCACAACAAACAGTATAGTCTTGGGAAACGCTGCATCGTTTTTTGCTTTTACTCGCGGAGTTGCCAGCAATAGAAAATAACCTTGCTCGTCGCTATCGGGCCGATAACTAATCAGGTTCATCCCGATGTCGCTGCCTTTGGTGCCGTATAGCAGTCGCACATCGTTTGGCTGCTGAACATTTTTCAGTGTCAGTCGGCAGGTGGCCTGTTTTTCGCCGGGCCGATCGATTTTGAATTCATGCGTCGGGCTGTAGATATTCTTTAACTCTTCCTCAGACTTCACGCGGATGGTCACATTCATTTCTTCGATCGCCTGCTGAGAATGCTTTGAAAGCCCCAGCGGCAATGTGAAGTCAACCAGTCCTGTATCGCTTTTCAACAGCTGCGTATATCGAATTTCCACCCGTCGATTTTGACCTGCCGGAATCGGAAACACGCTGGTCTTAAATAGTCCGCGGTCCATGTATTCCAGCAATGCCGGGTCTTTTTGCTGCCTGACAATCTGTTCGTATTCCCGTCGAGCTTCGTCTTTCGGTTTCAGTTCGCCAATCAGCTCTTTCCCGTCAACAATCAGTGTCAGTCCGTTAATCGCAGCTCCATCAGGCATCGGAAACAGGAACTGAGTTTCCAGCGTGCGACTGCTGGTATTCTGAAAAACCTGCGCGATCTGGACGGTAGCGACCTGGTCTTTGATATCCGCCTGCACATCGACGCTGGTCACTCGAAACTCAACCGATGGACGTGGTCCTATAGGATTGCGAATAATTGCGATCTGCCCTTGTATATCAGAGATGGGCACAAAAATTAGAGCCAAAAGGAGGCCCGACGGTAGTAACTTCATGGCTCACGACTCCATCTAAAACAAGGCGGAATGTTGTGGTTAGTCCTGGTAGACTTCTAACTTCAGATCGCTGAATTCCCCTGGATCAGTTTTGCCGCGTGTTTCGAGCGTTCGCCCAAATTAACGGCCGCACGGTCTCGTTAGAGTGCGCTACTGTCGGCCGTGGTTCCAACGAATTTGAAGAATTGGCGATTTGATACAATGCGACGCTGATGAAAATCTTCAGAGCGGCCTTTCACCGGTTTCCGGATACAACCATGCCCCACCAGAAATCACTCAAAGCACAACTGATCCAAATTGCTGCCGGCATTTCAAACAGGCTGCGCAGTGTTTCTGAAATCGGCGTGACTGACGTAATCAGCGAATCCGCCAATGACATTGTGCTGATTGACGTCCGCCCAGAGGTAGAACGAACGGTGTCTGTGATTCCCGGATCGATCTCTATCAAAGAATTTGAGTGCGGTCCCGCACGCTTCGGAAGTCAGAAGCTGGTCGCATATTGCACAGCGGGCTATCGCAGCGGCCTATATGCTCAACACATGCAACAGCAGAGTATTCAAATCAATAACTTACGCGGCGGCATTTTGTCGTGGTGCCAGCATCAGCAACCGCTGCAGACACTGGACGGAAACGTCACACATCGAGTCCACGTTTATGGGAAAAGATGGAATCTGGTTGAACCGCCCTACGAAGGCGTTTGGTGACCGAACCACTGGACATGCCGCTCTATCCAAATCCAACAAATTTGCGCACTGAGCGTATTGGTACCAGACAACCATACCTCACGCACGCGGACAGAAGCTCACTGAACAACGTGTTCTTCATTCATGAACGTTCACTGGGGTCAGTGCATTTTCCAGTTCCAATTTGCCAGGCGTACCAGGAAACCAACTCAGTAGCGCCGGAAGAAACAGCAGGTCAGCCACCAGTGCGGCCACCAACGTGGCACATCCCATTGCAGCAAAGTTGACGTGCGGCGGCATTCTGCTGGTCATCACTGTGGCAAGCCCCGCGGTCATCACCACCGTGGTCATTATCAGCGCACTGCCGACGGTGACAAAGGTATTGCAGTTAGCTTCATGAGCACTGCGGCCTAGTTTTCGTTCGTGCTGAAAGTGAATCAGATAATGAATCGTATCATCCACCGCGATACCCAGACAAATTGCGAACGAACACGCGCTGGCGATTCCGAGCGAATCATTGATCAGCAATCGAAGAGCACCTGAAACTGCCAGAGGCATTACGTTTGGCAGAATCGAAATCAAACCAATCCGTAGCGAACGAAAAGCGATCGCCAGAACTCCGAAAATAATAAACGAAGCCATCACAAGGCTCTTCATCAGTTCTTCAATCATCTGCCGGACAACTCGTCCTTCAACAGCCAGGTCGCTAATTAAACTTATCTCAACTCCGTCGTGACCTGCAGCAATCGCCTGCAACTTTTCATCAAGTCTAATCAACGTTGGTTCGTACTTTGCGATTCCTCGATCCTGCAGGCGACAAACAACCTGAGCTCGACGAATATCCGGTCGATAGAACTGTCGAGCAAGTTCTTCGGGAAGCTTGGATTCCAGAACAAACTGGTCTTGAACGTTTGGCGCCTTAAACACTGTCAGACACGTTCTGATGGACATCGAAGGCCCCACCAACTCCTCGGCCAAAAGTACCTGTTGGCACTCTTTAATAATGGGCCACAGTGCTCTGCGCGTATTGTCTTCGTCCCAACTCAAAACGACTCGAAGAAACCGAACTCCGCCAGCAACTTCGTCACAGTGCTGCATCGCCAGCCTCTCTTCGGACGAATGGGGAACTCGGTCACTGATCCGATCATCAGGCACAAGATTCAGCGCGACTGAAAAGCAGGCCAGCGTAAGAATTACACCAACGATGGTTACACTTTTTGCATATCGCGATGAAAACGCCACAACAACACGTGAACGCTGCATGAACTGAGCGAAAGGGTCGCGAGTTGTACTGACATGCATGCGTCTGCCCAGCCATGAATTGGCAAGCAGCGGAGTAATCAGAATGACGGACAGAAATGTCAGCACGACTCCGATGGCAGAAACTCGCCCAAATCCCGAAATCATTTCTGCCCCGGAAAACATTAACGAACCAAAACCAATGGCTGTTGTCGCGGATGTTAGAAAACAGGCTGGCCCCACAAAACATACCGACCTGTAAACCGCGTCCCGAGGCGTTGCACCTTCGGCTCGCAACTGGCGAATCCTGATCACCATGTGCATGCCATCCGTGAAGCCGATCATCATGATCAGGACGGGCAGGATAATCTTCGCCAGTTCGTTGTTCGATTGCCCAATCAGTTGCAGCCAGCCAAGCGTCCAGACAACGCCGATAGTCGGCCCAATGCCCGCCAGAAAGATGGCCACCGGCCGTCGAAAAATGACGACCGACAGCAGCGTTACTACAGCATAAGACCACAGCTGAATCCGAAGATGATCTTCCTCCAGCGTGCGATCATGCACTTCAAATAACGCCAGACTTCCGGTCACTCGTGTGCGAATACCAACTGGTTCCAGAATTCGCACCGCCGCCGCTTTGATAGGAGCAATGTCGGATTGGTATTTGGCATCAATCAACAAAAGGATGGTTGTGCCATCCGACGAAATCAAATGGCCCGTGGTCAAAGGATGAACAAGAAATCGCTGCTTGGCGACGTTCAGTTTTTCCTGAACCTCAGAAGCTGCAGCATCCACGTCATCAACAAGTAGATCGGGAAGCAGAGGAGAGACGTGGCCTCGCAGCGTTACCTGCGGTATATCACCCAGCCAGGTCAGATGACGAACACTCTCCATTTTTCGAAGATCAGCCACGGCTGCCTGCAGAGCACGCGTGCGACCACTTTGAAAAAAATCGTCACACTCCAGCACCAGCAGTAGGCGTGAGTTCAACGAAAATGTTTCTTCAACTTCCGTCAGCGAATCAATAACACCGGCAGGAATCCACCCCTCGGTCACCTGATCAGCAATCCGGAAGTCGCAGAACCCGAGCAACGGCGGAATGCTGAGGGCCAGAACAATGCACCATCCTAATGCACGATAGTCGGCAGAAATACGTGCGATCAAATGCATATCATTAGCGGCATATCATAGAGTGAGCGACAAACGCTGCCTTGCTTTATCCACATCGGCAGCCGAATTCACTACAGCAATTTGACTGTGGCAGTCAACAAGAAAGGCCAAAGCCCCGAACTGGAACCTGGCCTTAAACTTGGTTGCGTTAGCTGTAGCTTGAAATACGCCAATGAGAAATTATTGCTCGGCGGGCTTGTCATCCGTGTTTGAGCCGGCTTCTGGCACAACTGGTTCCGTTGGGGTGCCAGCGTCTGGCTTGGCATCCGTCGCATCGTCTTCCAAAGCTGGTCGCTGCTTTGCGTCACCAGCTGCTCCGCCGCCGCCAACTGGAAGTCCGCCCTGACCATCACCGCCGCCTGGACTGCCACCAGCCGGACCACCCGGCATTGTCATCGATGGACTGCCGGAATCGCCGCTTGATGCCTCGTCGTCTTCGGAAGCACCACTGGCAACCATGCCATCTTTGATTTCCAGCTGAGCAGCTTCAAGCCCGGCTTTCGTATAAAAACCGGTCATAACCAGGTTGTCATCTTTCTTCTGGAGATCACAAATAATCTCGTAATCTTTTGACTTGAACAGACTGAACCAGTTAAACGAAACCGCTTCTTCGCTTTCCTTGCCTTCGGTCGCTCCAGCCAACGCACTGCGGACTTCCTCAATCTTCGGATTGCTGTTTTCGTGATCTCCCAACCATGTCATGGCCGAGTCGAATGCAGTCTTTGCACGGTATTCAATGAAAACCACACCCGCCAAAATTGCAATTCCTCCCCAGACAAGACACTTCTCAACCGGAGATCTCTGCTTGGCGTTAGACGGCGTTACTTCACCTGATTGTTCGGCCATTGAAAATTTGCTCCGACTGGAATCTGAAAAACGAGTGCGTATTTTGGACCCATTAGACTAAGCGCACTGGTTTCCAAATTCCAACGACAGCCGGGTATTTCGCAGACATATCATTAATATCAAAAGCCGGCTGGTCGCCTGAAATACCAAAATGCAACGGCATTTGGCAACGATTCATGCTACCCGGATCAAGATCGCGGCCAACAACGGACACCCGAAGGCAACGGCGGGAAAGAAAGTGACAGAACCAATCGATGAACGGCAATTTCCTCAGTTCGTTTCGCGGCTGGCAATCGCAATGTCTCTGCAACAGCACTTACAGGCTATTCGCCGTCCACCGCAAGCCGTCCACCAGTACAATCCATGTGCTGACGTAATACCGATTCAGGGAATCGCCCAAACAACGTCACACTTGCACACGCTGCATAGTCTTCAGGCGTCAACGTCAGCCACGCACCAATTGCAGGCGGTCAACAGAAACGCGAAAGAGTCGCAGATGCAGCTATCGGCTTCTGGCTTCTGAATAAAAATCGTCGAACTCATCATACGTGCAAACATATCCTGCCTCTTGAGATCGAACGCGTTCCGCCTCAAGAGCACCCAGGACCGCGTTTTGGATTTTTTCGCGACAGTTGGCGTTGATAGGATGAGCGATGTCTGCAAACAGGCGGCTTCTGGAATCGCCGTTAACCTCGTCCGGTAACTTGTTCCCGCAACCATTGCAGTAGCGAGCACGTAGGTCATTCTTCCCGGAACATTGAATGCACTTTGTGGCTAATTTGCGACTTGGCATCGCAATAAACAGACCTCGTTGCCCCTCGATGATTTTCAAGTCGCGCACGACGAATTCACCGTCAAACGTAATCGAGCAGAAAGCCTGCAACCGATCAGCGTTGTCGCCCATCAACTTGATTCTAACCTCTGTAATCTCCATTCTTTGATTCCTTCAGCTCCACCCATCCGACATCAACTCAGACGGCTTCAGGCAACACCGCGCCAAGCCAGCGACGCTTTACCGATACTCAACGTGCACTTCAGTTGAACACTTCAGACTCATCGAACCATTACGGTGTCGAAGAGAGGCAGAATGAAGTCTCGGCTACCGGTAACAACCAGACACACCAAGACTCCCAAGTTCTTTAGCATCTTCGCAACGCAAATGTACAATGTCCAAAACTGTTTCCTTAGAAGATAGGGGAAATTCGCCCATTAGGTGTACAAAACAGCACGTTATGGAATTCCACCAAGAACATGGTGCAGACTGACAAATATCCTAATCGCTGTTCAATCTCCAGCACCGCCAGAAATCTGGAAATAATTTTCCGCAATAGTATAAGAACAAACATTTCTAAATGAAAACAGCTATTTCAACATGCTCAGGAATGCCACCAGATCCAGAATCTCCTCACGAGAAAATGACATCAGCAGCCCTTCGGGCATCGTGGATTGCTTTGACTTCAACAGATCTTCGATATCGGCCCGAGCAATTTCGACCTGCGTTTGAGGTGCAAGCGGGTTGGGCAACAGGATCACGTGAGTATCGTTTTCGTTCGTTATCAGTCCGCTGATCGTTTTGCCACTGTTCAAAACGGCCAGCCAGGTCTGGTGGTCTTTGTTGATTTCTAACGAAGGTTCAATAATTTGTTGCAGTAGTTTCACACCCTGAAACCGCTTAAAGATCTGCGTCAGCTCAGGACCAATTCTGGCCCCATTTTCACCTATTCGATGACACTTGTTACAACCGGCCACAGAAAACACTTTTTCTCCGTTGCTGACACTGCGATCAGCTAACGTCGTAATACCGTCTTCAAGGTCAGTTGTTTTCCAGCGTCGAACAAACTGCCTGGTCACTTCGTCAGGCGACGGTTCGGGCAACGGCTGGTCGTCGGGCAGGATGTACAAACTGCCCTGCATAACCTTCCAA
This sequence comes from Fuerstiella sp., assembly GCA_041689795.1. Classification (GTDB taxonomy): domain Bacteria; phylum Planctomycetota; class Planctomycetia; order Planctomycetales; family Planctomycetaceae; genus Fuerstiella. Next base: position 7,516 of record JBDNFN010000349.1, on the reverse strand, counting down.
TGCCCTGGGTAAGTGCACAGGAACTTAAACCGGCCCACTTCTTTCGGCGCTTCAAAATAAATTGTGTATTGGTCACCGGAATTCAGAATTGGCGAGAAGCAGATTTCCGCAGGATCATCCGGAACGTAGTGAGTCGCGATGGCTCGAGGATTGCTGGCGAGTGCCATCGCCTGTTCGCCAATGCTTTCCAGATGGTCAGCCTTCACAACAACTACGTTATGCGGCATACCCGGATCTGTATTATGAAAAGTGAGCGCGACTCGACTGCCCGGAGAAACTCGCAGGCGACGCGGTTTATACTGCAGTCCAATCGCCGCATTTAACGAAATCTTCGTTGCACTGGATACCCAGCCAAAGTTTGTTCCAAACTGGTCCTGTTCAACCAAACGTGGATCCTGCTCGAAGACTTCCGCTTTAGGGAATTCGGGCCATGGCCGCTTGGCGATTAATTGATATCCGGGAAACTCGGAATACTCCTTGCCCAGTTCATAGATCGACAGATATGCATCAGGCGTAAAGGCCGCTCCGTCCACCGACTTCAGCCTCATATGTACGTGAAACTGCATTACAGGATGCAACTGAGGAATCTGCAGGAAAACGCTTTTCCCATCTGCTAACAGGTGCACAGATTCGACAGCAACATGGTCGTGGCCCTGTCGACCTTCTTCCCTTACGCTATATTCCGGCGATCCGTAGGCGCCGCTGAACAGGTAATTCCATTGCTGGCAAAACACGTTATCTGTTCGGACCGATGCAGGATCGACAGTCGTATTGAAATGGACGATCAGTCCATTATGCCGAGTCTCAACGCGGGTCGGCAAATGCAACGACTGGCCCGTATACCGCAGTCGTTGCAGGCAACCATTTTCCGCACCATAACTTTGCCAGCCCTCAGTTCCGGCGACGTACAGGCACCCATCTTCGTCATTGAACGACAGGCGACATGAACCGCTCGAAAAGTCACCCGGAAGCGGCACAACACCGCCCTGCACTCGACCATTCAATTCTTCTCGCAGAACCAGATAATGGTTGCAGTAGCCATACGACGAACCAACAGTCAGACCCGCCAGGGGACCCAAACGCCTGTCATTCGGCAGAAAATAGATTCCGCCAGCCGAATTATCGATACCGCGAGGAATAAAGCACTGCGGAAGATCATAACCAAATTCGCCATATCCCTTGCGTGGCCCCTGATGACCGTGAAAGCTGCCGTTCTTTACATCAAAAATTGCAGTGCAGGGCGTCCACGTGCCTTCCTGAACCGTTGCCAGAGTAATCTCACCATCGCGAGACACGCCAATCCCATTGCTGTTGCGAAGCCCGTTTCCCAGAGATTCCGGTTTGGTACCGGTTGCCAGTCGAGCCAGTCCAAAATCGCCGGACGCAGTGGCCCAGTAAAGACGGCCCTGCTGATCCTGCTGAAGCGATGTTGCGAAGTCGTGGCCGCCGGTAGTTGGATACTGGTTGGTCACGCATTCATAAAAATCCGCCTCGCCATCATTATTGAAGTCGTGCAATCGCGTGATTTGATCGTTGCCGCCCAGCAGAATGTTTCCATCCTGGACTACCAGGCCCAATGGCTGATACAGGCCTGCTGCGACTCGCTGCCATGTCAAATTTTTCAGTTTGGCATCTACGCCGCTAACGACCCAAACATCGCCCAGTAATGTCGACACGGCAATGCGACCATTGCCCAATGAGCCCACCCCGGCCAACCGCATCGGTGTGCCGAACTCGTTATCTGAAGCAAACGGTATCGTCACCATATCGATCGCGAAAGCCGTGTTGTTTTCACCCAGTCGCCCGGACGTCGTGGAGGTCTTTGAGGTCCACTGTCCAGGACCACCCTTAGTAAACCCAACAGGAGAAAACGGAGCTTCACCATCAATCGGTGCCAATGCGACGCAGTGAGCCGCCGTTTCGGATTGACGAAACTGTAGATGAACGGTCGTCGCCGGACTGCCAGTCGGAAATCGCAGTTGAAGATTCCCCTGAGCCGTTTCCAGCACTGGACCACTGGGAGAATCAAACAGGCCTGCCACGCACGAAACTGCGGCCTGAGTCACTTTCGTTTCGCTGTAACCTTCAACCTTCGTAATCGCGTCGTCCAATGCAGACTTCATCAGTGTCAATGTGGTTCCCGCAGGCAAGGTTCCTTCAAAGTGCAAAGATCGGACGACGACTCCGTCCAGCTTCCAGAAACGATCCAGCACCCTGGCGTCACCAAGCTGATAGGCGAAGACCACGTCTGCCCCATGACGATAGAATCCCAGATATTGCGTGGTCGTGTCCTGAGGCAGTTTCCACTGGCTGCCCGTGAAATCAAACAGCTGAGCACCTGCCGCGCGTGCTCCATCGTGCACGCCAAATCGACCCGCACCGCGAATCACAAATCCGCCCGACCAGGAATCTACAAAAGTTAGACTTAGCGGATCAAACACTGCATTCACAGCATCGTCGCCGCTTCCAAATGCCACAGCGACACCCTTATGACTGTCCACACCAAAGTGAACAATGCGACTGCAAATCACGTTGCCACTGTCGACTTCGTTCAACGTTATATCGACACTGTTTTCAGATGGATTCTGGCCCCAGTGCCCAAATGCACCACCGTCAAGTCCCGGAAACTGAGGCAACAGATCCGGAATCGGGTTTCCTGAAGATAGAAATGACTCGGCCTGCTGATAGTAGAAATCACGAACCCGATTTCCCGGGAACGGAATAGCATCCTGGGCAGACGCAGGTATCGCCAAAGTGCAAAACAACACGACGGAAGAAAGGGAAAGTTTCATCGGCAAGGCTTATTGGGTGGGGCGTGCGCAGCTGCCAAAGAGTTGCAGCTTGCGGAGTAATTAAGTGACGATTGTTGTCTAAACGAGCCAACATTGAAATCAATGACCTGGTAAATCGATGTCGTCGTCCAGTCGAACATTGTCTCGGCTATAGAGGCCAAATACTTTCCAGACAACGGGCTTAACAGGCACTCGGGTTGTAGAGGCACTTCCAGCAAACCTCGTAGCCTAATTCCACTTCGGTGCCGCATTTTGGGCAGGTCCAGCCGGGCTGGACAGCGTCCAGCCCGGATCTATTTTTCTCCGTCTGGTATTCGGCAATTAATTCTCGGGCGGCGATGGCATCAGAATCATTGGCCCACACTCTAGGTGTCACAGCTCCAACAGGAAGTCCACCGACGGCGGAATGCAGAATGCCGCCGACAACCTGAGCTTTGATGCCGTTTTCTGCCAGCATCGCGGCAATCAGGCTGGCTTCGACTTCATCACTCGCATTGTAGATTTCAATCGGATTGTTCATTGCAAGGCGCTTTCCTGAGAATAACCAGACACGAACAGTTACAAGCGGTGACGGTCGGTCAGCGCGTGAACTTTGTAGCGATGTCGGTCACCCATACAATTTCATTCCAACGATCAGCATACCCGGACGTAGTCAAAAACACCAAACATCAAATGCCCGGCACATTGGATAACAGGTCGCGTTCACCACAGAATCGACTGTGAAACAAACGCAGCGGGACTGGCTGCACGCTGGCACAACAAGAGCACCCGTCTCAGAGTTTCGCAGACAACGTACCACGTAAGTACCTCTCAACGACGTTTATTGCCTCACGGATTCCAGTTACAGCTCATCCGTCGTGGCACAACCAGGCCGAGCGGTTGCAGACAGCGGGCCAGTTACTGGTCTACTCTCGCCTCATAACCGTTATTGTCTGCTCAGTAGTTAAAGTCGATGATGCAACTTCTCAACGACACGTTTGTTGTCGTCGTAAACCCAACCCAGGCCCGGTTCCGGTTGTAGTTTTCCAAAAGGCGCAATCGCCTTAAGAACATACTGGGAAATATCCGAGGCATCCGAACATGGTGGCAGAATTTTTTCGATACCGACTGATCACTCGCAGCGACTTTGATGGTCTTGTCTGCGCAGCGCTGCTTCGCGAACTGCAAATGCTGGACGACATTCTGTTTGTGCATCCCAAAGACATGCAGGACGGCCTGATCGAAGTGACATCTCGCGATATCATTTCAAACCTGCCATACGTTCCCAGCTGCCATCTGTGCTTTGACCATCACTGCAGCGAAGCCATCCGCAACGGCAGCGTAGTGCGTCAGAATTACATACTTGACCCGGACGCAGATTCAGCAGCCCGAGTATTATTCAACTATTTCGGAGGTTCAGAACGTTTCACGACCATCAGTAAAGAAATGATGGACGCCGTTGACAAAGCGGACTCAGCAAGATTCAGCCGAGAAGAAATTCTGGCACCCAAATATTGGGTGATGCTGAATTTCATCATGGATCCGCGCACCGGACTGGGACGCTTCCGCGATTTTCGAATTTCAAACTACCAGCTGATGATGGCGTTGGTGGACTTCTGCCGGACACATTCCATCAAAGAGATCCTGGCACTGCCTGACGTTCGCGAACGAGTCGACCTTTACAATTCGCAGCGCGAGCAGTTTCTGGAACAGATCGCTCGCTGTTCGGGCGTTTATGGAAATGTCGTCGTATTGGATTATCGCGACGAAGAAACCATTTTTTCCGGCAACAGATTTCTCGTCTACGCACTGTTCCCGGAATGCAATGTATCAATCCATCTGTTGAACAGTCGTCAGCCTGAAACAACCGTACTGGCCATGGGCAAGTCAATCCTGAATCGCACTAACCCTGTTGACATCGGTAGCCTCTGTCTGCAAAACGGCGGAGGTGGCCACGCGGCGGCGGGCACTTGCCAGATCCCGGCGATAGAAGCCGACGAACTGGTGCCTAGCATCGTCCAGACACTCGACAAAACAATTGAACCGATCGTAGCAATGTCTGTCTGACACCATGTCAGCGCTACGTGTTTAAGAGTGGGCAGCGCGACTTTGAATGTTAACTAAATTGTACGAAGTCGGCAGCTTCTGCGGCACGGCCCGAATTAAAGCACTGCCTAAACTGCGTTAGAGCAATTTATGAAACTACGTTGCAGATGCTGGATCTTCAGAAACATAAGCCATCCAGCGGAACGTGTCGTTCGTGTCCACGCGTCAGCGTAAAATGGTCTGGAGTCTGTGCACGTCTAAGCATTCCGGCGCGCACCGGCGATTACCCAACTCTAGTTTTTCGGACCGGGCTGTTGGTTCATAGCCAACGGTTCGGTAACACTGTGAACACGGTTCGTAAGATTGGCAATTTCAAAAAACGCAGCACGAACGTCCTGCCCGTAACTGCATGTTCTCGTCGAAATTGTTCTGCATGAATGTCCTCTGAGCAAAAGCGATGACACAAAAGACGCGGCTTCTAAACGTTCGTTTCACGCCGGAATATCAACAAACGGCATGAACATTAGAGCACTCGACAGCGCCCAACAGCTTCCGAAACTGACACTCGGCGACGAGCATCTGTTTCACAAGTTCAATGGACACCGTGCTGATGTTGACGTTAGCCTGGATTAGCGAATCGTAGACGGCCTGGCCAGCGGCGCTTTCGAGAAGTTGTTGTTCGAGATTGTTTGAGCTGAATACCATGATTGGATTCCTTTCATTCCGTTTCAGCGTTTAGGGACAGTTCACCATTGAGTTCGGTTCATGTCGAAACCAACAAACTTCCGCAATGACTGCTGACGGCATCGGTCAAAACGTAGATCGTTCTAACCGGAATCGTCGGCTCAGAGGCTCACCCTTCGAATGCATCTGTATTCGAAGGACGCTCTACGGAAACATTGCTTACTGCGAGTTGCCGATTGGCGACACTTTCCGACTGATTTCTCAGAAGGCTTGCCATTTCCACACTATTGACTCGCATTGTTGGTTCGACGGGGAAATAAGAATGCAGCCTTCGTGCCGAATTCCGGGGGTTGACGCAGATTTTTCCGTTAGTGCCGGAACTCCTGATTTATCAAGCCTTTAAGACATTCCGCAACTGGCGGATTCTGCGCACTCGCAGTCCAGCGACCTTTTAGAACGTATCACAAAGTGACATCGTGATCTCAGGATGACGACAGCCACCACGGCAATCTGGTCTGTTTTTTTCAGTCGCGCGGCAAGCGACCGTTCTAAACCCGTGAAAACTCGCCATTTGCACTTCTTGCAAATACATTCTTACAACCAGCTTGCGGCGCCAGTCTTCGCGGACGCTGTAGGCAATAAAAAAGCGGACTTCTATTTGAAGTCATCTTTCTGGTTTTTCAACCCAGAGCGGTTGCCGGCGATGTTTGACTACCCGACCGACTACTTCCTGCGGCGAACATCACCTGCCATGAACGTGATCCACTGGCCGTCTTCACTCTGCATAGATGACGTGGCGACAATGTGATCTGCAGACTTGAATTCGTAGGCATCACGAAATTTTGTGAACTTGCCTGCAGCCACAAAGTTGGGGTCTGCGGCTTCCAATGTGAGAACCTTGCCCGATTTGTCGATGCGGCTCTCATACTTCCATATGTAAATCATCATCGAATCAACCCAGGTACCGACATGCTTTTTTGTAACCGTTCACGGCATCAGCCGTTACAGTAGCGAAGGCGCAGGCTGTTTGTTCAGCTTTGCATTGATGGAAGACGTCTGAAAGTCGAAGAAGTTACGTTGTTGTTTTCGGCAGGTGGCCAGAGCTGTCCACAGGCGTTCGTGATACTGCTGGCCGGCTTCGCTGCGAGTTCCCTGAGTGATCATGCGGTCAATCACGCACTGGCGGATTTGTTGTTCGTTGTGATTATTGGTCGGTTCCACGCCCTCCGCAAACATAAAACGGAAGTAGTCCTCAGGCATATCGTACGACTGGATTTCGTCGCGGCCTTCCACCACGTATTCGCGCATTGCGAAGCGCGCAGCAAGATTGTTCGCCTCTTTCGATGCAGGACGATTGCGAACCAACTCCAGAAAGCGGTCGCGATGGATCATCATCGAGCGGCGAAAGCCTTCGTCCGTCATTGTCTTTCGAAAATGCCATGCCTGAAACAGCCGCCGCGAATGATCCTCCAAATGTTCGGCCCAGACTTTTGTTTTCTCGTCCGGGAGCTTTTTCAGGAACCGGATGTCGCGTATCAAATGAGCCCAGCAGTACTGAGCTTTAATCCAGAAGTTCCACGCAAACGAGCAGTTCGCTGAGAAGTAGTCGAAGTTCAGATAGCCCGCGAATTCCTCACCGACAAGTTCTTCGAGCACCTGGCATGATCGCGACGGAGCAATGTGAAACACCGTGAAGAGGGCCGATGCGATGCACCAGATCCAGTGCTGCTTGCCGTTGTTTTGAAGCTCGTCTCATCGCTGCCGAGCTGTTCCTGATGAGGGATCGCATCCTTCAGTTCCGAGTAGCTCGTATCCCGCGAATCCGCAATCAATCCCGTGCAAAGCTGGGCCAGATAGCCTCGCGAAACCGGCACCTGCAACACATCTTCCATATACGTTTCGATAGTGGAATAGCTGCCATGAGCTGCGGACTTCATCCACCCGATCATTGCCAGCAGTCGCGGCCCGAAGATGGGTCTATTGAGGATGTCGCCAATGTTAGCCACATATCTTTC
>JBDNFN010000348.1:0-10400 GCA_041689795.1 Fuerstiella sp. | reverse complement strand
TTTATCGCTGCTTCGCGACTCCGGTGTACCACTACTATTGGGGCTGCCAGTAATAGTTTAATGGTGAAGCATAAACGAAACTCTGCTTTGCTGCGTTGGAAGAGGCCCGGTCGTCTGCGAAAGCGGCAGCCGGGCTTTTTTCATTTGTCCATTGATTAACACAATCAATTTTTAAGGAGACAAGATCATGTTATGTAATCGATCAGTTTTACAGTTGTTTGCTCTAGGTCTGGTGATGGTGATGGCGGCCAATCGATTGAAGGCTCAGCAGGTGGCTTTGCAAGCGCCGTCAATACCACCCGGCGTTCACCAGTTTCTGCAACCGGATAACAGCAACGATATGCGGACGAATCAGCTTCTGGGTATTCCGACGTCGCATTGTGGTCACGTCATTAACCTGTTGATGACCAATCAGATGCGAGAACGAAACGGCTTCAACGGTTCAGAAGAACAGCAACTATCGCACTTGACGGCGGGCCTGCAACCGGGTGATCTGGAATTACAGTGCGTTCATCTTGTCTGCGAAGGCGACTCCTGCAAGGGGCCTGTTTTTCAGATCGGCATGCGAAACAGCAGCAGCGTACCGATCGGCAATTTCAAGGTGACGCTGGTCGGTGTTTTGTATCAGATTCACGTGCATTCGCCGGCTATAACTATTTGCATTCCACGAATGGAAGCGGGCGAAGAAACTCTGATTCAGATGCAGTTGCCACAGAACTGTATGTGCATTCCTGGTGGTGCAGAGCCCGCCGTGTTTGATACATTGGTGGTCGCTTTGGACAGCTACGACGAGTTGTTGGAGTGTGACGAACTAAACAATGTTCAGATTCTGAAGCGCTGTGAGATTGGAGTTCTTGTGTCAGATACAGTCGACTTGCCTCAAGGTGAGGCTGGTCTGGCGATCCCTGTTCCTTCTGTTGTTGCTCCAGAATATCCCGTTCAGCAGCCTGCGCCGCTGGACAGCATTGATCTGGACAAACTGGAGATAGGCGAAGCTCAGAACCTGCTGTTTCGCATGCAGTAAATGAACCTCATCGCAAAACAACCCGAGTCATTCACTGACACTTTCTGCAGCCTCGCTCGCCAATTGTTTGATTGTATGAAGCAGCAAAGTGTTCTCCGTGAGTACTCTGGTTGTTTGTTTCGATGAATTGAGTTTCCATCCGCACAACTTAAAGGTCCCCGGTTGTTTGATGAAGCCAAAGTTCATGAAGAAAGACAACGCTTCAAGAATTACGTTCATGGTGCGGCGGATTCCGTTAGGAAACGTTGCCACTTACGGGCAGGTAGCCACGCTGGCCGGACTTCCGCAGCACGCAAGGCAGGTGGGCGCCGTGTTACGAAGCTTGCCAGATGGTTCTGACGTGCCGTGGCACCGCGTTGTGAATTCTCAGGGTCGTATTAGTTTGCGACATGATGACGTGTTTGAAAGGCTACAACGACACGAACTGCAGAACGAGGGAATAGTATTCGATGATACAGGAAAGCTGGACCTGTCTGTGTATCAATGGCGGCCTTAATTATCACCAGCTTGCAGGAGTTCGTTGAAGGCGCAAATCGCTGTTGTTGGAGGCGGAATATCCGCGGCCACCGGTGCATGGTTACTGGCGGAACAGGACCATCAGGTGACGTTGTTCGAACAGGCACCGAAGTGTGGACCGGTGGGTGCAGGAATAATGCTGCAGCCCAGCGGGCAACGGTTGCTGGATCGATCGGGGCTGTTGAATGAGGTGTTGGCCAATTCCGCTCGGATCGATGCCCTACACGCTCAGCACCGTATGGGGCGTGAACTTGTACATTTAGACTACGGAAAACTGAACGGTGAACTGTTTGGGCTGGGTGTTTTGCGAGGCTCGCTTTTTACCTTGCTGTTCAACAGGTGCGTGAAGTCAGGAGTGGAAATTCAAGCAGGATGCATGGGCTCCGGATCTATTCAAACGTCCGCCGCTGTTTCATTAATTCAGCCATCCGGGAAGGTTGCTGGCCAGTTTAATATTGTCGTAGTCGCCGATGGCTCGCGGTCACAACTGCGACGGGTTTCGGGGCTGACACGCCGAGTTACAGAGTACAAAGAAGCGGCTTTGTGGCTGACGGGACCGTGCCATTCAGAAGCAAATCGGCTGCTGCAAATGGTGGATACCACAGGTCGGCTGGTCGAAATATTGCCGGTTGGTAACAACCGCAGCAGTTTTTTCTGGGGCCTTACGCCCGAAGGAAAACAACGCGTTTGGAACAACGGAATGGATGCCTGGAAGCAGCAGGTTATGGCATTCCACTGGGCCTCAGAAGAGATTCTGAGCGATATACATTCCTTTGATGACATTACGTTTGCCACCTATCGCAACGTGCGAATGAAGTCTGTTGTTGATAGGCGAGTTGTCTTTGTTGGCGATGCGGCTCATGCCACCAGCCCCCATCTTGGTCAGGGAGCGAACCTGGCTTTGGCTGACGCGGTGTGTCTGGCCGATCAACTGGCGAAACACAACGATTATGCAGCGGCGTTTGTAAGCTATCGAGATACCAGGCGGGCGACCACACGTTACTATTCGCAACTGACAGGTATTCTGGCACCTGTTTTTCAGACTCAGAGTCGTGTTCAGCAGTTTGGACGCAATCTGGCATTGCCGATCATGCCGAAGCTTCCCTTTGTTGGAAAGCAAATGGCGCTGACTATGGCGGGGCTGAAATCGGGTTGGTTTCGATTTTGTGATGATCAGGATCGCGCTGATGAAAAAGCCTTAGTGGCCAGCGTGGCGTTGGAAAAGGTTGAGTGATGGATATTTCTGAACTGCCGGTTTGCTGGCAAGCGGCCCTGCAGAGCGAATTTGAGGCTCCTTATTTCGAGTCGCTGCGAAGTTTCGTCAGCGGCGAACGCGAAACGGCAACTGTCTTTCCACCAGCAACAGATGTCTTCAATGCGCTGAAACTAGCGCCACTGGAGAACGTTCGTGTGTTGATATTGGGACAGGATCCCTACCACGACGACAACCAGGCGCATGGGCTGAGCTTTTCTGTACATCGCGGCATAAAGGTGCCACCTTCTCTGCGAAATATCTACAAGGAACTCACGTCAGATTTGGGCGTCGCACCGGTAGCTCACGGGCATTTGGAATCATGGGCCAGACAAGGCGTGCTGCTGTTGAACACGGTACTGACGGTGCGAGCTCACGAAGCCAATTCACATCAGAATCGTGGCTGGGAGACGTTTACAACGAAAGTTATCGAATGCGTCAATCAAAGACCATCCGTGGCATTTGTGCTGTGGGGTAAGCCGGCTCAAAAAAAATCGCCATTGATTGATGCGCGGCATTTGCTGATTGAGAGTGCTCATCCGTCGCCGCTGTCCGCGCGTCGAGGATTCTTCGGCAGCAAGCCGTTTTCCAAAATCAACGAATTTCTGGAAGCCGGCGGCGAAGTACCAATTGACTGGCAACTCGAAGATTAGAAGGCGAGCTGTCGACTTGCTGTTAGTCAGACGGTTTGCCGATGATCACACAGTCTTTTCAAATACAATACTCTGAATCGCGTTTGCACAATCGACTAAGCCACTTGTTTAAGAAGCATTTAAGGATCTGAAGATGGCTCAATTTCTGCAGGAAAAATATCCCGTGTTGATATTCGTTGCGTGCGGGCTGGTGGCGTGGGTGCTGCTGAGAAGTAAAGCGACAAAATTCGAATCCGTGGGCGACTTTGATTCAAAAGTTGGTCGGCAGCCGCTGGTGCTGGAATTCTTCAGCAATGGCTGAATGCCATGCCTTGCGTCAAAGCCCATCGTGAATGGGATAGAGGAAGATTTAACAGGAAAGGTAGAAGTCATTCGGCTGAATATGTTAACCCGGCTTGGTCGCGAAATCGGAACGCGATACAAGGTTGGTGCGGTGCCGACGACAGTGATTGTGAACAAGGCGGGCGATGTTGTTTACCGGCATGCGGGCATACCAAATCGCGTGACGATTGTTCAGAAGGCTTTGAAACTGGTTGATTGGTAGTCAGGCTGACAGCGAATACCGGGCGTAGTCGACTTTGGTTTTCCGGTGCAGTGCATCGTGGTTCAACCTGGTGCCAACGGCGAGGCCGTTGGTCACTCACCTTGACGTTGGCCATCGGGTTGAAACGCAAGAGTCTCCGTAGGCGGGCTGGTTACTTCTTCAGCTGCCATGTTTCGTCAAAAAAATCAGCGTCAACGATTTTTCCGGGCCATACATTGCCGGCTGGCGTTGTCAGGTCGACGATGGCCCAATCGGGAAGCATCGAAACCTGCCTTGCGTTATTGAGATACGCGTAATCGCGAAACGTGAAGCTGCTGTTGAACACGACGTAGCGGTTTGGATTCAGCGGATTGGGATAGATCAGAATTGGAGCGTGGTTTGTCGCGTCGTAGTTGTTGTCGCCCACTGTAATTTGTTTGGTTCCCCACACGATCGGCAGTTTGTTGGCGACCTTTGCCATCACACTGTTGGACGACGGATCTCCCCAGAGCACGAGATTCGCTGATAGAATCATTTCGTCGGTGACGTCGGTATCGTTCACAACGCGAGCGTCGCCCCTGAAGTGTCGTCGCCAGTGTTCGATCGCTCGATCAAGTTCTGACGCTGCCCACTTGCCCGCTGCTTCGTTGGCGGCGGTACCGGTTGGCCGGACGAACACGAACGAATCCATAAAGGCGTCGTCAACAGGGCCTTGTAGGTTGTGACGTTTGATGAGTCGTTCATTCTTCAGTGAATCAACGACAGTCCAGCTTGTCGTTCCATCATCGGCTTTCGATTGCTGCAGCCGAAAGCTCCAGGCTCCATCAGATGTTGGCCCGGGAACTCGCAGGGTCTTCACTGCACTGTCGCTGAAGTCGGCTATTTGCATGGTCAGAGTTTCGCGACTGATCAGCCCGCCGGGAAATGTGCCGGAAGGGAAGTTCACGGATAAAGCGGTGATGTTTTCCACAGTGATCCGCGAGTTGGATTGGGGAACGATTAGAGCCTTAACGCGAGCTGGCTTCCAGTGTTCATTCAAAGCATCTACAGTCAGCCAGTGCATCCGGTTATATTTCAGGGTATGAGTTTCGAAGCTCAACCGCGTCGGAGTCGTATTGCGTCCGTGCTTGGCCAGCGACGTCATACCGTCTTCAATGATGTCTTTAGAAACATCGTCGATCTTGTGTCCCATACCAGCACCGATAATGTGTTTCAGGCGGATATTTCGTTCCTTCAGCGCCGCTTCCATCAGGTCGGCGGCCTGCTTTTGGATGTCGATTTCGCCGCTGTAAGCAATCGTTGGGCAGTGAGCGAGGTTGACGGCGTATTTGTCGCAGTCGTACATGTTCCATAGCTTCACTTCCCACGGTGTTGGGGCCAAAGTTTCCTTCTGGAAAAACTTCAGGAACTCTGGCGTTTCGGAAAAACCTGCTCCAGGATTAGAAGCGAACCACCGGTCGGAATAGTGAGTCGCAAACTGCCAGCAACCGGCTCCTCCCATGCTGAAGCCTCGCACGCTGATGCGGTCTTCGTCGATGCGATAACGCTTCTGAACGTCTTCCAATGCTTCCAGTACATCCACCTCACCCGCAAACTTAAACGCGTTGGAATAGCGTCCGTACGGATGCAGCACGATGGTGTGATCGGGTGTAAACTGGCCAGCGTTCTTCATCCGGTCCCAGATGAAGTTGACTTCGCTTAGCGTTTCGCCGCGACCATGAAACCACAGGTCGCAGCGAGTTGGAACGCTGTGATTGAAAGCGTAAGTGGCAGGGACGACCAGGCCATATGGCTGCACCGTGTTATCAATGCGGCTGATGTAGCCGCGCACAACAAGTCCGCTTTGGTTAAGCCAGTTGGCTGTACCGGCAGCCAGTTGATCGGCTCGTGCAGAGCCTTCCGCCAGAAGTTGATCTGCCTTGTCTATGTCTTTAGGAGAAAAGAACTCGTTGTGATCCAGAGCCACCCGCACTGCTCGTTCGAAAATCAGAACATCGGGCAGCAGATTCTGAGTCGTTGCGTCTTTTGATTTTTGGAGGTCGGCGATATCAAATTGCAGCGCGGACAGTCCATCTCGTAGACTTTTTTCGCGATCCGCCGGCACAAGGATACCGTCCTGTGGAACTCGTCGCACGGTCGCAGCATTGTTGTCTCGTTCGCCATCGGCAAACACAGGGAATGCGGTAATCAAAAGCAGCAGAACCGGAAGCGTGTTACGCATGTCGTCGACTTTCTGGCGGGGCAGGGCAGCATGGAAGACTGCTAGTGTTGCAGAAATCGTGTACGAATCAACGGACAGGGAATTGTCACACGCAGCGACTCAGTTTTTGAAATGGTCGGGTTTACAGGCATCCGGCGGCAGCGAGTAAATCCCGCAGAACGGCTAAGTCTTGCCAGTCGCACGCTTCAAATAGATTGCAGCGTAGTCATCGAGCTCAACTTTCCGCATACTCATGTCTTATTCCTAAGTCGCCGCTTCCTTTGTTTTGCTTTTTCATACCCATGGAAACAACATCTGGACTACTCACCGTTTTGGTCGCCAGCCTTAGCTTGTTCGGACTCGCGAATGGGCAGGAACCGACCCCTTCAGAAAAACTGTTTGCCTTGAATGTACGTCCGCTACTTGCGGAAAAGTGTTTGTCGTGTCACGGTCAGGAACCAGACAAACTGGAAGGCGGCTTTGATCTTTCAACGCGTGCCAAACTGCTGGAAGGGGGCGATTCTTTTGGTGACACGGTTGTTATTTCCGGAGACGCGGAACTTAGCGCGTTGTATGCCATGGTTCGCCGCGTTGAGCCCGACTTTGAGATGCCTCCAAAGGAATCAGAAAAGCTAACTGAGGAACAAACATGGTGGATTCGTGATTGGATTAACGGCGGTGCTCCGTGGCCGGATGAGAAGCGTGTTGCTGAAATTTATGATCGGTATGCGGAAGGAATCACCTGGAAGACCAGCGGTGGTCTGAGCGAAGACTGGACAACGCGAAAGTATAAGTTGGAAGATCTATGGGCCTATCAGCCTCTTTCGAAAGACTCGGCTGGCCGTCTGAGCGGAATGCAGGGCGGCGAAGCGATTGATGCGTTGATATCAGACGCGTTGAAGAAGGTTCAGTTGTTACCAGCGGGCGGCGCAGATCGGCAAACGCTGATTCGTCGAGCGACGTTTGATCTGCTGGGACTTCCACCGAAGCCCGCCGACGTCGCAGCGTTTATGGCGGATGCTCGTTCGGACGACATCGCTTATCAGGCACTTATCGATCGACTGCTAGCCAGTTCTCAATATGGCGAACAATGGGGACGCCACTGGCTGGATGTTGTTCGCTATGCGGACAGTAGCGGATTCGCCAACGACTGGGAACGACCAAACGCATGGCGTTATCGAGACTATGTGATCCGATCGTTTAATTCCGATAAGCCGTACGATGAATTCGTGCGTGAACAATTGGCCGGAGACGAGATTGCCGCTAACGATCCGGAGAAACAGATCGCTGCCGGTTTTCTAAGAATGGGGCCATGGGAACAGACGGGTATGAGCGTTGCCAAAGTAACGCGGCAGCAGTTTCTGGATGATGTGACGGATTCTGTAGGGCAGGTGTTTCTGGCTCATGCGCTGCAGTGCTGCCGTTGTCATGATCACAAGTTCGATCCCATCCCGACTCAGGATTATTACTCGTTTCAGGCGGTGTTTGCGACAACTCAGTTTGCCGAAGTCGATGCAGATTGGCTGCCGCACGAAAATCTGAATGGAATGGAAGAAGACCGCAGTTATCACGCTAAGCGAATGCAGGAAACCAGCAAAATGCTGGCGGCTTTGTCGACGCTGAAAGCGGAAAACGAACGGCAGTGGTTTGAGCAACAGGGCCTTCCGTATAAGACTCGAGCCGAAGCCAAAGCAGCCAAAGCCCCCAAGGAGAACTTTCCGCCGAACAATCTGTTAACAACACCGGATCAGTTTGGGCAGGAACGAATAGCGAGAAAATGGCAGACGCGATTCCCCTGGGAAACGGATCGATACAAGCCGATCGCGTTTTCGGTTTACAGCGGCCGGACGCTATCTCCGGGCAACGTGTCAAGTCGAACGAATCGGCCGGACGATCCGATGAAGCAGGGCGAGTTTCAGAAGACGTTCATTCTGACCGGCGGCGATGTGTTTGCTGCTTCGACAGAAGTTGGTCCCGCTGCATTAAGTGCGGTGCCCGGAGGCATTGGCTTTGACATCCCGCATGACATAATTGGCCGCCGTGCGGCCTTGGCAGACTGGATTGTAAATCCGGAAAACACGCTGCCCCCACGTGTGATGGTGAATCGCATTTGGCAATATCATTTCGGAAAAGGTATAGCGGGCAATCCGAACAACTTTGGCACCACAGGAAAGAAACCGACTCATCCGGAACTACTGGATTATCTGGCAGCGGAATTCATTCGCAGTGGATGGTCGATAAAACACATGCACCGCGTGATCATGATGTCTGAAACGTATCGCCGGTCGAGTCACCATGCAGACGCTGAACGGTTGGCCGAAAAAGATCCGGGCCAGCAACTTTACGCCACGTTTGTGCCGAGACGTCTTGAAGCAGAAGAACTGCGGGATGCGATGCTGGCGGTTTCGGATGAATTGAATCCGGCGGCGGGCGGAATACCCATTCGCCCGGATATGAACCTGGAAGCGGCTCTGCAGCCGCGAATGATTATGGGCACTTTTGCACCTAGTTATGTTCCCAATCCGAAACCGGCCGATCGCAATAGACGTACCATTTACGCGTTGAAACTGCGAGGCCATCGTGATCCTCTGATGGAAACCTTTAATCAACCCGGCTCGGATAAGTCGTGCGAAATGCGCGACAGTTCAACGATCTCACCGCAGGCTTTGACTTTGCTGAACGGTGACGAAACCAGTGACCGCGCTTTGGCTTTTGCTGCCAGCGTACGCAGGGACGTTGCTTCGGACGCGGCCGCAATAGAAGCCATCTATCGTCGCGCCTACAGTCGGCTTCCCAGCAGCGACGAGACGGCCGCCGCGTTGAAATTCTGGCAGGACATGGAGGCCGTTCAGTCGGAGCTGGATTTCGAGTCTCGTGAATACCCGACAGAAGTCGTTCGTCGTGCCAGCGAAGAAAACACGGGCGAACCATTTTCGTTCACGGAACGGCTATTCGCGTACGAAAACTATGTCCACGATCTGCAGCCGCACGAGGTCGATGCCAGGACCCGAGCGCTCGCTGACATGTGCCTTGCTATCTTAAACAGCAACGAATTTGTGTTCGTGTATTGACCACGCTGCGAAGCCAACACAAGGCTGTGTTTTGGTTGCTTTCAGCTGGGTCATCTTGGCGCGAATTTGGGTTATCTGTTCGTCCGTCAGGCTTTCCATGTCCTCGACGTAGATTGCCAAAGAGAGATATCCGGTTTGCTCAGGTTTCTGATTCTGCTAGTTTGCTGGGCAGTTGGGCCCTTAAAAAGCAGGAAGAATCCCAGATTACCCGTCGAATCTGTTGGAGTTTGAGGATTGGTTTCGAACGGACGCGGATTGCCGTGTTTACCTGGAAGGGATTCGCTGGCCGACGGGTTTTTGTTGTCCACGGTGTCGTCACGATGCAGGCTGGAAGACCGGTCGCCCGGGACTATGGGAGTGTGCGGCGTGCCATCACCAAACCTCAGTCACGGCCGGCACGATTCTCGACAAGACGCGAAAGCCATTGCGGCTTTGGTTCCTCGCCATGTGCTTGATCGTGAGCGAAAAGAACGGCATCAGTGCGTCCAGGCTTCAGCGGCAGTTGGGGGTTTACGCGTTAGGAAACGGTCTGGATCTGGCTTCATAAACTGCGTCGAGCGATGGTTCGACCGGGCCGGGATCTGTTGTCCTGGCGGATTGAAGTTGATGAAACTTATGTGGGTGGTGTTGCCGACGGAAAACGCGGCAGAGGGGCGAAAAACAAGCATGTTGTGGTGATCGCTGCTGAAGAGGATTGCAACGGCATGGGACGGATTCGCATGCAGAGGGTGGACGATGTGAGTGGCAAAAGTCTGCTGTCATTTGTTCGCGAAGTGACCGAGTCGGAAGCGGTGATTCACACGGACGGATGGTGAGGTTACAGTCGGCTCACGAAGATCGGATACGCTCATGAGGTGACTGTCATCAGTCGACGAGAAGAAAATGGCTTCGGAACTTCTTCCTCGCGTTCATCGTGTCGCCTCCCTTCTCAAACGCTGGCTGCTGGGGACTCATCAAGGTGCTGTTGGCGGAAAATATCTGGACGACTACCTCGACGAATTTACGTTTCGATTCAATCGCTCAACTGAAGTTCCGTAGATTTAGTGGGCGCGGGTTAAGGTTATTTGAGACAGGTATTTTGTCTCGGAAAAATGTTGTGTGAGGATTTGCCTTCGTCGGAGCCGGTCGTCGTTCACTCACTTGCTGCCGTGAATGATGGCC
>JBDNFN010000347.1:0-26724 GCA_041689795.1 Fuerstiella sp. | reverse complement strand
GTTCAACAGTCGCATCCAGTCGATCAAATCAGCCGCCCGAGGCTTTCGCAACTTCAACAACTATCGCACACGCATCCTCTTCTATTGCGGCAAGCTCAATCTCATGCCTGACAACTGCCACTAAAGTAACTGAAGAACCATAAATAAAGCCTTTTCTCGCGGCCCTCGTTTGACAATCAGCCGCCAACTCTGTGGCGTCGATAGCCCCTGCCACAGTCGGGTTATTACCCACCTTCACGATCACACCAACTCTTACAGCATTCGTCAAACGACGCGCTGACTTTGCCACCGCAGTCGCCATTCGCATAGCTGACGGTAGCGTACAAAACCGCCAAAATTGCTGGCGAATTCCTGGCGATTCGGTAATAAAGAAGGCTGAAACCACATAACCTAGGGGCCGTATTTCCGTTCCTCCACAAAACAGTCCCGATGTGCAGCATCCAATTTCCTGACGTGATCCGGCACACCGCACGGACCTAATTGCTGACGCAGATCCTGATCACACGCGTTCTCAAACCGCCGAGATCTGGCTTAGTCGGCTTGATTGTTTTCACGCGAATGACGGTTAATATCTTGACTGACAAAGCCACTTGTCCCATCGTCCTGTCACTGCCAGCTTTCAGAACAGCGTGGCAAATTGCAGGCGGGAATAAAGCGACTGGCGGGGCACTTGACTCAGACGTCACACAAAACCAGCCCCTCTAAAAATCAACACGCGAATCACACTACACTTTCGGAGCCAACTGGATGCTAAGAAAACTGACCACCTGTTTATTGCTGCTTGTTCTTTCTGCCACGTCGTTTGCCGACGATAAACCGTCGCGTGTTTTAATGCTGACTCAAAGCGTGGGCTTCCGTCACGGATCCGTCAACCGAGACGGAAAAGACCTCGCTCCAGCAGAAATCGCGATGGTTCAACTGGGACAGAAAACGGGACTGTTCAATGTGCATTGCACACAGGATGCTGCTTCAGACATCACGAAAGAAAATCTTCAGAATTACGATATTGTGATGTTCTACACCACCGGCAAACTGCCCATCGCTGATGCCGATCTGGACTACTTCATGAACACTTGGCTGAAGCAAAAGGGCCACGGATTCATTGGCTTCCATTCGGCAACGGACACGTTCCACGACTATCAACCATACTGGGACATGATTGGTGGAACCTTTAACGGACATCCATGGGGCTCGGGTACAACGGTCACTGTTTCCGTGCACGAACCGGAACATCCAACAATGAAATCGTTTGGTTCGCAGTTCCAGATTCGCGACGAAATCTATCAGTACAAGAACTGGCAGCATGAAAAAGTCCGCGTTCTAATGAGCCTGGATATGAGCAAGTGCGAGCCATCCAAGCCATATCATGTGCCCCTGGCGTGGGTGAAGTCTTATGGCGAAGGTAAAGTTTACGTCAACAATCTGGGCCACAACGAATCATCGTGGGCGGACGAACGATACCTGAAATCGATCACGGCCGGAATTCAATGGATTCGCGGAGACGTTGAAGGCGAATCAGCTCCCAACCCTGAATTGTCAAAGGCTCAGGAAGAACTCGCCAAGACGGCAGCGGCCGGCAAACAGTAATCATCGGATTTCGCATTTGTCCTAAAAAAAACAGCCCCGGTCGAAAAAATGACCGGGGCTGTTTCGTTTTAACTATCAAATTCGCCTGATGGCAAGTTGCGTTTGTCGAGCCTGCTGCATCTGCGGTTACCACAGAAACTTTTAGCCCAGCAGGTCTTTCACGGTGTCTCGTTCTTCAACGAGTTCAGCAACGGTGGCATCAAGTTTGGCCTGAGCAAACTCGTTGTGCGACAGCCCCTGCACGATGCTCCACTTATTGCCATCGCTGGTTAGCGGGAAGCTGCTGATCAAGCCAGCTTCAACACCGTAACTGCCATCGCTGCAAACCGCTGCACTAAACGACGCTCCGGACGCTGTTGGATTGGCAATTGCTTTCAGCGAATCGACAATTCCGTTTGCCGCCGATGCTGCGCTCGATGCTCCGCGAGCTGCAATTACCGCGGCTCCGCGTTTTTGAACGATAGAAATAAATTCGTCCTGCAACCATGACCCGTCGCCAATCACTTCAGCGGCTGATTTGCCGTCGATTTTTGCGTTGAAGAAGTCAGGGTACTGAGTGGCCGAATGGTTGCCCCAGATAGTCATGTTGGAAACAGCAGAAACAGGTCGGCCAGACTTCTGAGCCAGCTGCGAAACCGCTCGATTCTGATCCAGCATGGTCATCGCGTACCAGCGATCGTCAGGAACGTTTGGAGCATTATTCATTGCAATCAGGCAGTTTGTATTGCAGGGATTGCCAACAACCAGAACTCGCACGTCTTTGGCAGCAGCATCGGAAATTGCTTTGCCTGTGCTGGTAAAAATTGGACCGTTGATACGAATCAGGTCGCCTCGTTCCATGCCTTTACCACGAGGCACGCTGCCAACGCACAGCACAAAGTTGCAGTCTGCAAAACCGTCCTGCAGATGATCACTGTCCGCTTTGACGACGCCAGCCAGAGTTGGAAAGGCACAGTCGTCCAGTTCCATTTCAACACCATCAAGTGCTCCCATTGCAGGTGGCACTTCCACCATGTGCAGGATGACCTGTTGATCCGGACCAAACACCTGCCCGGAGGCAAGGCGAAACAGCAACGAGTAGCCAATCTGACCAGCGGCACCAGTAACAGCAACTCGAATTGGGGCAGACATCAATCGATCCTTTTCCGGAAAATAAACAGTAAAGTCATTACGAAAAACTCACGCCAACTTCTGCCCTGTATTCCGGAAGCATCTACGAAGCATTCCCGAGCGGCAGCTTGAATTGGGCAGCGGACACACCGCATCAGTTTGTTCAGCAAAAACACAGCGGCGCAAGCCGATGCGCCCGCATGTTGCGGTGATCGTCTGAATTGTAGCCAGGTCGCAGGCAGACTTTCAAAGCAATGCCCATCGTCTCACGATTGGTAATGCAAGTGCCGAAACACGCAAGGCCGCCCGCCTCAGAAATGCCCCTGTTGCCACTAACTTCACCGCAGCTACCCCTCAAAAACCGTTAATGTCTCTTCACTAAGATTCGCATTCACCCCAGTTCGCTGCAATCGAGATGGATACTGCAGCCCGGATTTTCGACTTTTCATCCAGCAGCACGAACTGGACGCCTAACGGCTCACCCGGGCGGAAGAGTCAACGTAAAGGCGATCGCCTGCTTTACCCAACTTTTCAACTGATGATCGGAATCGAAACCATCCGGTTCAACCATCACCCAGCCTCTCATCGAGCGACCGGTAATGTCACACTCACGGACAAATTCCCGCTGAAGCAACGACTCCCACACATCAATGCCGACGCGCAGAACCAGATATTCTTTCCAGATGCCAACGCACATGTTTCCGTCCAACAAAAACCCAATTCCGCCGAACATCTTTTTCTCTGCAAACCGAGCGTCATCTACCACAATGCCGCGCACGCGTTCCGCAGAAGATTCATCAAACGCCATGCAAAGATTTCCGTTGATACTGGTAGAGTTGATCCGATTTCTGAAATCGTCTGTTTCGCAAAAAGTCGTCTTATGATACCGCCCAACCCAAACTGTGTGTATGTCACCAATTCCAAGGGGCAGGCTGACATCGTTGCCGCATGGCTGCAGCAATGCGACGTTGATGCTCGAGTAAACAGCAACACATCGCTTGGAGGCCTTCCCGAGCTAATACTTTGGTCCAGCACCGAATCTGCTTCTGGAGCGTTTGAAGTCTGGGTGCCTGAAGATTCCGTCCAGACAGCCAGAACTCTGGTTTCCGAATGGCAAGCAAACCAGCAGCAATTTCTATCTGAGCGTCAGCAGAAAGGGCCTGTCACAACCAACTGTGAATCATGTTCTCGCAGTCTGACGCTGCCTGCGGAAAAACGCGGAAAGATTGAAGTCTGCCCGGACTGCGGCCACTACATTGACATCCCGGAATAAGGTGCCGCTGCAAACTAAAACGTCAACGACATGCAAGCGCCAGTAAAATGTTCTACAGTTCGTAATCAGTCCCTCTGCGATCAACATTAATCAAAGGAATAATAAACATGACGCGATCCCTGGGAGAAACAATCGGCGACTCGCTAAAACTTAGCCTGGGCTACAGCGAACGCCTTCTGAAAGACGTAACCGCCACCCAGTTTGCCCGCCTTGCAAGCCCCGGCGGGCAGGTTGTCGAATCAAATCACGCTGCATTTATTTACGGACACCTAAGCCTGTATGCTGCACGAATTCTGGCGGATCTCGGGGCCGATGCTCCGGCAATTCCAGATGGTTTCGCAGATGTGTTCTCAAAAGATGCTCATTGCGTGGACGATCCGGAAAATACCATTTACCCGGGGATGGACGCTGTCACCGCCTTCTTTTTCGAAAGCTACAAAGCCGCGTTGGCAGCAATTCAGGCAACTTCTGACGAAACCTTTCAACAGCCGAATCCACTGGGTGGCGGCATGACAGAACGCTTTCCAACTCTGGGTTCCATGCACAACTTTTATATTGGCGGTCACGTAATGCTGCACATCGGCCAGATGAGTGCATGGCGAAGAATGCAGGGCCTCGGATCAGCGTAACGTTGCCGATTGCCAAAACCTGTCCGTCGACGAACATACGTCGTGGACACCTGTTTCTGTGTACAGGGTTCAGCGGCCAACGCGTTATTTGCTCAAACGTTTTTTTCTCCGGGACGGTTTTACCAGGCAGGCTAAGATGAATCTTCAACACCCCGTTGTTGTGTACACTGCCTCAACAAACGTGGAAGCTCACATGGTTGTTAAACTACTAATGACCAATGACATTGCAGCTCACGTTGAGGAGGATCAATCCGGAGTCAGCCTGTGGGCGTTTGGAACACTCAGTCAATTCCACCAGCCAAACGTATGGGTCGACAAATCGACGGCGGAATCAGCAGCACAAATTATTCACCAGTTTGAAGTGAACAAACGAGAACGTGAGAATCCGGGCAGTGGTACTTCCGAAATAGCCGTTGTGTGCGACGAGTGCGGAAAGACAACGTTGTTCCCCAACACACTGGACGGCACAACGCAGGATTGCTCGCACTGCGATGCATACGTCGACGTTGGCGAACTGCCATGGACGGACAACTTTGATGTAACCGAAACAGAAACGCCGTAAGTCATGGCGGCAGAATTCACGTTCCGGCAGAACAACCAATACCAGATAAATGAGGTTCACCGGCTCTGCAGTTGCTCAAATCGGCCTGAACATTATCCAGACGCAGATTGGCCCAGCAAGCCAGGAAAGCTTCACCTTCAGTGCGTAATTAATCGATTAGCAGAACGCGTTTCGCAAATGCCAGAGCTTAGCTGAAATAGCCGACGGCATTCCTGAATAACTGCAAGCCATGACCATCGCCTCGCATGCCGTTGCGTGTCCATTGAGGATGCTGAGTGGCGAACAGAAAACGTTCAGGGTGAGGCATCAGGCCAAGCACTCGACCGGTTGAATCCGAAAGGCCGGCGATGTTCGCTAAAGAACCATTCGGGTTGGCCGGTTCTGGCAGTATGTCGATCGACGTTGGGTCGCCCGATTTTTCAGCCAACACTGTCGCGTCGTCGTTCCAATAACACAGCGAAATCTGTTGAGCGTCTCGCAGGCCGGCCAAAACAGAACCATCGGCAACGGCGATTCGGCCTTCCGCATGAGCAATCGGCACTTCAAATTCGTCCATGCCCTTCAGAAACACACTGTTCGAAGATGTCACCTTCAACCGCACCCAACGATCTATATACTTGCCACTGTTGTTCCAGGTCAAAGTGACCTTATCTTCAAACACGCCTTCATCAGCCTGTTCGATTCCCCGACGCATCAGCAGACCCGCTTTCAGAATTGTTTGAAAGCCGTTACAGATGCCCAGCAGAAGTTTGTCGGCACTCAGAAATTCTCGCATTGCATCGTTTAGCTGCCCCCGCAGCTGTCGCGAAAAGATCACTCCGGCGCCGATATCGTCTCCATAGCTGAAACCGCCGGGAATGCACAAAATCTGGTACTCGCGAAGCAAAGACGGATTTTCCAGCAGACGAAACAGATGGATTCGGTCAGCAGACGCTCCCGCCATTTCGAACGCATGAGCCGTCTCAATGTCACAATTGGTGCCTGGGGCGCGAAGTACACAAACTCGAGGGGACGACATCCTGATTTCTTTCGCTCGACAGAAAATGTGCCTTGGCCGTGAAGTTGAAAAAACGCCGCTTAACAGCCAGTAACCAGAAAAACGCCTGGCAGCCTGATTTTCGCAGCATCACGCACGTGTTTTAACAGGCAGAACGCATCGCTTCACCCAAACGCCACGCCGAACTGCCCAAATTCGCCGGAACAGCCGTCTCTGTCTCATTTACGACTCAAGCCCGCCCAGTCAGCAGAACGCTGATCCCTGCCAGCCGCTCGCAACCAATCACTAAAAAAAGACTTCGGCGTTTCCACCCCGCCCAACAGATCCCAAAGCCCCACGCCATCGCCCGCCGGGACACCCCAGCCTTAGTTAGGATAGGATACCGGATACGGGTTTTCCGTGAACGTCGGTTAGGCGGAACTGTCGGCCTTGAAATCGGTAGGTCAGACGTTCGTGGTCGATGCCCAGCAGGTGCAGAATCGTGGCTTGCAGATCATGAACGTGCACTCCGTTTTCGGCAACGTTGATACCCAGTTCATCCGACGCGCCCCAGGTTGTACCCGGCTTGATGCCGCCGCCTGCCATCCAAACGGTGAACGCATACGGATGATGATCTCGGCCCCAGCGAACACGATTGTTGATGTCGCCCTGTAGAAACGGGGTACGGCCGAATTCGCCGCCCCAAATGACCAGAGTATCTTCCAGAAGTCCGCGCTGTTCCAGATCCTTCACCAGCGCCGCCGAAGGTTGATCGGTGTCTCGACACTGGTTGTAAAGTTCGGTGGTGAGACTGTTATGTTGATCCCAGCCGGCGTGCATGAGTTGTACAAACCGAGTGCCACGTTCGACAAGTCGTCGAGCCAACAGGCAGTTATGAGCAAACGTGCCGCGTTCCAAAACCGAGGGGCCATACATGTCCAGCGTTGACTTAGTTTCGCCGCTGAGATCCGTGAGTTCCGGCACGCTGGCCTGCATTTTGAATCCCATTTCATACTGCGAAATCCGAGTTGCAATTTCAGGATCGCCATGTTGCTGCAGCTTCATGTGATTTAGTTTGGCAAGATCATCCAGCCAGCCTCGGCGCATTTCGCGAGTCACACCGTTGGGATTGGAAAGATACAGCACCGGATCGCCGCCGCTGCGAAACTTCACGCCCTGATACTTCGATGGCAGAAAGCCACTGCCCCAATAGAAGTCGTAGAAGATCTGCCCACAGGAAGTGCCTTTGCTGATCGAAGTCATCACCACAAACGCAGGCAAGTCGTCAGCTTCATTTCCGAGCCCATAGTTTAGCCATGCTCCCAGAGTCGGCCGACCAGGAATCTGCGATCCGCTAAGCAGAAACGTAATTGCCGGAGCATGATTGACGGCGTCTGTGTGCATGCTTTTAATGAAGCAAAGTTTGTCCGCGATAGACGCGGTATAGGGCATAAGTTCGCTAACTGTCGCTCCGCTTTGACCATAGCGATGAAAGGGTTCAATATTCGCCAGCATCAACTTGCCCGACGCATTGCCGGTCATTGTGCTGAAGCGTTTCCCATCAACAAAGCCGCTCGGCACTGGCTGCCCGTGCAACTTTGCCAGCATGGGTTTGTAATCGAACAGATCGACGTGAGTCGGAGCCCCGTTCTGAAAAAGATAGATGACGTTCTTGATCTTCGGGCTAAAATGCGGCAGGTCGGACAATCCGCCCAGCGAATCGGCTGTAACAGACGCCGGCGCAACACCCCCCACAGCCGGCCCCGGATTTAACAGCGTTGCCAAAGCCGCCGCGCCAAGTCCTGTGCCCGCAGAACTCAGAAGCTGTCGACGAGTTGCGTGAAGTTGATTTTCTTCGAAAATATTCATCTAAAAAACCGCCGTTCGGCAACAGGCAATTTGAACAATACATGGCCAAACTTCACTCTATCGACTTCCGCCAGCCAACTCTATCCGCAGCACGAAAAAGCACTTTTGAGTTCAGTTCGCACAGATGGAACCAATCGGCTAAAGTCTGCAAACTTCATTTGTCCGTCTGACATCAGTCTTCGCAAAACTCTTCCAACCAATGACCAGGAAACAGTGTTCATTCAAGGTGCCGCAACAAGCAGCGATTTACTGCGCTTTATTGCTGGTATTTTGCGTCCCGGCAATCGCAGAGGAACCGGAAATCATTGTAGAGGTTGATCGAGACAAAGTTTATGTCGGCGAATCAATCATCTATCAACTGACGCTGAATCATGTCGAAAATCCATCGCCGCCGGATCTCAGCAGCTTCAATAATTTTGAAGTGGAATTTATCGGCGAACAGTCAATGAACTCGCAACAGATTTCCGTTATCAACGGACGCCGCAGTGAAATCATTCGGCGTGGCATAATGTACCAATACCGCCTGACTCCGCTGAATGCTACGGCTACAGAAATTCCAGCTCCAACAGCTGAAATCAACGGCACGACTTTAGAAGGCCGCACCGTGTCGATTGCCGTGATTGCTCCGGCCGATCAAAACATCGCTATGCTGGAACTCATGTGCGATCAGGAATCTGTGTTTCTGATGCAGCCATTCACAATTACGCTGACCGTTCTGGTCAGACAGCTTCCGGAAGAAATCGCAGACCGAAGTCCGCTTAGCGTGCAGGACCGCAGTCCCGTCAGACTATCGATTCCATGGCTCGATGACGAACAACTGCCGACCGGTCTTAAACAGCAGCAGTCATGGCAGCAAATTCTGCAACCTCTGATGCAGACGTCTCGGCGAGGCTTCCAGCAGGAACCCGACGGCTTTCAAATCAACAACATCGGCACAAATTCGATCTCGTTCTTTGGTCGAGAAACCACGGTCTTCAAACCAACGCCGAAGCCGGTGGAAAAGACAGACGCCGCTGGCAACGTGGTGAAGTACTTCGAATACACATTTCTGAGAACATTCACCGCATCCAAACCCGGAACGTTTTCTCTGGGTCCCGTCAGTCTAAAGGGAATGTTTGGCACAGAAATCACCAATGGTCGGCTGGCAGGCGAAGAAATTTACGCGGTTGCCAGCAAGGTTGTTGTCAAAGCGAAAGGTGCTCCGCAAAACAACCGCCCGGAAAGTTACATCGGGGTGATCGGCCGAGCGTTCGCAGCAGAAGCGACACTGGTTCCGAGCAGCGGGCGAGTAGGCGATCCAATGACCCTGACCGTGCGAGTTTCCGGTGACGGATTGATTGATGACGCCGTGCCACCCAACCTTAACGCCATCACCGGCATGGACTCACACTTCAAGATCTACGACGCGACCATCGATTCCCAGGAAAACGCCAAAGTCTTCACCTATAGCCTGAGACCACTAATCACGGACATCGCTGAATTCCCCGCTATCCCGCTGGCGTATTTTGATCCACTGACCGCCGAATATATGGGCATACAGACGGCAGCAATTCCGATAAACATCGAAGAAGCACGCGAACTATCCGGGGCCGACATTGTCTCGTCCGCCGCTGAGACACCCGCGAGCAACAGTGCGTTGGAAGCGACAGAAGGAGGCATCTTTGCCAATCATTCCAATCTGGAATCGCTGCAGGCGACCAAGTTTTCCATGCGGCGATGGGCGGGCATCTGGACAACAATGATTGTCAGCTATATTGCCATCAGCGTAGGAGTTCGGCGAAAGCAGAGACTGCATGCGGATCCAGCGCACGTACGGCGCAAGATCGCTCGACGCCGCGCTGCCGCCACGCTGAAGTCACTCGCCGGAATCAGCGACGGCAAAACCACGCTAGACAAAATTAATCTGGCCATTACAGGCCTGATTGCCGACTTCACCGGCACAGCTGAAGCTGGCATGACAGCGGTCGACGCTGTGAATCATCTGGCCGACGCTGGTCTCAGCGAAGTCCTGCAACAGCAAACTCGACAGTTCATGGACCAGTGCGACGCAGCTCGTTATGGAGCAAACGTCAAAAGCACGGCCGAACTGCAACAGGAATGCGAACAGCTTGTTAATCAGCTTGGCATCGAACTGGAGAAACGATGCTAATCAATACAGCTATCCAAAATCGCAGACTCTGCGTCTGCTGCCTGATGCTATTCACAGCAACCGGTTGCGGCACGGCACCAGACCTTGAAACATCTCGCCGATTTCAGCAGGCCGACGAGCTTTTCAGCAAGGCCATATCGTCAGAAGACTACGTGCGAGCCGCCACGTTGTATCAGGAAATTCTGGACGACGGATTTTCGTCGGGCAGCGTCTTCTACAATCAAGGCAACGCGTGGATGCGAGCCGGGAAACGCGGACGAGCCATTGCCGCTTATCGCCAGGCAACCCGGCACCTGCCTCGCGATCCCTGGCTGAACGCCAACCTGAAGCAGTCGCTGCCAGAGCATCCGGCAGATTCAAAAAAGCCGCTGCTGGATTATGTTTTCTTCTGGCAACAGTCCCTCAGTTATCTGGAAAAGGGCGTACTTGTTACCGTGCTGCTGGCTCTGTTTCTCGCGCTGTCATTGATTAGTCAACTGGGTTGGCACAAAGCACTGCTGGCCCAATTGTCTTTGGCCGTGCTGGTACTGCTTGCTCTGGCGGGCACATCGCTGGGACGTGACTGGTACAACTTTGAACACGTCCGCCATGGAGTGGTTGTTTCGCAGAAAACTACGGCACGCAAAGGTGGTTCGGAAACCTACGATGCCGCGTTTAATCAGGCGTTGCAGGAAGGCACCGAGTTCACGATTCTGCGAGAACAAAACGACTGGCTCAACATTCAGATTGGCCGTTCCGGCGAGGGCTGGGTTGCTAAACGAGACTGCGTAACATACTAAACCTGGTTCAGGCCCGCCAGGACTACTTGCGGTTCCAGACATCTTTATCCTGCTGCAGAGTTCGAGCAGCAGGACCATTCAGCCAGGACTTTGCTTCCGGTTTCCCAGCCAGATATGTGTCCCAGAACGCTGAACTCAAAGCCAGAATCACCTTATGATGATTCGGGTTGCGATTGCGATTTTGTATTCGATTGGTATCCGAAAAGGCGTTATGTTCGGCTTCGAATAACACAACTTCATAGAAGTGATTGGCGGCTGGCAATTGCGCAAACACTTTTCGGCGAGCCTCCGGAGTTGTGCGGCTGACCATGCTTTCGTCTTTCGTACCTGTCATCAATAACCACGGTATCCTGACCCTGGCAAATGTGTCGGCCATGTTACCCATGGCTGGCGGACTGGGACTAAACGCAACGGCCGCCTTGATTCGGTCATCCGTGTACTTCTGTCCCAGCGGACCATAGTTTTGTCCACTGACAGCCTGAGTCGTTACGGCTCCAAACGAATGCCCGCTCATGCCAACCTTCGCAAGATCAAAACGCCTTTTCAGCATGCCGTCTTCCGCGTTCCATTTGGTCAGTTGGTCCAGCGTTGCCGCAACATCGTTGACTCGCGCCTGAAGGTTTTCGAAGCTGGCAGCGGCCTTCATTTCTTCCATTCGTTGCCGCAGTGGTACGCCTTGCCAAATAGCACTATCGCTACCAGCATGTTGCATCACGACTACAGCGTAACCACGGCCCGCCCAGTGATTTCCGAGATAACCATTGCCTGCTCGAGAACCGCCCAGCCCGTGAGAAAATAAAATCACAGGAGCAGGCGTCGCGAATTCCGGAAGATACAGCTTCAAAGGCACCTTTCGCCCGTCCGAACCATATTCGAACTCAGCATCTGTTACGGTCACCTTGCCCAAAGATGCTGAAGGATCGTATTCAGCCTCGGCAGTCGCAACAGTCTGCAAGAACGCTGTCGTCAACAAAGTCACCAGAAGATTCATATCAAAGCCCAGTCAAAAAAATCATCGCGGGCAACAGAATTAGATCAGCAACAGAAACAACTGCACGGTGTGGCTTGTGGGAAACGGTCACCATGAAAACACAGTCTCGCCACTAAACGAAGCAGACAATAATATCCGACAAGGTGTGTGTGTCAGCTGTGAATTCGCGGCAGTTCACAGCCTGCCGCAATGATGACCGCTTCTTCAGCAGCAAGTTCTTCAAGCCGAGCACTTACTTCGTTATCGCTGGCAAAATATTTGGCCAAACGAACGTAAGTTGAGTGATGTCGAGCTTCGGATTCGTAAAGGCTGCCGTAAAACTCTGAAAGTTCGGCGTCCTGCAAATGATCGCGCAGCATCACAAAACGTTCACAGCTGCGAGCTTCAATTAAACTTGCGACAAGCAGTTGGTCAACGGCCTTACCAGGTTCCTGTCGACGAACAAGTTCTTTCAGCTTCCGCCCATACGTGCCGGGCTTTGATTTATAAAAGCGAATTCCACGGCGACGTATAATGTCCAATACCATGTGGAAGTGTTCGAGTTCTTCCGTCACGATCTCAGTCATTTCGCGAGCAAGTTCGACATGCTCGACGTATTCGAACATCAGGTTCATCGCCGTAGCGGCGGCCTTTTGTTCGCACTGAGCATGATCGATCAAAACTTCGCTCAGGTTTTCGTCAACCTGGCGAAGCCATCGTTCAGAAGATGTAGAATGAAGGTGCAGCATGTCGGAATGATATTTTGTTTGCCACGTTCAGCAATCGACAAACTCTAATTCAAACAAACCATGAAGAAATTGCCCGCCGCAGTCGCCGATATCCGCCACACATTAGACGAACTCAGCAATCCTGAAATTGCTGAACACTCTCAGTAATTCTTCAAGACCGGCCCTGGAGAATACAGCGAAGGAGACACGTTTATTGGCATTCGCGTTCCTGTGCGAAGAAGCATCGCAAAACAATTTCGAACGATCCATCTAAACGACGCGGGAAGTTTGCTGCAGTCGCCCATTCACGAAAAACGCCTTTTGTCTCTGTTTATTCTTGTGCTGCAGTTTCAAAAGGCAACGCTGAAATTCGTAGATCCGTCTTTGAAACGTATTGCCGAAACATGGCTTTCGTAAACAACCGGGATCTGGTCGACAGTTCAGCTCACTTGTTTGTCGGCCCTACCTGCAGGATGAAAATCGACAAAATATCCACGCGTGCGCCAAATCAAACAGCCTTGGGGACGCCGCATTGCGATGATGTCCACTTTCGCGTACAGCAGGCAGAACGACTTTGCCGACGCTTTAAAAATTGCAGAAACGCTACTGAATGATCGGGAAAACCTGATTCACAAAGTCGTTGGCTGGATGCTGCGTGAAATGGGCAACCGCCACCAGCCGACCAAAGTGACGTTTCTAAAGACCCGCTACCAGCAAATGCCACGAACGATGCTGCGGTATGCCATTGAAAAGTTTTCCGAACCACTTCGAAAACGTCACCTCGCTGGCGAAGTTTGAAACGAAATTCCCACAGCAGTATTTCCCCGGGTCTGTTATCGGGGAAGGGCAGGCCAGGCTGGTTTCCCCGGAGTCTTCACTGGGATGTTCCAAAGACTTCCTCCGGACGTGACAAACAGCATCTTTAAATCGTCGCCGCCAAAGCCGCAGTTGGTGGTTTCATCTCGAGGAATGTTGACAAATTCAAGCAGCGTTCCTTCCGGACTAAATACGTAGATTCCAGCTGTTGGAATATCGGCCGTTTCATGAGGCAGATTCGGCTTGTTCAGCCCTCCGGCCACGTACAGGTTACCGGCGGCGTCCAGCTTAATGCCGTCGGGGCCTCGCGTTTGCTTCCAGTCATGAATCAATTTCTGACTGGAAGTCTTTACGCTGCCATCGCTGTTCAAATCAAACCTCCACAACTTTCGAGCACCACCCACAGAATTATTGTTGTCAGCGACAAACAGATATCGATCATCGTGAGTCGCCACCAGGCCGTTCGGGCGATCGACTTCATGAGTGAGAATCCGCGTGACAGTGCCGTCGACATCGATTCGGTAAACCCCTTCAATCTCACGACCATCATCATCGCGTAACTCCATGCCCACACGATCGCCATAACGCGGATCGGAAAAATAAATTCGGTTTCTGGAATCAATGGTCAAATCGTTGGGCTGATTGAATCTTTTTCCGTCAAATTTTTCCGCCAAGACTGTTGTCGTACCATCTGCTTCTATCCGGGTCACTCGCCTACGAACGGGTTCGCAAATCACAAGCCGCCCCTGACGATTAAACATTAGTCCGTTCGAACCAGCATTCCGACGATAAACCGAAACCGCACCGGCCTTATCGCGACGATTAATGTGGCCTTCGCCGCTGGTCAGCAGTCCTAGTTCCGGATGCCACGCCGGACCTTCTCCCGCGCCGTGATCCTGCAGCATCTTCGGTTTGCCTGCGAAAACAGATATTGTCACTGCCTTATTGAACCGCAGTGTCGCGGTCACGGGAATGTGATCAGAAAGCTGCTCGGTGGCGGAGTCGCGAAGGATGCGGGCGGTTTCAACCTGATCTACCAGATTCGGAGACACAAAGATGTAGTCCAGTCGACGATCGGTTCCATGGTTTTCGTCACTCACCAGAGATGTTGGGAACGTGCCCACGAAAGCCCCGTCGGCCGTTTTAGCTCGATCGATCAGATCCACATAGCCTTGCGAGAGAATGGCTTCGATGCCGCCGTAGTCGATTCGCCCGGCATTCAGATTTCTGGCATTCTTATCACGATCGTCCAGCATCTGAAAGAACGGGACCAACTGTGCATCACCGTCGTATCGCTGCCGATCAGCCGGTGAAAACCCGTTAAAGTCGCCCGCCAGAATCAATTTAGGATTATCTTCGGGTAGTAGCTTCACGTCTGCAGCCAGCAACCCCGCTTCTTTGATACGCCTGGCATAATTTGAAGGATGAAAGTGAATCACATAGAACCAGATTCCCTGAATACGACATCGCAGCAATCCATGATGCATGCCGTCTTTAATCCGCTTCACGTCTGAAATCGGATAACGTGACGTAATGCCCGTGGGAAACCCATCTTCCTTCAACAGTACAGAATATGGGTGGCCCCACGATTTAGCATCGGCAGCCAGTTTGTCAGGCGTGTAGCCGTTTAGCTCCTGTAGCGAAACAACATCCGGAGATTCAGCCGCCATCCATCGCTGCCAGTCTTTATGTCGGGGCTCGGCCTTCTTCGTGAAGCCATACCAAACGTTATGCGTCACAATTTTCAGAGTTGCGGCACACTCGTCAGCATGCGACACCGCACAACTGAGCGTCAGAAAAACAGCACAGGCAATTCGAAGAACAAACATTACAAAGTCCTGATTCAGTCAGTGAACCTGAAATTAGTCAAATAAAAACGGGTGCAGGCGGAAGCCATATATCTGTGGTCAGTGAATCATCTTTATCACAGGCGAAGACCGGCTTTCTGTCAACTCACTCGACCTCAAAGAGCTAATAGCAAAGCCGGCTGTGCAGAATGCCACTCCAGCACAAAGGTGCCTGTTGGATATCCCATTTCTTTCAGCATGTGCTAAACTTGCCAGGACAATCAAATAGTCTCGGCAGTCATGTCGTCGGGCAGATCAGCAGTTGTCGTTGATGTCGGCACAGCAGAACAGACTGAAACGTTAATAAAAGAAAGACAGAGTTTTCCATGCAGGTGACCATTACGGCCGTTGGCCCGGACAACAAAGGACTTGCCGACCCAATCGTTCACTATGTATCGGGGGCCGGTGCTAATATCTTCGAAATCCAGATGTACGACCGAGACAGTGAACACCTGTTTGCGATGCTGATGAGAATCGACTGGCCGGAAGAAACGGCTCCTGTCGCAACTCTTCGACAGCACCTGGAAGACATCGGCAAAACCCGTGGCCTGGAAGTGCGAGTCTGGGCTCGTGATGAACACAAACGCCTGCCGCGGCTTGCCATCTGCACCACTTTCCGCACAGAACCTCCGCTGGCCATTCTGCGAGCAATCCGTGATGGACGCCTAAAAGCGGAAGCGGCCGTGATGATCGGCAATCGAAATGCCTGCCGCAGTGTGGCCGAACAGTTTGATGTACCGTGGCACAACATCGGCGACGCATCCGGTGCTGTCGACTATTCAAAAATGGAAAAACTCGCCGATGAACATGACATCGACTATGTCGTACTGGCTCGATATATGCGAGTTCTGCCAGCGGAAATCTGCTGGAAGTTCGCTGGTGGCCGCATCATTAATCTGCACCACGGTTTGCTGCCGCCGTTTCCCGGGTTCCGGCCCTACGAAGACGCTCATCAGCATCACATGCTGTGTTTCGGTGCCACAATTCACTTTATCGTGCCGGAACTTGATGCGGGAAATCAGATTATCAATCAAAGCACGTTCAACGTTCAGCCGGGAACGCCTTTGGCCGACATCAAACGCATGGGCGAATCAGACCACGAACCAAACTGTCTTGTGGAAGGCCTGCGTCGAGTTGTCGACCGCGAAGTCGAACTGCACTTCCATCGCATAGCCCGCATCGAATCCTGACCTGGGTCACAAAGCACGTCAGCAGCTCTGCCCGTTCAGAACAGCATTCGCTGATAACAAACAGGCAAGGGCTCAAAGAAACTTCCGTGAATTCGTTTTTGGACCGCACTAAGTCGCGGTGGAAGCACATTGTACCAAGCGTAGTTTCAGGACGACTTCCGGAGCGGCTATCAGCCGCTCATGCTTCGGTTTTTGAATTCGATAACAACGGTAATCAAAACGGAAAGTACCACCAACGAAAACAGAAGGTAGCGAGGCTAGCGAGCGGCATTCGGACCGGCTTTCCGAGAACGAAGGCCCACCAATCGGAACACCATCGAGGTGCCCAGAATAATGGTCACCATGTTTGTCGGAAACAGCAGCATCGCTCCACCGCTTTTAGCGATATCGCCGTGCGACAGGGCAATGCCGGACGTTGCAAGCGGCGGCACCAAAGCGGCGGCGATGGCGATGCCCGGCAAAGCGGCATAGAGATTCGTTCGCCCCATTGCATAAGCCGCCGCAACGCCGCTGGCGAGAGCGAGCAACAGATCATAAAACGGGGAACGTGTGCGGTTTTCCATTTCCTGAGTAACCACAGGCTTGGCAACACCACCTGCAGTCGTCTGAAATGGGGCCAGCCACACAAGTTTCGCGATGCACTGAACAATCAGACCAAACAAAACGTCAATCAAAACCGCCGTCGCAAAATCACCGTACAGCTGTGCGAAACGCAACCTTTGTCAGGTACGCGTTCGAATGAGCAACCCCAAGTCCAACTCCGGCAATGGGCGGCATCAATGGAGCAACCAGCAGCGCCCCCACAATCACAGCCCCGGAATTTTCCGCGAGCCCAAAACAGGCAATCATGGTTGCCAGACTGATCAGTCACACGAAATCGAAGTCCCACTGAGAACTGCTTTGAATTCGCTACACCAGGTTAATTCGTTCTTCTCGAGACATTTGTGGAATGAATGACCTTAACCAGCGATCCCACGTATTCCACAAACGACTGCTAAACGACACACCGTGATGAATCACCGCAACAGCGGGAAGTGAATTCGTCACATCGCCGCCCGCGACAGGACTAGCCCTCAGAAAACGACGCATTTCCCGCAGGTCGCGAGTCCCGACATCATCAGGTCATAAGCCTTCGGAGCAATCTTTTGAAACGCTTCGGCTTCGCTGCCGGCGAAATTCACGTAAGACGCGAAAACATGTCGCAACCGCGAACTCAGCAAGCGACTAAGATCTCCGTCGACCTGTCGGCGACCAACGGATCCGCTTCATCACCGATGGCCGGTTCGAGATAAACGGCCGTTGCTCGGCCACCAAATCGCGAAGCAAGACTGGCTGAAACTTTAAGGCCGTTTCGTTGTCCGCTCGATCATGCAGAAATACGGCAAACGACAACTGCCCGGTCACCGCCACCGCGTCGTCTCGCATTAGAATCACGTCACAATCAACGGAATCCAACAGCGAGGTCTGCCATTCTTCCGGAGCATTATGGTCGCGAAAAATCGAAGGAGCCGGCACCACAACCAAAGTCGGTCGCAGGTCATTCACAAAACGCGACAGATCAGCCGGCCAGTTTTTTCCGACAAGCTGAAACAAGCGAGACGGCAAATGAAACGGAATGATCGATTCAGCCAGCGCGTTTTCGACATCATCGTCTGTCGGTTCATGATCAGAATTCAAAGACGGCTGATCAAACGAAGACTGTTGCAAGTCGTAGAGTGCCGAACGAGCATGCTGGGCCAGTTCCGATTCTCCCGTGGCCCTATCAATCGGCAGTTCGTTAAGTCGCGTTTCTCCTTTTTTCCGCTGCGTTAACAGCACGACCAGTTCGCTGCCGCGAGAATCTGCCAGCATCATCGCCCCAGGGCAGCAGATGCCGCACTTCTTCCCGCTGAGTCGCAATCAAAACAGTTGTCATGGGCCGTGAACCTGAATCAGCAATTCAAACGTTGTGAAAGGCTACTGATGGCATTTTTCGTTGTTCGTCGAAAACGTGCCCACACAGTGGCTAATCAACGCCTGCTTCGTTTCCCCGACTCTCAGGCCACAGGAAAACTTCAACTGCGAAGTCAGGGCATACAATCAAATCTCATTCCCGAAACATAGAAGCGGTTCTAAAATCGCAAATTTACAAGCACGCGGCGCGAGTAAGTGAATCCAGTCATCGCGAAACTCACTCGCGCGTCGTACTTGTACTGGGAAGTTTGCCAATTCAGTTTTCGGACGCCCCTAGAAACCTCGCAGTGAACGAATGTCTGCAAAGGTGCGAAGGTTATAGTCGATGCCGGCATAGTCCAGGCACGAACACAATGCTCGCACGGCAACACCCATTCCGTCCGGGCCACTGAAACCACCGAACTGACCGCCGCCTTTCAGATGCGGTTCTGTTTCAAGATAGAAACCAGGTATTCCCAGCTTCTCCAGTCTGGCTGTAATTTCCGGCAACTGTTCTCGAAGGTCACGGAAGATCAATTCGTGACCGGCATCGCCTTCGTTCGCGGGAACAAAATTCTTCAGTCGCTCTTCATCCACGGCTCCGGTCCATGTCAGCGACGGATCGATCCGATAGTCTTTCACGTGCATCCATCCCAGATAAGGAATGGTGGCTTTATATTCCTCGTACACCTGCACTGGATTCTTATTCTGTGCCGCCACGTTGCCACCGTCAAAGATCAGCACCATGTTAGGATGGTCAACTCGACGAGCTAATTCGGCCAGCAGGGGTCCGGTTTCGCCAACCAGATTCGGTTCGATTTCAAGACCATAAACCAGACCTTCTGCAGCACAGGCCGCCGTGATTTCCCGAATATTGTCAGCGGCTGTGTCCAAGTGATCTTCAGGCTTGCTGCCGCGAGGATGATAAAACGAAAAGCCTCGAATAAGTTTGGTGCCTAAAGCCTTTGCCGCTTTGATTGTCTTCGCGACTTCGCCTTCCAAATATTCATTCAGCGGCACAAACTTATTGTGAGATCCATCATCCACATTCAGAAGTTTAACCTTGCCAACTCGAGCACCAATGCTGGTAACGCTGACGCCATACTCTGCATGATATTCCTTCAGGCGGTCCAGTTTCTCCGCCGACAGGTCTACCACGTGTTCGATATTACCGTCACCCAGCACATCGATAAATCGTGGGCTGTAGTTGCAAATCCCAATGGCAGCCAGCGCTGTCATCTGTTCCAGGGCGGTGCGGTAATTAGCGGCTTCGTCAGCAAACGCACTGATAATAACGGACGGCTTTGTGGCCATGAGAAACGGGTCTCCAAAATTAAACGTTATAAAGTTACAAACGCAGTCAGCACTATGAACACCGTCACAAACGCACGGCGGTTACAAAGTGATGACGTTTTCTGACATCAAAAAACAAACACGCACAAACGGACCTGCCGGCTTCTTGTCTAGCGACCTGAAATGCGGTTCAATATTGCTGGTTCGCGTGGGTATTGTTCAGGCGACGTTTGACGAACACAACCCAACGGCGACTCAAATCGAAAAGCCGTACCGGCAAGTCAGTAAACTAATGCACATCATTCCCGTACTGGACATTTTGAATGGAGTTGTGGTCCGCGGCGTGGCGGGAAGACGAAAAGAATATCGGCCCATTCACAGCTCGCTGACAGATTCAGTGGACCCGTCTGTTATTCTGCGATTACTGAACCAGCAGTTCGGATTGTCTGAATGCTACATCGCCGATCTCGACGCCATTCAGGGTAGATCACTCAACAGATGTACTCTGGCAGAACTTGCTCGCAGCACAGATTCGCTGATAGTTGATCGCGGTGTGCGAGCCGCCGCAGATGTTGAAGAACTGCGAGAACTGGGAATCGACAGGGCTGTGATCGCGATGGAAACACTTCCGGGGCTGGAAGTCGCCGCGGAACTCGTGCGGAAATTCGGGGCGGATTCGCTGACTGCCAGCATTGACCTGCAAAACGGCCAGCCTTTGATTTCAAACCGCGAATGGCGCAACGCAACGCCGCTACAAATCGTGAACGACATGATCAAAGCAGGCTTTCACCAGTTCATCGTTCTGGACCTTGCGTCGGTCGGAATGGACGGCGGCATTTCTACACTGTCGCTGTGTCGAGAACTAAAATCGCAGCTGCCTTCGGCGCACGTCATCACAGGGGGAGGCATTCGAGGACCGGCTGACCTTCTCGCCGCTCAGGAATCCGGAGTGGATGCTGTTCTGGTGGCGTCGGCTCTGCACGATGGACGCTTATCAGTTGAAGACACGCGGCCTTTTATTAGGTGATGACAAAATCTCAGCCAGATCGAAACCGCCTTATGATGTGGCGTGTCCTGCTTCATAATTGTCAACTGAACTAGCGAGAGTTCAGCAACTCAATTCATAAAACGTCTCAACGCATCATCAAACCGCATTCGTGACACGTTGAGGCAGATACAGTTAGGCAGATACAGTTAGGCAGCTTCATGCCTCATCAAACGGCCGACAGCACGGGCTTTTATGCTCAGCTGCGTCAGGATCTGTCATTTTCATATCCCGATGGCAACGAAGATCTATTGGTAGGCAAAGTCGCCGCGATCTTTGACGGATTCGACAGGCGAGTTCCGTTAACGCTGGCTCAAATCTGGTCTCAGCAGGATGCCATGCTGATCACCTATGGAGATTCAGTTCGCAAAACAGACCAACGTCCATTGCAAACCCTGGCTCAGTTTCTACAGAATCGAGTCGGCGGCGCTTTTTCTTCCGTGCATATTCTACCGTTCTGCCCCTATCAGTTCAGACGATGGATTCGCCGTCATTGACTACACCGAAGTAGACCCAAACCTTGGCAACTGGAACGACATTTCATCGGTCGCAGTCAGTTATCGACTGATGGCTGATCTGGTTATTAATCATGCATCTTCAGAAAGTGAATGGTTCAAAAACTATTGCGCAGACCGCGAACCGGATGCCTCGTATTTCACAGAAGCCAACGCCGGCGACGATCTATCGCACGTCGTTCGTCCCCAAGCATCGCCGCTGCTACGCCCGACCGAAACAACGGATGGACTGAAACACGTCTGGTGCACCTTCAGCCACAACCAGATCGACCTGAACTTTCGCAATCCCACCGTGCTGATGGAATTCCTAAAGATCATTCGCCTGTACCTGGAAAACGGCGTCGGTATTTTCCGGCTGGATGCGATTGGCTTTCTGTGGAAAGAACCGGGCACGTCCTGCATGCATCTGCCACAGACACACGAAGTGGTACGACTGATCAGAACGGTTGTCGACTTTTTCGCTCATGGCACGCCGTTGATTACCGAAACCAATGTGCCCAATCACGAAAACCTGTCCTACTTCGGCAACCGAAATGAAGCTCATGTGATCTACAACTTCAGCCTGGCACCGCTGCTGGTGCACTCGCTGCTAACCGGAAAAACGGAATACCTGAAACGCTGGATGATGAGCATGCCGCCTGCCCCCGTCGGCTGCACCTACCTGAATTTCACAGCTTCTCACGATGGCATCGGTATGCGGCCTGCAGAAGGTCTGCTTTCTGACGCAGAACAGTTTCAGATGGTAAACACGATTCACCAGTTCGGAGGCCGCGTGTCGACTCGCCGAGGTGCCGACGGAGCCGAACACGTTTACGAACTGAACGTCGCGTTGTTCGACGCGCTGAAGGGCACTGTTGATGGCGAAGACAACTGGCAGATAGCACGTTTTTTGTGTTCGCAAACTGTCATGCTGGGGCTGGAAGGCATTCCGGCGTTTTACATTCACCGTCTGCTGGGAACCGGCAACGATCAGGACGGCGTTACTCGCACCGGTCACAACCGCTCCATCAATCGCCGCAAGTGGAACTACGACGAACTGGCACAGCAACTGGACGACGAATCATCAAATCAGCACGCCGTCTTCAACGAACTAAAACGCCTGCTGAACATTCGCTGCCTACAACCCGCGTTTCATCCGAATGCGACTCAGTTTACTTTGCAGCTGGGTGATCCGCTGTTTGCATTCTGGAGACAAAGCACAGATCGGAGCCAGAGTATTTTCGCAGTACACAACATGGCCGCAGAAGAAGCCGAGCTACGACTTTCGGACCTGAATCTGACTGCACTGGACGCATGGCAAGACCCAACCTGCAATTTGCAATTTGACGAACTCACGGCAACTATCACATTAGCACCGTATCAATGTCTCTGGGTTATGAACAGGAAATCCTGACCGTCACAAATCGTTATTCTCTGTTCAACGCTTCATCGGTGTTCATCAACGTTAAGCAGGCCGAAGCCCATGCGGCATGTTTCGCGGGGTCCAGCGTTTCATTTCGCAGCGAGTCACCCACAGACAGCAGCTCAACAGCCGCCGCCGCATCCAGGCCATATTCAGCGGTACTGCGTTGAACGCCGTTTAGCATAACCTGCAGTTCGGGTTGCGACGGCGGGCGACTAAGTATCCGCAGAAACGCGTCCGCCATACGAACTTCATCTGTTGTCAAAGCAACATCCAGCAGCAGGCGTTCCGCCAAAGTGCGAGCTGCTTCGACGTACTGAGTTTCGTTAAATGTCAACAGAGCGTGCAGCGGCGTGTTTGTCTGCGATGGTTTGACCGTGCACGATTGCCGAGACGCGTTGTCAAAGAACATCGTCGGAGCAATAATTCGCCGCCAAAAAATGTACAGACTGCGGCGATACAATTTTTCGCCGCTGTCCTGAAAATACTTTTTATTGCCAAATGTCGCTTCTTCCCAAACACCGGGCGGCTGATAAGTATTGATTGGCGGACCACCAACCTGATCGTTCAGAAGACCGGACACAGCCAGAGCCTGATCACGCAACATCCACGCCGGCATGCGAAACCGTGATGCTCGAGCCAATAGCCGATTTCCTGGATCGACCTCAAACAGATTCAACGATTCACCATTCTCACCTGCCACACCCGACTGGTGAATTCCAGAAGACTGACGATACGTGTGGCTGGTCACGATCGTCCTGACCAGCCGCTTAACGTCCCAGCCGTTGTCACGAAAATCAGCAGCCAGCCAATCCAGCAGATCTTTCTGTTCGGGATATTCAGCCTGCACACCAAAGTCTTCTGTCGTCTTCACAAGCCCGGTTCCGAAAAACTGCTGCCAGAAACGATTTACGGTAACCCGAGCCGTCAAAGGATGATCATCCGACATCAACCACCTTGCCAGATCCAAACGATTGTTGCGTTCCGATCCAGAGGTAACAGCCGGCAGGCTGACGGGGGTCATCGTGGAAACTTCTCGATCTGTCACGTCGTTATACAGGCCTCGGTTCAACACAAACGTGGGTCGCCATTTATCCTGATCCGCCATCACCATCACTTTTGGCGCCGACTTCTTAATGCCGTCTCGCTGCTTCACAAGTTCGCTTCGCGTTTGCTGCAGACCTGTAAATTCCTGATCGTTCGCCAAGAACTTTTCCTGAATTCGCTGCCGCTGTTCTGGGTTGCGATCCTGATCGATAACTTTCAGATCAGCCAGCAAAGCTTCATTTCCGCCGGACAATCCCGCGTCCGCGGTTCTGCCTGCCGACAATCGAAAGCGACCAAGGTTGTGGAACTGATGAGGCGAATCGTGGCGCAGAATAACAACCAACGTTGCCCCCGCTGCGACGTCAACCACGTTTTCAAAACGGAACACAGCCGCGTGTTCTCGATCAATGGGCCGCCCCTCGTAAACGGCCCAGCCAGTACCAGCATTGCCGTCGAAGGCTTTGCCGATTCTCAGATCGCCTTGTTCAAACGTGGCCTCGGCGCTCGCAATCTTCAACGACGTTTCTTTTTCGCCCTGACGAATTCGACATTCAATTTCGCTCAGCACAAAATTGCCGCTGTCTGATCTGGCGAGCCCGTTTTGTGTCATGGATTCATGACGTAGTGCATCCAGTCGAACCGCAGCCAGCGGCCCGACTGGCAGACTATATTCCATGGTGTACGTATCGTTAGCCGCGTTGTTGCCTTCCACCAGAATTGACTGATCGCCCAAAACCTTTAATGACTGATGTGCGGCGTTCATTTTTTGCGGAGAAAGTATCTTCCAGCCACTCCCATTTTCATCAGCCAGTTGCTGCTTCTCCCAATCCGGAAGCTGCGGTAACAGATGCAGCTTCCTTTCAGCAATCGATTGATCAGCCGTCGCAATTCGCTTCTGAATTCCTTCCAACTGCTGCTTGACATAGGCTGTTTGCACTTCCAGATTGGGGGCAGTCTGAGGATCGCCACCACCGCCCGTGACGGGCGTTTGGTTGAAGAACGCGAAGAACTGGTAGTATTCATTCTGCGTCAATGGGTCGTATTTGTGGTCGTGGCAGCGGCAACAGTTCAGAGTCAGCCCAAGCCAAACCGTACCCATAGTTTCGCTCATGTCCATCACATAGTCGACTCGATTTTCTTCCGGAATGCGACCGCCTTCTCCGTTAATCATGTAGTTGCGGCAAAAGCCCGTGGCCAGTTTTTCTTCGAACGTCGCATTTGGCAACAGGTCGCCTGCCAGTTGCATGGTCGAAAACTGATCGAACGGCATGTTGCTGTTAAACGCATCCACAACCCAGTCTCGCCACGGCCACATCGTACGTTCGTTGTCTCCCTGATAGCCGTTTGTGTCAGCATAGCGAGCCGCATCCAGCCAATTCCAGGCCATGCCTTCGCCATAAGCAGAAGACGCGAGCAGACGTTCAACAGCTTTTTCGTAAGCATCAACTGAAGTGTCCGCCAGAAAATTTCGAGCTTCCTGCGGAGTCGGCGGAAGTCCGGTCAGATCGAGCGTAACTCGTCGAAGAAGTGTATGACGAGCCGCCTGTTGAGACGGACGTAATCGCTTTTCGGCAAGCTTCGCCTGAACGAACGCATCAACGGGATTGTGAACGGCGAATTCAGAAAACGAAGTCGACGGAACAGCAGGACTTTCCAGCGGCTCAAACGACCAGTGCTTGCCCCAGGTCGCCCCGTTTTTCACCCATAACTTCAGGGTATTTTTCTGCTCTGCCGAAAGGCGACGATTGGAATCCGGCGGTGGCATCATTTCGTCAGGATCGGCCGACATGATCCGACGCAGCAATTCGCTGTTGCCCAATGCACTTCGATCAATCGCGTGTGCCACCCCAGCTTCTGTGTCCAGACGCAGATCTGCGGACCTTTTCTCTTCGTCGGGCCCGTGGCAGAAAAAACAGTTTTCGGACAAAACCGGCAGCACGTCGCGAGAAAATCGCACCGCCGGCTTATCAACAGCAAACGCCGTTTGCACAGCAACACACAGACTTAACCAGATCACAAAAAACGCAACTGGTAGTCGATTCTGAAGATTTCCGCGTGTAAGCATGATAGGAAGGCGTAACGGCAGGGGATCGATTTTCTGAATCAAGGGCTGACTCGGAAGAAAGAATTTCATCGTAGCCCGAACTGCTTCAAATCGCAATTTGCATTGTTACGTTGATTTCTTGATTCCACGTGATGTTCTTGCACAACCTGCAGACAGGCTGAAACTGAAAGAAATCCCGAGGCGGACACATAACCGGACATCTGCCGCAGGAAGATGACAAGCCCCGGTATTTCCTGAAGCGATTCCCCGCCCAACACCACGGACTGTGGTAATGTTGCTTAAGCCACAGCTTCTGCAAACCCACAGCATGGAACATTTAGTACAACGACGTTTCTTCGCCAAACACTGACCACCGCCGTTGCAGCCCGTATGCTGCTGACGTCGGGCAGTGGCGACGATCAGGGATGAACTCTTAACGTTGTTCCGTTTATGTCGCTGGAAGCCATGCGAGGACCCGACTTCGCCGTTCACCCGCAGACACCGGCCAACCTGGTGCTGTCGAAATCCCGATAGCGAGCACGCACGTCTTCGCCAACTGGATCAACAGTAACATTCGAACCGAATCATTCGTTTTGGAATGCCACCGACTCTTCGTTCAAACGAGACACCATTTTGCGACTCACACGACTGCAGGGACCACCCACTGGCGGCTGGACCACTGCCGTAGCGACAGACCAAACCAACTATACTGGCGGCGTGCAGTGGCTTCCGTATCGATGACATCATCCGACACGAGAA
Source organism: Fuerstiella sp. (assembly GCA_041689795.1). Taxonomy (GTDB): domain Bacteria; phylum Planctomycetota; class Planctomycetia; order Planctomycetales; family Planctomycetaceae; genus Fuerstiella. The sequence goes on along the minus strand of JBDNFN010000347.1, from coordinate 202 downwards.
TGCAGATGGTGAATATGGAAGTCGAATTTATTACCGGCCAGCTCTGGACACTGCGCGGTGGCACTTATGAACTTGTCGTCACTGGAACCATCACTCAAAACTGATTTTCCCACCCTGCCGACGCACAGGCAGTTCACCATGGCTCACCGTCCCCACTGTGGCTCACCGTCCCCACTGTGGCTCACCGTCCCCACTGTGGCTC
>JBDNFN010000346.1:0-3204 GCA_041689795.1 Fuerstiella sp. | reverse complement strand
TACCCCAACTGTATTGGACGTACCATCAACGCAATCACGAATAGCCGTTCCGCCAATATACTTGAACACGCCGTTAACGTTAGCCTGTTCGTTGGGAACTTCGCCATTCACCCAAGGAGTACCCGGATTACTTCCCTTGGTTCCTAAGTTCCCTGGAAGTGCGTTATTCACAAGGTCATCTGGCACGGCGCCACAGTCCTTCCAGCCACCCCAGATATGACCTAAACTACCAACGTAGTCGGTTCCGCCCTTGGTTGTGTTGCCGTTCCATCGGTAACCACCATTTGTCTGATCCCGGCGAACTGAACCATTTGGGCTGGATGGGCAGATATAGGCAGCCATTCCAGTCTGTGCCAAAGCCTGATTTACGCCAATGCCGTTATGATTCCTGTCGCCCGTGATCGTACCACCATTGCCGTCGGCAACATTAACATCGTAAGAAAATGCATTGTACAATGGAGCCTGATCGATGTACGGCAGAATACCGACCAACCAAGACCACTGAGGAATCTGATCCGCACCAATCGGACCACCACCCCAACGGTTTTGATTGTGAGGAAACGTATTGTAAACGTCGTGATAGTTGTGCATCGCCAGACCAAGCTGCTTCAGATTGTTCTTGCACTGAGTACGTCGTGCCGCTTCACGCGCCTGCTGAACTGCTGGCAACAACAATGCGATCAGAATCGCAATAATTGCTATCACAACCAGAAGCTCGATCAAGGTAAACGCACTGCGTTTGCCGGGTCGAAACCAATTCTTAATCATGTTGAAATCTCCAAAAAAGAACCAAAAAAGCACCAAAAAAGTGAACTCAAGTAAATCACTACCAGCTCGAAACAGTATTAAATCACATTTTCAAGCACAGCTCGTATTTTAGTCTAGCAGCCAATAACTTAACAAATCATTAATTATGGGCACGCTAGGTCAAAATGAAGTAATTTTTGTATTTCCCAACATCAACATCGAGCGTAATCGTACTGATAATTTTATATATATTGGCCGGCTCTGGATTTTATCATATTGACAACAACTTTTTTTTAAAGTAGCCGGAATTGTAAAACTCTCCGCACGAGGAACCTACACGGTACACCTGGGCCGTGACTCAACAATACTAGTCAATTTGGAACCTGCCCCAAACTGTGCAGACGGGTAAGAATCGCGGAACTAACCCGCGTATCTCCGCAACTTTCGGCATATCGGGCAAACTGCTCCAGTGTATCGCCTGTGATGGCAGAGGCATCTTCCATTTGCAGCAAGCCTTTCCGCAAAGCTTTGCCAACAAGAGCAATTTTCGAGGCCTGTTTTGCCCCGTCAATTTCTCCTAATCTACGACGACAGACTGATAGTTCGTGCCACGTGTGCCAATCCAGGGCATTTTCAGACAACGATTGGTTCAAAAGTTCCTGACACTCATCAAACGCATCGAGCTGAAACTTCAACCAAGCTCGTTGCCGCAGCAGTACACTGTCCCGATTTCCCGGAGGCAACTGTTTCACAAACCGCCCGACTTTTTCAACGTCAAATTGCACGACAGCCCGTTCAATCGCGAACCTTAGAAGCACTGTGTTTTGAGGAAATTTCTGCAGCAATTCCTCGAAAGTCTCTAAGTATTTCCCTAAAGCCGCTTTGGCTGTTGGGCTCTCAGCAGCTTCGACATTTTCAATCAACTGCACGATTCGTGCTGTCTGAAAAACTTCCGAATCCGGATCCGACCTCAGCCACTCACTATTTTTCGTGAAGCCGTTTGTGAAGCTAAGATGGTCTGAGAGCATCAGGTACACATAGGCATCCGGCGGTTCTGCCTGAGCCTTTATTGCGTCGTCAATAGCGGCCAGCATCAGGTTTCGTTGAAGTGTCACAGCGTAAAAGAAAATCAGACGCTGATGACTACTGATCGAAGAAGGTTTTCGCTGTATCATCAGCTTCAGTGTTTCCACACCATCCAGAGGCCGGTTTAAATCACCAAACTGCAGGTTGCACGCAGTAATCAGGGCTGCGAAAGACCGAGGACTTTTCGCCGGGACTTTCAGAAGAGTCTCTAATGCCAGTAGCGGTTCACCTGATTCAAGCTGCGACTCGGCCAGATACAAATACGCTTCATCCGGCATAACTGAAACTTCAGACCACTCGCTCGCAAGTAATCTCAGCTCGCCCCACGCTGAATCGTCACTCAACTTCCGACACTCAGTTCGATAGTCAGCATCGGGCCTCGGACCTCTACGCCAGAGAAGACCACCTGAAATCGTAGCCAAAATTGCTACGCATACCAGAGCTGTTCTTCTGCGCCTTATCCAATGTGGTTTCTGGACCGCAGGTGCTCGGACATTTGAAAGATCTGGTGTTGTCACTGGAAAACGGCTCAATTTTGTGGTGCAATTAATGAAGCGAAAGTCGCCGTGCGTCATCCCTCACGGGGTGACCGGGCATTATTATGAACAAATTTCAAAGGAACAAGACGTGAAGACACTGAAGACATTAATGGCTGCAGTTTTGATGTGCGGTTCAATTTCAATTTGCGGATGTGGTGGTGCCGAGCCCGGCGGCACAGTTACAGACGAAACCCCAGGTGGCACACCAACGTCGACTATTTCAGAAGATCCAAATGAAGTGGCTAATCAAATGGGCGCTGATTACGACGGAATCCCCGAGAAAAAATAGTTTACAGAAATCCAACGGAAGGATTTGCCGTCATGCAAAGTTGGCATCAATTACCGATGACCAACGAAGGTGGCAAATCCTACCCCTTGGCCTTGCTGCAAACTACATCTTCTCAGCGAAGGTGTTTGTAGCCAGCATCGACTTCAAACTTCCCCCGATCCGGTCGCGACTCATTTTAAAGTGGACCAGCGGAAAGTTGTTACAAACACTAAGGTCGCAAAAGCTGCGAATGCGTCACAGTTTGTCAATTGACACGAGCGACAAAAGTTTGTGTCAAATTGGGGAGCATGGTTTGAGTTGACCTGGTTCTATCGCGAGGTGGGCGCTACGGTTCGTTGAGGTTTTCTCAGGGAGCGGTGAGTTGCGGAATTTGAAAGATCCTCGTCAAACAGGCCTGTTTGTCGAGTTCGAAGGCCTTCTTTCGTCGGTTGCCTATCGACGACTCACGAGCGGGTGGCAGCATCTGTTTCGGCACGCCATTTTGAAGCTGATGCCCGCACAAAAACTGGCAGCGCACTTTGATCCCACCATGGGACGGCCCAC
>JBDNFN010000345.1:0-11946 GCA_041689795.1 Fuerstiella sp. | reverse complement strand
CGTTCCGAATCCGTCAAACGAACGATATACTTCTTCTCACTCATCACAAAACCCTCCGTGGATTTAATTTGGTTCTGTGGATGAGCGCCGATTTTTCAATTCGACGCAACCCTAGTTTTCATCCCTGACAATGCACTAGGCCTGTTCAGCGTTGGATGGATTGTCGACCTCGTGCTGATGCCTTCGCTGCACAACAGCGCTGAACGTCGTTACGCCGCTGGCGAATTTGATTACACCGTCGCATGGCTGCTGCTGACGTTCCTTGGCATGTTTGGAATTCACCGCCTTTACATGGGCAAATGGATCAGTGGACTGATTTGGTTTGCGACCGGTGGTCTGTGTTTGATGGGCTGGCTGTATGACTTGTGGACGCTCAACGGGCAGGTCAGTGAACAGAATCAGAAGTTGTCCTTTGGCCAGCATGACAACATGGTGCTGGCGTAACACATCGCAGACCGGTCTAACGCGGGGAGTGACGCAGTCCCGCCATTTTTTGCGAACGTTCTGCAAATCAGAAACAGCGCTTTGCCTAGTCCGTCCGCCATTTTTTGGCTACGGAGGCTCACAACGTTAGGCTATCGAATAGATGGAACGTGCCAATGGCGACTGCTACAACCAACGACGAAACGACGTTACCAAGACAAGCGTCGAATCCAGGTGGTCGTCGGCGGAATCCGATGCTCAGCAGCGGTCTGACAGTCTTAGATGTCGCTTGTGCCGCGGCCGAGACTTCACGTGAGGCGACCGACAAAGCTGTCGGGATCACGCTTGGGTTGCAGTCGCCGTGATTGGTGCGGCATCAATGATTGCCACGGCAAGAAATCCCAGAGGAAAATGATAGCGAAAGTCGCTCATGACTCCGCCTTCCACACTGCCAACTCACTGCTGAGCCGCTGCAGTTCTTCACCAAGTAAGCTTAACTGCGCCGTCGCATTGGCAAGACGGTTTTCGCAGCAGGCCATCTCGATACTAGCGGCTACTGCCACTGCCTGGGTCGCTTCGAAATTCGAACACAGTCCTTTCAAGCTGTGTGCAAGCCGCGTTGCTTCTCGCACATTCTCGGCCTCGATAGCCGCAGGAAGTTGCTTCAGCAGGTCAGGACTGTCCTCAAAGAAATAGTCAATCATGCTGACAAGCAGAGAACGATCATCCCCCAGACGTCTCAATGCGACATGCGGTTGCCAAACAGGGGTATCAACTTTGGCTTGAGTCGACTCGTCTGCGTCAGCTCGTTCGCCACTCGTTTCGGGTGACTCTCGAAAACGCCAGGTTCCGGATTTCTTCGCGATGGACTCGATCGACTCGCTCGGGCTGGCTGGACGAGCCAATCGTTCCAGAGTATTCAGCAGCAGAGCAGCGTCGATGGGTTTGGACACGTACGCATCCATTCCGGCCACCAGGCAGGCTTCTCGGTCACCTCGCATAGCGTGGGCTGTCATTGCAATGATGGGAATGTGCTGGCCTGAAGATTCGCTGCTGCGAATGGCTCGCACGGCCTGCAATCCGTCCATGATCGGCATCTGAACATCCATTAATATCGCGTCGAACGGTTGGCGTTGATACAGATCGATTGCTTCACGTCCATTGTGAGCAATCGTGGCTTCGTGGCCGCGTTTGGTTAGAAAGGCAGTCATCACCTTTTGGTTCGCTGCGATGTCTTCCGCGACCAGAACTTTTAGCGGTGACGACGTTGTTTGAAAGTGATCCGTAAACTTTTTCCCGAAAGCGAGGGCACCGAATGCTGCGGAAATGGCGTTCAACAGCCCGGACTGCGAAACAGGCTTTTCCAGAACGGCACTCACTTCGATATCTTTGGCTCGCGACCGAAACAACTGCTGGTCGGCCGGCGACATCATGAGAATGGTCGCACCTACAGATTCGGCCGACTGCTCAATCGTCTCGAGCAACTCGATTCCGTCGTGGTTGGGCATCATCGCATCGACGATCAATAGGGGAAAGCCTTCGCCGGCCCTGCTGGCGGATTTGATCTCATCCAGAGCAGCGTCGGCGCTGTCGGCTGTAACGGGTTCCATCGACCAAGACTTCAGCATCTTCTGAAGAATGTTCCGGGTTGTCCCGTTGTCGTCGACAATCAGTACCGGCGTATTCTTTAATTTGTCGAGACTGATAGTATGGTGTGTCAGCTCGTCGTCGGTCGCCGCTGCCACATACAGTTCGACCGTAAAGTAAAACCGGCTACCATCGTCCTGATCGCTCTCCACCCACACCCGCCCGTCCATCAGTTTGACCAGCTCCTGACAGATTGAAAGCCCCAACCCGGTGCCAGCGTATGTTCGCGTTGTTGACGCGTCAGCTTGAGTGAACGGGGCGAAGATTCGTTGCTTATCGGCTTCACTGATGCCGATTCCGGTGTCGCGAACACAGAACTGCAGTCGCGCCAGGTCACCGACATTCCATTCCGATTCGTCCTCAGCGAAATCCTGATCTGCAAGATCGATAGTCACGACAACTTCACCGGACTGAGTAAACTTAATCGCATTTCCAATCAGGTTCGTGAGTACCTGCCGAAGGCGCATGGCATCGCCGACTACGCGGGACGGTACGTCCGGATGCACACTGGCAGCCAGTTCCAGTCCTTTTTCGTGAGCTCGCAGCGACAGCGTTCGCAGTGTCTCCTCCAGAGTGTGGCGAATGTCGAACGGGGCAGGGTCGAGTTCAAAACGATCGGCTTCGAGACGCGAGAAGTCCAGGATATCGTTGATGAGAAACAGCATCGTGTCCGCACTGTCTTTGGCGGTTGTGAGGTAATCTCGAACCGCATCTGGGATCTCTTCCTGCAAAGACAACTGCGTCATCCCCAAAATCGCATTCATTGGCGTGCGAAGTTCGTGGCTGATGTTGGCCATGAATTCAGTCTTCGCCAAATTCGCCTCTGTCGCGGCAACAATCGCCTCCTGCAAACGATACTGAGCTTCTTTCCGGCGAGTAATATCGCGTTCGATCGAGGCCGATCCAATCACCTTGCCTTCACTATTGCGCAGCGGTGAAATGGTCAGAGAAACACTGAATACCTGCCCGTTCCGGCGGCGGCGTTTGGTTTCAAACTGTTCCAGCCGCTGCCCTTTTTTCAATGATTCCAGAATCTCGGATTCTTCCCGCGCCATTGTTTCCGGAAGAATTAGCCGGGCAGACTGGCCTATGGCTTCGTCGGCCGTGTAGCCGTAAAGTCGCTCCGCCCCTTCGTTCCAACTGGTAATCATTCCCGCCGGGTCTTTACTCAGAATCGCGTCATAGGAAGATTCGACAATTGCTGCCATCCGACGCCGTTCTTCTTCCCATTCTCGCCGTTCTATAATCGTTCCCAGGCTGCGGCTCAGCTTCTTCACGAGACTCTGCAAACCAGCATCAGGAGCTTCACTGTCCTGAAGAAAGAATTCCAGAACAGCGATCACCTTTGTTCGCATCTTGATGGGCACACAGAACTGACTACGAATGCCGTCCGGTAAATTTGCCACACCGATCTCAGCCTCAGGGTCAACCAACATCTGCCACGCTGGTTTTCCGGTGATCCAGACACCCCTCACCGTGTTTTGACCACGAGAAAACTGTCCGCCACTTCGCGCTTCGCAAAAATCGACGTAAGCGGCATCTGTCGTGGACCACACGGCAGAAGAAATCAGGTGTTGATCGTTCTCGGAAGGTAGCATCGCATGCCCGAGCGGCCAGCCTGTCAGCTCGCACAACGTATCCATAGCCTGCTGTAAAGCGTTTTCGAACGACTCCTCCTCATTGGAATACAATGAAGCCGAATCGAGAATCCGAGACTCCAAATTTTGACGAGCCAGCAATGTTTCCAGGTAATCAACCTGCGTATGATCTCGAAAGTAGCCGACGATCTGCGTCTGACCATCGATTTCCACAGAGTCAAAACATAATTCCACGGCAATACGCTTCTGGTTTTTGTTCCAGACAGTGATCTTGTGTTGCGTTCGACCGGGGATGCTGTTCTGAGCAATCTGCTGCAGTGAATCTGCGTAGTGCTGCGACAATTCCGGCGGCACGAACAAATCGGCTGGGGTACGACCTATGGCTTCCTCAACAGACCATCCGAACAGTTCCACCGCCGCACGATTCCACACGTTGATGATTCCGCGTGTGTCGCAAACCACCACAGCATCCGGACTGGCTTCAACGATGGATTCGAGCAGTGACATGCGAAAGAGATCGATTTTCAAGAGGAAGGCAAGAAGCATGGAGGTCCGTGACAGTCGACGGCCATCCTACACGCGGTACGGCGTTTTCTGGCAGTGAGATTCTACAAAACGTTTACGCACGCTGACTACGGTTACGTTCCCGCCGATTCCTTCGCTTTCACAAAACGACAGAAGCGACTGGTCTCATCGTCCTGCGTCATTTCCTGTTACAGAAACGCCAATCCTTCCTCATTGCATTTCCAGAAGAAGTCTTCCCCGGAAATGCGTTCGAATACCGATTAAGTAACACGGATTCGCAACAACACCGCTCCTCGCCTGACTTCGTCGCAGCAACAGTGGCCGGATGGCCTCTACGTTGGTCGATCGATTGGCGGATATCTTCTTGTTTGCGAGTGGTGAATGATGACATGAGATTTTCTTTCGCAGAATTGGTTTTCTATGAATGAGTCGGAATTTGTATCAGACTGTTCACCTCTTTGTTGTAGCGAAACTACCTCCGTGACGATGCTCCGCCGAAGTGCATCGGAACGTACAATGGATTTCGTCCCTGCTGAGGCTGCAGTCGGATTTTCAGTTGATTGTGCGGCTTGCGAGCTCCCGCTTTGACGGCGATATCCATGACGCGCTGCCATTGCCGCCGCGTGTCCACGGATCCCTGCAATAGTGCGACGCCGTTGTCGACACGTACCTTGATGTCACTGGCCGTGTCAAAGAACGACCATTCCAGCTTTTCTTCGATCGCCTTCTGAATCTCATCATCACTGCGCGGTTCCCAGTCGTTGACGACGGTCAGGTGGTTGTTCACATGAACGACACCGCGCTGCATTTCGGCTGCCTGTTGAGCCGCATGTTTTTCAAACTTCGAATCGACAAGGCCAAACAGGTCAACATGAGCTCGACGACTTCGGACCAGAATGTCTCGCCGACCAACATACGAGTCGCGTATCAACGCGGCTGTTACGAAGGCTTCGATTTCCTCGTCGTTAACATCTTCGATCCACGCAACAGTCAAACGGTTTCGAATTTGATCGACGCCCAGAGTGTTTCTGGCGGCCTGTTCGGCAGCACGTTTTGCAGCCGCATGACCGACATCGCCGCGTAGTGTGACGACCGCGTTTTTTGATTCCACGTTGATCGTGTCAGTGAAACTCAACACGCGTGGATCGTGCTTCAGAGTCAATCGCACAGCGTCAGCGATCGTTTCGTCCGATAGTTCTGCATACCGCGTTCGGCGCCGGACTCCATCACGAATTGACGAATCAATCTTCAAACCACGAACGTCGACGGATCGAATGCCCGAAACGGCCGCCAGTTCTTCTGCGGTGTCTCGTTCGGCAAGCGTTCCCACTACGCCGTTGAGCACGGCATCGCCGTCGCTGACGACCACGTCAACGCTGGTGTCTTCCAACCGGGGCGACGCTGCGATGAGTCCTCGAATATCGGCCGCCAGTTCTCTGTCAGGCCGCTGTTGTTTTGGTTTCACATCGATTCTGTTGTCAATTTTGACGATTCCGGTGACACCCGCAGTAACGAACTCGGCAAGACGCCGTTCGGCGTGAGAATCCACCGTTCCACCAAGATGCGCAATGCCGTCTTCGACCACTGCAATGAGCTCGTAGGATTCTGTTGCCGAGTTCTGTGTTAGCGCGTGTTCCACGTCAAACGTCAGGAGATCGTCTGTTCGTCGCGGCGGTTTCAGGATCATCTGGTTAATGACGGACCGCACGCCTCGCAGAAACTTGGCGGCTTCGGTGGCTCGCTGTCGACCTCTCAAACTGTCGACTCGCCCCGACAATGTCACGATACCTTCGCTCACGGTGACATTCATGCCGTGGCAGTCAATCGCCTCATCGGATAACAGTTCGTTTTCGAGAGCCAGTGTCAGAAGTTCATCAGACGGCCGATCTTCAGCTCTGGCTGATCCGGTATTCGCCACGAAAACTGCGGCGAGTACAAGCGATAGCTTCCAGACGCTGCGATTGTGGCTCGCGACGGATTGAGGCAACATTTTCGAGATCGAGTAAGCTGAAAGGTGATGAGTGAGTTGCATGTCTACTGTCTTTCGTTTTTGTCGCGTATGTGAAACTGCACAAAAGACAACGCAATCACTGTGCCATGAACAAATGTCAGGAATCGTGAGCGTCCGTGTGGCAGTTGCTGGTCAATCTGCGATCAGCTCGATCGATCAACTGTCGGTCGTGGGCGGCAGGCACCCTTTGAAAAAGCCAGACGGTCCTGTTGAGAAAAGGACCCGGCAACGGACTGTCGAAAGTTACGCTCGAACGGCTCACTTCAGGTTCAGTGATCCCCGAGCGGAATCCGCACCGGTGTATGGTCGAAGACTCCGGTGTGAATCTTACTTGTGTGACGGTCCATCCAGCGGGAGCACAGAATGAAGTTATAGATCCAACGGCGTTAAACAATAAGGCGGCAGCAGTGGCTGCGGTAAGCATTCGTTTGGTGATTATTGAGACTCTCTTTTGTCGGTTTCGCGATCATTTCCCATAAAGGCAGCGGCCACACAGCGTGATGAACAGCGTCCAACCGCACCCGATGACCCCGTCACCGCTTTGGCCGCTGCCGGAAACAGCCAATGCGTCGTTACTTTGAGGTTCGCTGCGGAACTGACGCCAAAATTGCGATTGACAACCGATCACTGATCAGCACGGTCGATAGCAGAACGAACAACTTGTCACGTACCACATTGATCGATGCAGGACGAGAAGTTTTCCGAAACAAGGTTCATGCTTTGAGCTTTGGCACGACCGTTGCCACATTGCAATGTTATTGATGCAGAACTCACCCACCACCGTCGGACACGTTCGCTCGTTTCTGACAAGCTTCGAACACTTCCGCACAATATTAAACTACGCTGTTCTCTTCCTCATCATCGCATTCATTGTCGGAGCCATGTGAGATGACGCCCTGAGAGCGAGCTTTACAAGCTGGAATCTTCGCGTCTGAATACCGCCGAGTGTGCTCAAGGCGAATCCTTTCCTTGATCTTATGCGTGTTTTCCCGTTGCGTTTCTGAACCAAATTGTTGGGCAATCGCAACTTTGTGAGACAAAGCGGACCCGGTGACGACTTTATGTTGGGAGTACAGAACACAACTCCAACGAAAAGACATTCGTGCTGCCATCCTCGCAATTATCGGAACTCTGGAATCGACATTCGGCGGCGTTGCTGCTGGTGGCCAGAGGACACTGCGGAAATGTGTTGCCTGAGTTTGCAGCAGATTGCGTGCAGGAAGTATTTGTACGACTGGCCAGTCTGGCCGCACTTCCGGAATGTCCGGCAGCCTGGTTGATGATCTGTGTTCGCAATTCAGCCATCGATGCAGTGCGATCTCAACAGCGACGTACGAAACGGGAACAGGCCGTCGCCAAATCTAAACCGCAATGGTTTCAGCCGGCAGGCGAAACCGTCCATTAGGAACACGTTCGGCTGCAGGAAACGTTGAGTCAACTTCATCAGGAAACTCGCGACATCGTGATTGGCCATCTGTGGAATAACATGACGTTTCGACAACTAGCCGCAGTTGTCGGTCTGTCCCCCGCCACAGTGCATCGACGTTACGAAGACGGCATCGAGCAAATGCGAAATCTCATGACAGAATCAACACCTTCGAAGGTGGAGGCGGTGCAATGACATTGTCGGACTTTGAACAACAACTCAAACAACACCAGCCCCAACAATCGTCGACAGACATCGCCGAATTGTTTTACCAGTGCGGCTGGAATGCGCGAGCCTCTGCTGATCTACCCGCTGTGATACAGTGGCCAACGCCAGCAGACGCCGACTTTTTTGCTGGGGTTAGTGTGTGGCCTCGCAGCGTCGGTCGGCCTGTTTTTGTGGAACCCAACAGGCAACACCAGTCATCAGCAGGTGGTCGATCAACCGGAAATTCAGGCTGAATCGACCGCGACGTTGTTTGTCGTGTCTAACGACGAACCTGCCGTTCCGCCTACCCCAGTTGCGCAGACACAGTCCAACTGCGCACCTGTGCTCGAACCTGTGCAACCAGCATGGCAGGTTAGTGACATGTTCGTCGTTGATCGGCTGGTGCAGAACAATGCCAGCCCTCTGAGCCTAGCTGCTCAAAGAAGCTGGAGTCTACAAATGCGGGCGGCTGAATCCAACAACCGATTAGGCGCGACCAACGCTGTTCAATTCGACACAGAACGCGATGTTCTGCGAGCAGGCCCGATCAACGAAGACGTGTTCAAACAACTGCTGCTTTAAGAACGTTCGCGAAATCATTGGATGATCAATCATGCATTCGACACTTATCAACTACAGCACAATCTGTACTGCGATTCTGTGCTGCCTAGCAGTTGCCAGCGGGCAATCGACACTGGCGGCGGCTCAAACCGACGATGCCCCCGGTTCAACGATGACGCTTGAGCAACTGCAGCAGGAAGCGAAGTCACCTGCTGAGAAAGCACTGGAAGACATTCGTCCGGTTGAAGCCGCCAGCGAACCAAGCCCCGCGTTGAAGTACCGTTTGTACCCAGCCAAATGGGATCTGCAACCGGGTTCTGCAATTGCTGCATTACAACCGAGCCATCATCTCGTATCTGCAACTGCCAAATGATTACAGTCAAAGGCTGCAGTCGGAAGAGTGGACGTTTGGCACAGGTGAAGGCGTCAAGCCGACGCTGGAAGAACTCGAAACGGCGATCAAAGCTCTGGACTTTGTCTATCTGGAAGTTCACGCTCTGGCCGTGTCGGCAGATTTTAAGTGGGACCATCGGATTCGGAATTTGACGGGTGCCGATGTTTACGAGTACCGGCTAAACGATGTTCAGGAAATACGCAGCTTGGCAAGATTGCTACAAGTGCGAATTCGCTTTCAGCTGAGGCAGGGGGATTTCGATGGCGCGATCAGCAGTATCTCAGACGAAATCTGTTTGGCGGAATTCGTTGGACAGGGCGAAACCGTGGTTCAGAAACTGGTCGGGATAGCCATTCAGGCCATGATGCGTGACAGAATAACGAATGCCATTGCCACTCCGGGGTGCCCCAACTTGTATTGGGCCATCGCCACGATCCCTCAGCCGCTAAACAGCATGAGCGAATCGGTGCTGTGGGAACTGAACAACGTGTCCCGCGTGCTTCCGGTTTTTGGCCGAAGCAGAAACCGCTGAATGGACCGATGCACAAGCCACGAAAAAGTGGACAGGAACCATTGACCAATTGATGCGGCTGAGCGGTCGTCCCGATGAAACAGCTGGCAGAACGGCCATCGCGATTTTGGGAGTCACTCAGGCTGAATCGGCAAGACAGCAATTGATTGCCAACGGCGTTACAAAAGAACAAGTGGAAGCAATGCCGGCCCTGCAAGCCGTGCTGTTGAGTACGGCTCAGGAACTTCGCCAGATCGGTGATGATCTTGGCAAAGCTCACCTTTTGCCGACAGTGCCAAGTCGTCAGCTAGCAATCGTCAAAGAGAAAGAGTTTCAAGACTTAGTGAGACAGAACCGAGCAACATCATTTGCAGGAGCCATTAGTGGCCTGCTGTACCCGGCCGTGCGACAGGCTGCGGAGGCAGAAGTCCGCATGCAGATGTTGTATGACTGGTCACGCTAGAAGCTATTCGCATGTATGTCGCCAACAACGGCAAACTTCCAAGCAGTCTAGACGACATGAAAGAAGCACCCGCCCTTCCAGATCCCTACACCGGAGAACCATTTTCCTACACCGTCGAAGAATCAATGAACGGTCCAATTGTCAGTCTTGAAGCCGCTGGGCCCACAAACTATCCCCCGCTCAAGCTACTGAAGGTGCAGTTTACGATTCTGGCGAAATAACGACAACGAATTCCCACCGATCGTCGAATCGCTGGTTCAAACGCTTCAAACATCCTCTTCCTGAAGGCCGCATTCATGAACAATCTACGCACCACAATCACGGCTTGTTTAATATTGATCTCGTCAACTTTGCTGCACGCGGACGACATCCTGTCGCAGCCCATCGCAAAATACCTGAATGAATCAACCGCACTTGTGGCGTGGATTGATGTCAACGAAACAGACCTCGACGGCCTGCAAGCGTTTGCGAGATCTTACGAAGTCGAAACCGGCCCGATGACAAACGCCAAGGATTTTCAGCAGGCGTTAAAGACGCTGGCAGTAAAGCGAGTTTTCATCATTGGAAGTATCCAGGAATTGACCAACTCAACACCGGTGATCGTGTTGCCTTCAACCGCCGAAAAAGTCGACATCGTTGAATTGGTCGCTTCTGCAACTCTTCAGAACCAACCCTCGGCTGTTCGCAAAGACGGCACTCACGTATTGATTGGACCGGAAGCATCGTTGGGGAAATATATTTCGCAATCCCATGCCGGTGCTCCGGTGCTCCGTTACTGCTGACGGCCATCGCTGAAGCCCAACACCCCAGCGGTGCAGTCCTGCAAGTCTCAACCGCTCAGGCTGCCATGTTGTCGCCGTTGCTACCAGATCTGCTGGCTGGTCTTCGGGCGACTCCTGAAGAAGCGGCCACCATTTCCAAAGGGATCATAAGCCTACAGACTATGGCGCTGATCGTGTCGATTCCACCCACGGCAGCCACGTTGCGAATGAGTTTCACTTCCGAAAACCCTGCTCAGCAGTTTGCTAAGACGGGCCACGCACTGATCCACAAAGCTGCACCGAATTTGGCAACTGCATTGCAGTTTACGGCTAACGGTTCGGTCGTCCTTCACCAAGCGAACGATGCCCAGCAAATGACAGCAACGATGGACTGTGTGGCTCAGTTGCTGTCGCCCGCTCGGCTGTCCGCGAAGCAATCACAGCGCGTGAACTCACTAAGACAAATCGTTCTGGGAATGCACAACTTCCATGATGTGAATGGATACTTTCCGTCTCACGCATTGTCATCGAATGACGGTAAGAAATTGTTAAGTTGGCGAGTGTTGATTCTGCCGTACATTGACCACGCTAAACTGTACAAGAAGTTTCGTCTGGACGAACCGTGGAACAGCGAGCACAACATCAGACTGGTCGACGAAATTCCATTCGCGTACAGCAACGTCATTCCTGAACAGGGAAAGTCGGACGGCAAAACTCGCATGCAAGCGCCTCTGCATGCCAGCAGTGTCTTCGGTCAGAAAGATGGCGGAACGCAGATTCGTAAAATCACAGACGGCACAAGCAACACTTTGATGGTCGTTCAAGTGCCCGAATCGAAGGCTGTTAGCTGGACCAAACCCGACGACCTGGTAATCAACGACACGGACATCAAATCCCTACTGATAGACGCCGATACTGATAGTTTTCTAGCGTGCCTGTGCGATGGCGCTGCCAGAAACTTCAGCTCGTAAATCACGAACGAAACGCTCGTAAAACTGATCACGATGAACGGCGGTGAAGTCATCACGATGATGGGCGGTGACGTGGAGTAACGCCCGGCATTCCTGAAACGAGACCTGCAAAACTTTCAACTAACAGCAATATCACGAACCTAGCTGAGTCACTGTTGTCAAAGTGTGGTTCTCGTCCAGGGCGACGCCATTGTTTAGGTAGTGAAACTAGACGCGGCATTCTGGCACCGCACCTTCGCCGCACACTGGTGCCGCACATTCGCCGTGATATCACGGCGGCAGGATGCTGCCTATACGGAATTGCTTTCTGGCCGATTTCTAAGGAGCCACCTAACCTGCATTGCGCACCGCGCCGTTCCGTCGGGCTGAGATTTTTTTCGTATCGCTGATTCATAACTCGGCGATCGGTTGAACGACCGAAGGGTGCCCGCGACTGCGATTTGGAGTG
>JBDNFN010000344.1:0-38043 GCA_041689795.1 Fuerstiella sp. | reverse complement strand
GCGTTGAACCTCGAGAAAACAAGCGGCGTCCCAAGGTTCTCAAACTGATGACGGTGGCTAGGCGGATCTACCACGCGGCGATCGCAGCGCTTGCAAAAATCCCGTAAATCCCCGTAAATCCCCGTGGACAACGCCATTCGAGTCTGAGTCTGTATGATCCAGCGCCAGTTATGGAGACACTGTTAGTAGCCTGAGATTTTCATTCGTCGGGTCGATTGGCAGAGTATAGGCTAACGCGAATTGATGGGATCGACGTCGACAGCCATTTCGACTCCGTCCGGAAGAGTCAGTCTGTTTTCAACATGCTGCCATAACTGTTTCACGCGTTCGACCGTTGGTGCACAGATTTGAAGATGAAATCTGAAGTAGCCCCGAAGCCGTGTGATGGGTGCCGGTGCCGCACCCAGAATTCGAACTTCCGGGTCACGTTCTTTGGCCGCTTTCCTGAGTTTTTCAGCGACGGTGCGAGATGTTTCATTAACCAGTTGTTCGCCGAGGCCACGAAATATGATTCGCGTGACACAGCTGAATGGTGGAGCACCCGTGTCTTTGCGTTGATGTAGTTCGTGCGATGCGAAACCCAGAAAGTCGTGCTTCGCGGCAAACTTCACGGAAGGGTCATCGGGACTCGTCGTCTGTACCAGCACCCGTCCCCCGCGAGAACTGCGTCCGGTGCGTCCAGCAACCTGAGCGATCAGCTGAAACGTACGTTCGGCGGCGCGCATGTCCGGTTGATTCAACATACTGTCGGCGTCGATTACTCCCACCAGTGTAACGTTCGGGAAGTCCAGTCCTTTGGCAATCATCTGAGTGCCAAGCAGAATATCAACATGGCCGTGGCGGAATTTTTCGAGAGCTTCATCGTGGCTCCCGGGCTTTTTCATGGAATCACTGTCCATTCGCAGGATCGATGCTTTTGGAAAGGCGGCCGACACTTCTTCTTCCAGTTTCTGAGTTCCCGTACCAAAGTATCGAACGGCGGCACTCTCACAAACAGGGCATTGTTTAGGGGCGGGGATGCTGTAATCACAACTGTGGCAGACGGCTTCCTGCCGATCTCGGTGCCACGTCAGCGTTATGTCGCAGTCCGGGCACTTCACTCCGGTCCCACAGCTTCGGCACCAAACGGTTGGCGAATAGCCTCGCAAATTGAGAAACAGAATTATCTGTCCTTTTTCCTGCAGCGCGCGACCAATCGAAGTGAATAATGCTCGGCCGATTGATGATCCGCGATTAATACGCGGATCGTTGCGAGTGTCCACAATCACCACTGGAGGAAGCGGAAGATTGGCAACACGGTCGGGCATTGACAGCAAGTCGTCCTGTCGTCGAGTCGCTCTGATCCATGATTCCAGCGTTGGTGTGGCAGACCCCAGCAGCAACGGTACGTTTTCCTGCTGACAACGGTATCTGGCTACTTCGCGAGTGTGATAGCGGGGAGTATTGTCCTGTTTGAAAGTCGGTTCGTGTTCTTCGTCAATGACAATCAAACCCAGATTTGGCGTCGGCGCGAAGACGGCACTCCGAGCACCGACGATGACTTCAATTTCTCCGCTGGCAATCTGCTGCCACTGCCAATGGCGTTCTGAATCGCTCATGTGACTGTGCAGCACTGCGACGGAAGTAAACCGACTGCGGAAACGGCGAATCGTCTGCGGCGTCAGGCTGATCTCGGGTACCAGCACAATCGCCTGACGCCCATAACTCACAACCTCGCGAATTGCCCGGATGTAGACTTCTGTCTTGCCACTTCCGGTGGCTCCGTGCAATAACATTGTGCGGTGTTCGCCCGATTGCAGCGACGCAATAATCTGATTCAGCGTGTCCTGTTGTTGCGAGTTCAGGATCAGGTCTTCCGTGACTTCCACATCGCCCTGCATTCCGCCGGCAATTTCCGACCGAACGCGGATTGCGGAAAGGATTCCTTTCTTTTTCAATGTGTTCAACGGGCCCGGGCCGCAATCGGCCAGTTCGCACAATCGAGTGGCCGCAAGAGGACCTTCTGCTTTTAACAGCACATCCACGACGGCCTGTTGTTTTTCAGGCAACCTGGCGGCAGCAATGATGCGATTTGCGTTGGGAGAAAGTTCGAACGAACTGATAAGTCGAGTTCCACTTTTTCGACGCACGCCCGCTGGTATCACGCTTTCGAGTACCTGTCCCCATCCGCATAGATAACGTTCGGAAATCCAGCGAGTCAGTTCCAGCATGTGCACGTCGAGCAGCGGTTCTGTATCGAGTACCTCTTCGATCGGCTTTAGTTTTCGAACAGCGCTTTCGGCCTGCCTCACCTTCACGCAGTAACCGATGACTGTTCGATTGCCTCGCCCCAGCGGCGCTTTGACTCGCATACCGCTTCTTAACAGTTCGCGAAATTCATCCGGAATACTGTAGGTGTACGGCTTCTCAAGTGGCAGGTTGAAAACCACTTCGGCCACCTGCACGTCTTCCGCGGCGGCCTGTTCCCACTCGGGAAGATCGGCGAATTCAAAGAGTCCCTGATCTGTCACAGTTAAACAGGTTTCCTGTCTGCGGGGCAAAGCGTTTCCCCAGGGCGATTGAGCCTTGCGGGGCAGTGAGTTCTCCGGCAGAACCACAAACAGAAACTCGCTTGATTCTGGTTCTTCTGAAACATTAAACCAACGTTGCTTTTCCGGGTTCGGCCGCTGGCTGCGACTCAACCCTGCCCAGCATCACGGCGGGGAATTCGTCTGTTGAGCACGCCGCCAGCGTCTTATCGGCGACCGCTTCGGGAACGGCTATAATCAGTCCCAGTCCCATGTTGAAAACACGAAACATTTCGGCCTCGGCAATATTGCCCAGTTGCTGCAGCCAGTTAAACATTGTTGGAATGTTCCACGCAGAACGCTGCAGCACTGCATGCACGCCATCGGGCAGAACTCGAGCAAGGTTTTCACATAGGCCACCGCCCGTGATATGAGCAATTGCATGGATATGTTCGTTGCTGGCTGCAGTAATGGCTGCTGCGACGATGTCGGAATAAATGCGAGTTGGAGTTAACAACACGTCACCGACAACAGCGTCTAATTCCGCAACCTGATCTTCTGGTTTCAGGCCTGCGTGTTCGAACACCGCCTTGCGGACCAGGCTGTATCCGTTGCTGTGGAAGCCCGAAGACGGAACGCCGATCAACACATCACCAG
Source organism: Fuerstiella sp. (assembly GCA_041689795.1). Taxonomy (GTDB): domain Bacteria; phylum Planctomycetota; class Planctomycetia; order Planctomycetales; family Planctomycetaceae; genus Fuerstiella. The sequence goes on along the minus strand of JBDNFN010000344.1, from coordinate 34,879 downwards.
CAATAACCCGTTCTTTTCCGTTGACCAGTTCTGCTCGATCGGCCGCTGCGACGCAGAAGCCCGCCATGTCGAAATCACCGTTGGCGTAGAGATCGGGCATGATGGCCGTTTCGCCACCGAGCAAAGCAGCCCCGGCTTTTACGCAACCGTCGCTGACACCGCTGACCAGCTGTTCCAATAATACGGGGTTATCTTTGCCCATCGCGATGTAATCCAGGAACAACAAAGGTGTTGCTCCCAGACACAAACAGTCGTTGACGCACATGGCTACAAGGTCGATGCCGATGGAATCGAACTTCTGCATCATGATAGCCAGCTTGATTTTTGTGCCGACGCCATCCGTTCCGGAAACCAGAACCGGATCTGTCCATTGCTTGACAGCCGACAGGCGGAACAATCCCGCAAAACCACCGGGAAGATCCATTACGCCGCTCGTTCGCGTCTTCGCCATCAATCCCGGAAGTCGCTGCATGGCCTGTTCGTACAACTTCAGATCTACGCCGGCAGATTGGTAATTCAGTTCAGTCATGAGTTTCTCTGGCGAAAGGCCGGACTCTGCCGGGGTCGAGGTCAATATTGATGGCATCACTCGTGAGACGAACGATGTTTTACTTTGCCGTAAGCAAACGGTGGCTAGTAAACAGTGGTCTGAAATCGCCAAGCCACATTCCAAACCGAGAGCGAAGAATTCTCACCTGAGATTTCACTGACGCTTTGGGCGACCAATTTAGGATGTGCTGAACGCTCTCAGACCGGATTGTTGCAGAAATTGCCGGAGCGAAAAGCCATTCGTTCAGCGGAATCAGTCATCTTAGCCAGGATGAGACGCTGGAACGGCCAAGCCGTTGGATTCCGCAAAGTCCGGATTTATTGTGTGTTTGTGGAAGTCACAGGCTGACGATAACAACGATTGTAACCAATGCCGTCGCTAGCGACTGTCCAGCTTCAGGACGATCGTCAGGATTCAGCCAGGAAACTCAGGGGGCTCGGCCAGATTGGGAAGCCTTTTGCAGCGACTAATTTTCAGGAAGAAATGATGATGTTCGGACAGCCTGCCCCTAAATCGTGGTATTTCAACGGTGCTGTGCAGACAGAAGCCCTGAATCGTCTGCTATACGTAGCGGAACAGGGAGAATCGTTTGTATTGCTTCAGGGTGATCAGGGCGTGGGCAAGACGACTTTACTGACTCAGGTGCAGGCCGAATGTCGCCGCTACGGAACGTCCGCGATCCTGATTAACATGTCGGCACTGAATCAGGAGGCGTTTCTATGGCAATTGTGCGGATCGCTTTCAATTGTGCCCAGTCGCGATCAGTCTCAGAGTTCGTTAATGTCTGCCATTCGTGATGAAATTTCCGGCAGAACATTGTGTTACCACAAAACTGTCGTGTTGCTGGACGACCTGCACAGAGCCACGGAAAGTCCCGACCTGCTGGTCCAGTTTCTGACAGCCATTAACCAACAGACAAACGGTGGTGTGACTGTAATTGCCGCGACTGAATGTGGCGTGAACCCCAGGCTGCAAAGCCTGTCAGCGCTAAAGGTGAAATTGTCAAAGCTTGGCGCCGCCGACGCTGAATCTTTTGTTCAGCAAAAGCTCAGGATCGCCGGTGTGACTTCCAGTTACGTCACGGAAGATGGCATTGCTGAAATCGTCGAATACGGCCATGGCTCTCCGGGGCGGCTGAATCGAGTCTGCGAAATGCTGAAGGTCGCCAGTACAACTGACCCGAACATGCAAATCGATTCAGCAACGGTAACCGCGTTGACTCAGGAAACACTGCTGGCAGATGTAGCCTGATAATGTGGCAGTGTTTCCGTTCGCTGCAACTGTGCCGCGTCAGCCGCAGTGTTTGTAAGATAAACTGAAATTCTCGTGGCTGAGTCCCGTGTTTGCGGCCGCTTAATCCACCAGCGGTCGCGGAGGATTTCCCCAATGGTTCGCGTCATCACGGCCTCGCACGACAACTCCTTTCGCGTTCCAGCCCATTTCGGCTCGAACTTCAGCCGCCGCATATCGCAAAGTCAAACCGCAGCGTCGTCGAGTTGAATTGTTGGCATCAGAACCGTGCAGCAGCAGGTCGTTGTGAAGGGACGCTTGCCCGGCCTTCAGATCGTCGACCACGATTTCGCCGTATTGTTCGGGATTATCAACCGTCTGTCCCAAGACACTGTGTTCGTCGGGATTGCTTTTGCGATACGTCAGGTGCCCGGAATGCTGGCTGCCCGCGATAAACTTCATGCAGCCGTTTTCCAGATCAGCATCGTCAATGGCCAACCAGACGGTCACAGCCTTGGACGGTGACAATGGCCAGTAACTGGCGTCCTGGTGCCATGCAACCTCTTTACCATCGCCTGGCATTTTGCAGAAAAAATGAGATCCCCAGGCAATGACATCATCGCCCAGAATATCGGCGACACAATCGACGATCTTCGGATGCGTTAACATGTCATAGACGCCTCCATATTTCATGTGAGCGGTGCTGATTGAGTAACTGTTGCCTCCGGCAGCAATTGTGTCTTCCAGCAGTTTGTCAAAGTAGCCGCGGATTTCCGTGATCTCAGATTGCGAATAAACATCGATCGGTCGGACAAAGCCACTTTTGTTGTAGCTGGCAATCTGTTTGGGAGTCAGTGTTTTCGGCGAGGAGTTCGCCGCTGGATGAAAACGAAGATCCCGGTCAATCCCGGACAACTGGTCATCATCGGGAGTAAGCTGAAACTGTGGCGAAGTGGACATACGCTTGCTCGGAAATGGCTGACGGATGAATGCGTAGAGCCTCGCATGTTAGCAAGGTTAAGCTGGGTGTGCTCGCCCGTTGGAAGATGATTTTGATCCCGCCGGACCAATTCTGTCCAACACCGGCCGGTGTCGTCCGCCGGGATAATGGACCGTTTATGCGGTAATTGAGGAATATTCGGAACGGGAAATGGACTGTTGGCCTATCCATTACCCGGTCAAAGTTGCGTTCGGCCATAGCATCCGACAGGTGTTGAGAGTATATTGTTACTCCCACCTTTGGACGCTCCGGCGATCCAGGACTTGAAGCCTTCCTTCCTCATCAAAGTCTGATTCTTCCCATGATGATTCGAACGACAACTTCGTTTCTTATGATGGCAATCTGCCTTGCTCCCGTTGCTTTCGCCGCTGAAGGTGACGTGAACTTTAGTCGCGATATTCTGCCGCTGCTATCTGACAAATGCTTCGCGTGCCACGGTCCGGACGCAGCACATCGTGAATCCGAACTTCGCCTGGATAAGCTTGATTCAGCCACGGCGAAACTTGGTTCGGGGCTTGTGGCAATTGTGCCCGGCCATAGTGATCAGAGTGAGTTGTTTCAGCGGATCACATCCAGCGATGCTGAATTAAGAATGCCGCCTGCTGATTCGGAAAAGTCGCTTTCGGTAGCTCAGGTCGCACTGATCAAAAAGTGGATCGATGGTGGCGCAACGTGGACGGGACACTGGGCGTTTCAGCCTCCACAAAAACCTGAAGTTGTCATGCCGGTCGAAGGCTGGAAATCGAACAACGCGATTGATTCGTTCATTCACGCCAGACTAAAGGCGGCCAACCTTTCGCCTGAAGACCAAGCATCCAGGGAGACGCTGATTCGTCGAGTGACTTTGGATCTGACGGGGCTGCCGGCCACAATATTGGACGTTGATGAATTTTTAGCCGACGAATCTGCTGAGGCGTTCGAACACGTCGTCGATCGACTGTTGAATTCTCAAAACTATGGTGAGCATATGGCCAGAATCTGGCTCGATGCGGCTCGTTATGGTGACACACACGGTCTGCATCTGGATAACGAACGATCAATCTGGCCGTATCGCGATTGGGTCATCAGCGCGTTCAATCGCAATCAGCCATTTGATCAGTTTACCATTGAACAAATTGCCGGCGATCTGTTGCCGGATCCAACATTAAGTCAACGCGTTGCAACGGGCTTCAATCGCTGCAATGTGACTACTAGCGAAGGTGGTTCCATCGATGATGAATACTACATGCGTTATGCGGTGGACCGAGTCGAAACGACATCAACCGTTTGGCTGGGACTTACTGCCGGGTGTGCTGTCTGTCACGATCACAAGTTTGATCCACTGACGCAGAAAGAATTCTATCAGCTGTTTTCGTACTATTTCAGTTTGACTGAACGAGCAATGGACGGGAACGCATTGCTGCCGCCGCCGATGGTACAGGTGCCAACAGTCGCTCAGCTGGATCAAAAAAATCAATACACGCAGCAGCTGACTGCCGTTGACGCAACGATCACGAAACTGCTCGCGGAATTTAAATATGCGGATCCGAAGCCCGAAGAACCGCTCGGTGAACTTAGCGAAGAGCAGTTTGTGTGGATCGATGACGAACTGCCAGCCGGTGCGAACCCCGAAGGTAACACGCCGTGGGAATTTGTGGAAGCTCCCGAACATCCAGTACACAGCGGTCAGAAATCTACCGTGCGAACTGGAACTGCCGACGCAATTACTCAGCATTTCTTCACGGGTGCAACGGACAAGTTGAAGATTGGCGAGAACACGCGATTGTTTGCCCATGTGTTTCTTGATCCCACCAACCCGCCTCAAACGGTGCAACTACAGTTCAACGATGGTAAGTGGGATCATCGAGCATCCTGGGGAGCCGATAAGGCGTTTTTGGCTGGCCGAAACGATGCACTGAACCGTCAAATGGGGGCGCTTCCGGAACTCGGCAAATGGGTGCGACTGGAAGTGACGGCGGAGGCTGTCGGGCTGCCACCTGGGTCTGAACTTAACGGATGGGCGTTTACACAGGTTGGTGGCACCGTTCATTGGGATACGGCGGGCATTGTTTCGCAATCGCTGTCGGATGACCAGAAGCGATCTCTGTTTGCGTGGGAACAGTTTCGAGCGAAGTCGAAGCAGCCCGCTCTGCCTGCCGAAATTCAGAAGTTACTGGACGTCGAAAAGGCAAAACGCAGTCCCGAACAGATTCAGCAATTGACGGCGTACTACATTCAGAATGTACATCCTGATTCAAAAGCTATGCTGGCGGAGCCTCTGGCAAAACAGGCGCTCTTGAAAAAACAGCTTCAGGATGTTGAAAGTTCAATTCCCGCCACGCTGGTTATGGAAGATCGTCCTGAACCGCGTCAGGCATTTGTGCTGGAACGCGGCCAATACACTGAAAAACGTGAACCAGTTTCTTCCGCCATTCCGGAATGGATCGCTCCTCCGGTGGAAAACGCTCCCGCCAATCGACTGGGGCTGGCTCAATGGTTGGTGCAGCCTCGTCATCCGTTGACATCCCGAGTTACCGTTAACCGCTTTTGGCAGCACTTCTTCGGAACCGGTCTGGTGAAGACATCGGAGGACTTCGGGCTACAGGGCGAACAGCCTTCTCATCCTGAACTGCTGGACTGGCTGGCTATCGACTTTATTGAATCTGGTTGGGACGTGAAGCGTTTTTTGAAGCAGATTGTAATGTCGGCCACGTATCAACAGTCGTCAAAAGTTGATCAGCTTAAGCTGGCGGTGGATCCGGAAAATCGATTACTGGCTCGAGGTCCCCGGTTTCGTCTGGATGCAGAAGTGATACGCGATCAGGCACTTTCGCTCAGCGGATTGCTGATTGGAACCATCGGTGGGAAAAGTGTAAAACCATATCAACCGGCTGGTCTGTGGAAACCCGTTGGCTTTGGCGGCAGCAATACCGCAACGTTTGTACAGGACACCGGCGACAAGCTGTTTCGACGCAGCATGTATACGTTCTGGAAACGCACTGTGCCGCCACCATCAATGGCGACGTTTGATGCTCCGGACCGTGAGACATGCCAGGTTCGTCGGGCACGTACAAACACGCCATTGCAGGCATTGGTGCTAATGAACGATGTGCAGTACGTGGAAGCAGCTCGAATGTTTGCCGAGCGAGTTATGAACGAAGGTGGCATGGCGGTCGACGATCGAGTGACGTTTGCGTTCCGATCGCTGTTGAATAGACGCCCCAGTACCACGGAACTTGAATCACTCACAAATCTGTTTGAAGAGTATCTGAGTATGTTCACCAGCGATTCGGAATCTGCAACCAGGTTGCTTGCTGCCGGAGAATCGCCTCGTAACGAACAACTCAATGTCAGTGAACTTGCGGCTTGGACGATGGTAACTCATCTGCTGCTGAATCTTAGTGAAGCTGTCACAAAGGGATAACGTTTGCCGTGGATCGCAATGCGGTTCAATCAGACTGGTCGCGGACCTCTGGGCAATCAACGAGTCACAAGAGAATCAATCATGAATCCAATTACTGAATCCGGTCTTGTTGAAACACGTCGCCACTTCTTCGGCCGCATGTCGACAGGAATTGGCACAGCAGCTTTGGCATCGCTGGTGAACCCGCAGTTGTTCGCCGGTGATGTTTCTGAGACTCCCAATCTTAGCGGTGGTCTGCCAGGGCTGCCACACTTCGCAGCAAAAGCGAAACGCGTGATCTATCTGTTTATGTCCGGCGCGCCGTCGCAGTTGGATATGTGGGACTACAAGCCCAAGATGGATGAGTGGTTTGATAAAGAGCTTCCGGAATCTGTTAGGAACGGCCAGCGAATCACAACGATGACGTCCGGACAGGCTCGCTTTCCGATAGCGCCATCGATGTTCAAATTTGACAGGCACGGTTCTAACGGCACTCATGTTAGCGAACTATTGCCGTATACGGCGAAGATGGTCGACGATCTGGCTGTCATAAAAACCGTTCATACAGAAGCTATCAATCACGATCCCGCAATCACTTTTATTCAAACGGGAAGTCAGTTGCCCGGTCGTCCCAGCACCGGAGCATGGATGTCATATGGTCTGGGCAGCATGAATCAAAACCTGCCGGCATTTGTTGTGCTGCATTCGACAGTGAACGGCGGATTCGGTGGTCAGGCTTTGTATTCAAGACTTTGGGGCTCTGGATTTCTGTCGACTCGGCATCAGGGAGTCAGCCTGCGTTCCAGCGGCGACCCGGTTCTGTATCTTTCCAACCCGGACGGCATGTCTGTACCGATGCGGCGTCGCATGCTGGATGAATTGAGTCGTCTGAATACCGAACGCTTTAACGAAGTCGGTGATCCCGAAATTCAATCGCGAATTGCTCAGTACGAAATGGCGTATCGTATGCAGACATCGGTTCCGGAGCTTACGGATATCTCAGGTGAAACCAAAGAAACGCTGGATATGTACGGTTCGGACGTAAGCACACCCGGCACGTTCGCCGCCAACTGCCTGCTAGCCAGACGCATGGCGGAACGAGGTGTCCGCTTTACTCAAGTGTTCATACGCCAGTGGGATCAGCATGGCAATTTGCCCAATGACATTCGTCGCCAGTGCGGCATTATTGATCAACCGTGTTACGCGTTGATACAGGACTTAAAACAGCGAGGTCTTCTGGATGATACGCTGGTGATCTGGGGCGGAGAATTTGGACGGACAATTTATTGCCAAGGCGGACTGACCCGAACCAACTACGGTCGAGACCATCATCCGCGGTGCTATACCAAATGGATGGCCGGAGCCGGAATAAAAGGTGGTACGGTTTACGGCGAGACTGACGACTTCAGCTACAACATCAACGAAAATCCCGTCCACATTCATGACCTCAATGCGACGATTCTGCAACAACTCGGAATCGACCACGAACGCCTCACGTTCCGACATCAGGGCCGCGATTTCCGTCTGACAGACGTACATGGTGAAGTCGTGAAGGGAATTCTTGCGTAACACAATTTGTTGCCGACGTTGAGGGAGCTTTGCGCTGTTCCAGCGAGGAATCATTATTCGGCGGCATGTCTGGCTTCGAGGAATCTGGAAATCGCATTCAATTGCATCTGATGAGTCTCGCGGCCGGCGAATGGCAATGCGGTACCATTTAATTTTTGGATGCTGGATTGTATGCGTTCCTTTAACTGGTCATCGTCTGTGCACACTGCCTGAAGTGCTTTCGCGGCTTCCGTTCGATGCGTCGAAAATTCGCTGAGCGCTCCGGCAGCGTTTAGCTTGACCCAGTTGTCTTTATCGTTCAACACTTTTGCGATCGTTTGCATTGAAGACTCGTCGTATTGGTCCAGGGCAGCGATGATCCCGCACGTCCAGCCGCGTACGTCGGTGTGAGTGCTGTTCAGTCCGTTTGCGTAGCGTTGCTTCAGATCGGCAACCTGGAGGACGTCGACGTTTTCAGGAATTTCGATTTTGTCGAGTACAATTGTTCCGCCGACATAAACAATCAGCTCGGGATTTGGATCCCACACGTAACTACCCTGATCACGAGTGGACATGTGTTTGGCGATGCCTCCGAGCAGATGCAGCTGCCAATTAATGACAAAGGTCTTGTCTTGCTTAAACGAACTTACGCTTCCCGGTGCTGGTCGCAGAATCACGGTGCGTTTTTCTGCTTTGATCGCCGCAAAAGTCTTCAACGCGACATTCAGAGATTCGGTGTCTCCCTGAAAAAAGAAATTCTCGTTGCCGTTGACCCAGCTGTGATACACGCGATGCGTGTCGTTAATTACTGGCATTACATTTGGCCAGTCGCCGAAATTTGCGTCCGCAAGTGGTGTGTTGCCGAAGGTTTCCGTGCCCAGCGCCAGCGTTTGATTCATGGAAGTCAGAGACATCGCTAAAATTAATATGCCGCGAAACATAAACCACGCTCCAATGTTTACCAGGCTGCCGAAACAGAAATACGATGCCCCGTTACGCTACCGTCTGCCTATGTTGGATTACAAGCGTCACGCAGCGGCGTTGATGGTTGTTCGACTGGAACAGAGCAAGTCCGTCGGTGATTCCCCATTCCCGGAGAAGCGGCTGCATTTTATAGGAACTGTCCGGTGGCCTTTCGCAGAGTAGTGCTTCGGTATTACACTTGGCAATATGCTGGACAATCTTCGCAATAATTCGGCATTGCATCAGCAGTTTGCCGCCAACAAAACCGAAAAGCTTGCAGGGCGTCTACGGATATCAGAATTCATTGCCACGATTGTTGGCTTTGTCGTTTTGCTGATTCATGCCGGTTTCATCAACCTGGGCGAAGAACGCGTCCCGGAACTAAACATTATTGTTGTACTGGCAATGTCGTGGCTGAGTATCAGTCGGCTGGTACGGTTTGTGATCAGCTGGTCTCGGCGAAGTTTTGTGGATCAGTTTGTCGCCGGCAGAATGCTTGTGCCGTGCATTTGGGTGGTCGGCCTGGTGCTGATCTACGCGACGGAATTCACTACCTTTACGTCTCAGTCGTCCAACGTGTTTTGGTCGGATCTGATGATCGGAATAGCCGGAGTACTGGCCGTTCTGTATGGCTGCCGCGCTTTGGCGAGCAGAACTCAGAATTCTGCAGTGCTGTTGGTTGGATCATTTGCCGTCGTTATTACGATTGGTACTTTGTTGTTGAAGCTTCCTGCATGTCGAGCGACGACTGATGCCGGAGAAAGTCAGACGGCTCCATGGGACGTGGCAGTCTTCACCGCAACAAGCGCGAGTTGCGTGACGGGATTAATCGTAGAGCCCACTGGAAGTTACTGGAGTCCGCTTGGACATGCGGTGATTTTTGGCTTGTTTCAAATTGGTGGGCTTGGAATTCTCACCTTCGGAGCATTCGTTGCCGTCCTTAGCGGTCGTCGAGGGCTTCAGTTCAAGGAAGCCAGGACGTTACGCAACATGCTGGATTCCGAGAGCATGCAGGGTTCCCGGCGATTGCTGTTTACAATTCTGTTGTTCACCCTGGGCGTCGAAATACTGGGCGCTGTGATGTTGCTGGGACTGCATCCCGATTTACCGTTGAAGGATCGGATCTGGGACTCGACATTCCATTCTGTCAGTGCGTTTTGTAATGCCGGTTTTTCGCTGCAGGATGACGGGTTTTTGGATATGGGAACTCGCTGGCAGGTTTGGGGACCCCTGTCGCTGCTGATCATTCTTGGAGGCTTAGGCTTTCCCGTGATCAGCGATACTTCTCAATGGATACGGCAGAAGTTCGCTAGACGTTCACAACTTCCGGTTTTTCACACCGTAAGAAACAAGGTTCGTCTGAGTCTGCATTCTCGACTGGTCTTGGTGACGACCGTTGTGCTGTTGGTTTCCGGAGCGGCTTTCTGGTTTGCCCTGGAATCGATTCAGGCAGAACCGAATGGTTCAATCTCCAAACGCGCTGCGGATTCTTGGTTTCAATCGGTGACGTTTCGCACGGCCGGATTCAACACGGTCAACCACGAACACATGCACCCGGCGACAAAGCTGTTGGCCATCTTTCTGATGTTTATCGGGGCGGCTCCGGGGTCGACCGGTGGCGGAGTAAAAACGATCGTGTTTTCTGTTACCGTGCTAAACGTATGGTCCGTTTTTCGCGGCAGAGACCGCGTTGAATTGTTCGGCCGCTGCGTTCCGGCCTCTCAGGTATCCCGATCGCTGTCGATGATTGCGGTTGGAATTTTCATTGTCATGGCCGCGACCGGACTACTGGTGATCTTCGAACAGAAGCCCGAACGATTTCTGGACCACTTGTTTGAAGCAACCAGCGCTTTTGGCACCGTGGGCGTTTCTGCAGGAGTTACTTCCGAGCTGACATTACCGTCGCGTTTGTTAATCTGCGTGGTGATGTTTCTGGGGCGAGTCGGTCCAATTACGCTACTGTTGGCAATGTCAGCTCCACCGGATTCCGGACGATATGACTATCCCGAAGAACGCGTCAGTCTGGGATAAAGACGGTTGAATATGGTCGGCCGGAATTCAGTGGTCGTTTTCGTGTTTAACATTCGCCGTGTTTCTCTTCACACAGTATCTGGCTATTCGCATTCTGGCTAATTGCTCGTCCGCGATTCCAGAGCCGCTGCAATCGTTCAGGCAATTCAGTATGCTGCCGGCTTTGCTCACATTCCCGATTGTAAAACTGGATCGATGAACGCAGTTAGCCAGCAATTGAAAAATATTGCCTTCAGACGCAATGGAGACTCGGCGCTGATTGGTGCCGCTGCGACCGGCGATGAATTACGTTTTCAGCAGACGCTGCAAAAGAGCTTTGCGAAGCCTTGCAAGCGGTTTCTCAAAATCACTGGCAGTCTAGACCTGACGGTCAACTGGTCAGCAGACTTTGAGTGGCCAGACGAATCAGACCGAAGGCTGGCTGAACTGCTTGCGGCAAAGAACGCCACCACCGCGAACCCGAATGAATCTAAGATCGGCGCGGTTGGCGAATTTCTGACGCAGTGTTTTTGCGACGAGTCTGAAGAAATCACACCGTTTGTCGCATTGACTGCGGGTGAGATGTTGTTGCGACATGTGGAGCGGTTTTCGGCGAAAGATGCGTCGACCATTTTCGTCGGTCTGGTGCGACTGGCGGCTGAACCATTTGTTCTGCCTGATGAACTGACGTTGACTGGCGAGTGTTTGGTATACAACCTGGTCGCGGTTTGCGAAGTGCCTTTTGTGCTAAGCATATTGCTGGAATCACTGAGGCATTCAAAGCAACTACGTGAAACCGCACGTGCGAATCTGGCTCGGATATTGTTTGATTCGACGGACACGGATGGGACGCCGCATGCGTGTGTTTTGGCAAATGTAAGGCACTGGCTGTCACCATTTGTTCGAGCCAACTGCTGGGCTGATTCTGTGGAATCGACCTGGGCTGTAAAGAAAACGGAGTCTCACTGGCAGAAGCACCTTTCACGATTTGCGGCGCTGGCTACTTCAGGAGGCTTTGTGTCTGCCGACAGGATTGCTATTGGAGCGGCAGTGCCAGACGAATTTGACGTTCAGCAGCTTAATCTCGCGGTAAGGCATGCCAAGTTTGATAAGCCATCACCTGTGTTGTCACTTGCCGCAGAGATTGGTAGTGGGAAACAGCCGGACAGAAAAACGAAGCCACGCAAAATAGCAGATCTCTCGCGCGGTCTGGTTTGCAGTGAACAATCCGACTGGGCACATTTCGCGTTGATGCGGTCTGGTATGCATCTTGCCGCAGACGTCGTTTCGTTGACTTGGGACCAGCCGAGCATTCGTCTTGGAGTCGCGGCATTTGGTAGTCGCATTGTTGGCGGTGAATGGTCGCGTGAGATTTTGATTGATAACAAAACGGTTGATCCGCCGTCCAGTTGGGGCTGCACATGTTGGTATCTGGATGACGAAGTTGCATTCGCTGAATTGGAATCTACCGACGCCGGTCCCGTCCGCCATGTTAGACAGGTGTTGCTATCGCTGGTGGATCACTTTGCAGTGCTGACGGATTCGGTAACCTGTGAAAACAGCCGAGCCGAAGTCACGTTTAATAGCCGACTTCAGTTGCACGGAGTTGTTGCCACATCCAATTCGATTACTCGTGAGCTGCGATTGCCTGGAATGGATTTGGATGTGCGAGTGCTGCCGACATGGCTGGAAGATGATCGTTTGCAGAGTGCGGCGGGCGATTGCCGTCAGATTGCCGGCGATCTGTCACTATCGGGTAGCGGTGTTGGCGGAGTCACACTGCCGTTGCTACTTGATTGGAATTTGAAACGAGTAAGCTCGGAAGCCGACTGGAATCGTCTGACAGTCACCGAAGAACGGTGCGTGAAAACGGCATGGGACGCAGTCGCATTTCGGGCACGAATCGGCAGGCTTCAGATGCTGATCTATAGGAGTTTGCGCCCCGGAGATTCACTTCGCGCCGTGCTTGGCCACAACACGGGGAACGAAACTGTATACGCGCACGTTGCAAATTCTGGAAGTATCGTGCCACTGGTGATGGTGGATTCTGAACCGTAGAACTACTTCCAGAAACCCCGCCGCGTTTTTCGGCCGATGGGAAACAGAGATCATCTCATGAACTGCGGTGTTCTGGGTTACAGTGTGAGCAAAGTGCTGTGGGCCGGTTGTGCTGCGTACGAGTTGTACATTTCGCCGGGTGAGATCGTCCAGGAAAATAATGCCGCCTGATCTCTGATTCTCGCTTGAAATAGGGCTGAGATTGCCAGAGCGGTACTGCGAGAAACGGATAGTCTGTGTTGCAACTTGGCTAGGTCAGCTGAGTTCGCTAAGTAGATTGTACGCTGAACGAAGTTCCGTGGTGATTTGCGCGGACAGAGTCTGTGTGTCCTCGTTTGGAGCATCGGGCATCACAGGCCAGGTGTAAGTTTCAACTTCCAGGTGAGGCGCATAATTTAGCAATTTGACTCGACGAAGCGCGGCCTTTAAATCTGGACGAGTTGTTCGCAGTGGCCCCAGTTTGTCGGCGAACACGGGTACGTGAAAATGAACTCGCCAGGCTTCGGCTGATAAAAATTCGTCAGGTGGGTCAAGCAGGATGTCTTCCTGCAAAAGGTCCAGTCGACTGACAACAGACTGGTCGGGCATGCGTGCAAACGTCTGGTGCAGATAGCGTGGTTCTACATACTGCAGAAGTGCTTTCCTTCCGGCCGGGTTGTTGGCCGGGTCAAGCAGTTCGATAGCGTTGGTAATATGAATCTTGTTAAGCCGCACACCGATGTCTTCCAGCTGATCGATGGACTTAGTGACTTCTTCAAAGACAACGGCCTGGTGGCAAACGTCAAAGCAGACGCCAATGAACTGTTGAACTTTCGGCAGACACTGCAATGCGTCCGCCATTTCGAACAGCATCTTGAACTGAGGAATTACGTCATCCGGAATCGACGACATTTCGCACAACGGTTCGGGCTCGACAGCCAGTCGTATTCTGCGTCCTGTTTCTTCATACAGGTCGTTCAGGAAGCCTGCCAGCTGAATCAGCTGATGAAAACATGTTGCGTGAAAATCGGGGCCGGTGGGATTCATTCGTCCGCCGAGTGGCACCGTGCTGATGCTGCCTTCTCCGCCTTCCGGCATCAACTGAGCGAGAATGCGAGCACAATCCTGAGTGTAGGACAATCGATCTCGCGAAGCCCAGTCCGGAAGATAGACCTGTTCCTTGACTCGATCGGTGTGAAAGTCGCCGTAAGGAAATGCGTTTAATGTGTAGCAGCTTAAATCATGCTGCCACAATGTTTGAGCAAGATTTTCCAGGGCCGCCTCAGATTGCAGCAGTTCCGTTGTGACACTGCGAGCCAGCCATAGTCCGGCGGCCATCGGCGCATCAAGTTGCTGGCGGACGTCAGCGGTGTAGTCGGAAAGTCCGGCCGTGACTTCAGCCACTGTTCGACCCGGATGTACGTTGGTGCAATAGCTCAATGGCAGTGTTGAAAAGGTCATGATTCTCGCTTGCTGTATTTAGCCGGAAATCCCGTTCCATCTTCGGACAGGTCTCCGTCCTGTCGCAGGTTTGGTTTGCTGCTGTTTTGGTAACCAGTGTAACAGGCTTTACTTCATGAACTGGTCCGTTAACTGAATTCCAACTGCAACCTTTGCTTGATTTCGTCACGAACACGACGAAACTCGGCCAGCCGTTCTTCGTCGTTACCTTTTGCATAATGAGGGTCATCGAACGGCCATTGCCAGCGTTCTACATTGGCAGGAAACACAGGGCAGTTTTCATCGGCGGTTGAACACACGCTGATAATAATGTCGGGCAGTTCGCCAACAGGAGGAAGGTATTCGTTGATGTGTTTGCTGTGCTGAGATGAAATGTCGATCCCGACTTCCTTCATGGCTTCGATGGCCATTGCGTTCACGTATCCGGCCGGATTTGCACCGGCAGAAAGCGATTCAAACCGGTCGCCGAACAGTTCTCGAAGAAAGCCTTCCGCCATTTGGCTGCGGCAGGAATTTCCTGTGCACAGAAAAAGTACGCGTTTCTTGTCTGAAATCATGGTGGTTTACCTAAAGGACGAGTCTCACTTGGTATCGCAGGTTACGGCATTTGGTCTGTTCAGAAAAGCTGCCGCCGGGAATTTCATTGATATCGATGGTGCTTCGACGACTGGCAAATTCTAGCGATTCCAACAGTTCTGCTAGATCCACCGCCTGTGCTTTTGAATTTCAATGCAATGGCTGCAATGGTTCTATAGACGAATGCCTGATGAGTGCGATGAACAGCCGGTATACAAGTATCAATGATTTCGGTTTTCAGGACGAAGACGAGATCTGATATGTGATGGAGCTGACAATGAAACGAGCATGGACGCTTTCGATCCTGGTATTCACAGTCGGATTGTTTTCCGGATGTCACTGCATGCCAGTGACCGAGCGGTGTGCTGACCGCGTTGATTGTATTGCCGACAAAGAAGCCTGCCTGGACCGCCATTACCGGCCCTGTCTGGACGTGACTCGCTGGGGCATGTGGAATGGCCCGAAGTGTTGCCGCAACTGCAACTGACGAATCGTTGAATGTAACTGGAGAGCGATGTCTTTTCTGGTTCAGCCGGGTCAGCCCAATATCGGTTTCAGTTTGCCGAAGCCACTGCTCGGGCGAATTTCTGCCGCTGAATGCTGTGGCGGAATGCAAATTTCAGAAATACGCGGTCGTGCCGGATCGAGCAAACAGCGGTCACTGCGCGGACAGTGTTGTTTGTGGTCATAAGTCAACGCGAAACGTTCCAGTACACTTCGCCTTGTTGCCTCGGCGAACAAACAGTCAGCACCGGCCGAAGTTGCCGAGTTGAGTTGGTTTTGCTGACGGCAGGCAATTCCTCAGGGCAGTTTGCCATTGCCAAGGCACAATCTGCGGGCGCCGCGTCGTCGGCAGGCACTGCGTCTCAAAAACTTTGATCTCGACACGGTTTCGCATGTTGTAACGGTTGTGACAATTCCGAAATCCTTCATGCGGACTTCTGCAATGCATGTGTCCGTAGCGCAAACAACCTGCGTGAATAATGTGCCGGATGGGCGTCCGGTACATTCTAACGGTGATTGCAACAGGGGCCACTGGCAGTTGCACGTGGGTTGGGGGGGATTGGAACAGACGAACTCTCGGGAGTTGCCGTCGTGATTGGAATCAAGATGAACCATTTCAAGCCTCGGCTTGTGTGCGCTACTGTTGTGGCATTGTCTTTGACATTGGCCTGCGCACCATACAGTGCCGCAGACACTCAACTCGAAGAACTTGCGAAGCGTGCGGGCATCACCGTAATTGCCGATGCAACTTCAGATCAGGATGTGTTGGACTATACAAAAGCCCGCATCCCATTGGCCAAAATGTCTCCCGCCGCTCAGCAGCGTGCCAACGTGATCTTGAATAACATTTCGCAGTTCCGCCGCATGCCAAGCCTGCAATATGAAGTTGATACAAACATCTATCAGTATCTTGTGCATCATCCGGATGTTTCAGTCAGCACGTGGCGAGCAATGGGAATTTCTACGCTCAAAATGTGGCAAACTGACAAGTTCGAGTACGAAGCTGCAGCAACCGACGGGTCTGAAGGAATTGCCGATGTGCTCTGGCGAGACGGTAATCAATGTCTGTTTATTGTTGAGGGACAATACAGCAGTCCTATACTTCCGGCCGCCATTCAGGCATCTGCCTTAGTCTGGCTGCAGTACCGGTTTGTGCCCGGCGCTAAAGGGAAAATGTTTGTGAATCAGCAAGTGGAAACCTTCGTGCATTTTCCATCTGCCGCGATTGATGCCATAGCCAAACTCGCTAACCGAGTAACCAGCGCTATTCTTGATCGTAATGTTTTCGAAGTGTCGCTGTATGCAAGAATGATGTCTCAGGCCGTAGAAAAAGACCCTGACTGGATCGCTCAACTTGCTCAGCAACTGGATGGAGTTTCCCCGCAGCGATGCAAAGAATTCCTATTGGTTGCTCAAGGACTTCAAGGGAGCGGCCGCAGCATGCAGCCATCGACTGGAAGTGTCAGCGATCGTTCGAATGCTGGCTTTGCTGCGTCCGGACAACTAAATTCGTTCAATGCTTCATTTTACTCGGCAAACGTACAATCATTGTGGTCGGCCGAAGACGAACGTCCGGCTGGACGATCGAACGCAATGATGTCTCGAACGCCCGAGGGAATCGAAAACAAGGCTGAAGATGCGGCCAATGCAAAGCAACCACGCAGGGAGAAAGTCGCAGAATATTTGTTCTACGGCGCGAATCCTGTTCTGTCTGCAGCGCAGGAATCCGCCGAGTCGTTTCCTCTGCCACCATCGATGCATGGTCCCATCCGACCAACTGTTGAAGGTCTGATGTCGTCGCCTGCTCCAGGTGCCTTTTTGAGCCACGCAGGGAACTCGCATTTGCATTCGAAGGCATCGTCCGGACCCTTCGTTGAGCCGCAGTCGACGTTGCTACCGACCGTCGAACTGCCATTCATTGCTGTTGGCCGACATGGAAACGATAAGGATGATTCGTCCTTGTTGCGAACACCAATGAAGACGATTTCTTCAGCGAAAGTTGTTGCAGCGAATATCTCTAAAGATGTCGTTGAAGAACCGGCCGAACTTCCGCCAGCCGATTAATTTCATCGTCCTGGTCCTGTTGTGCGTCTACAGGGCTGCGTGCGACGGAGACGGTAGAATGTCGCGTGGCATTTCGATCAGTCTTTGATTCGTCATTCTTCCTAACCGGCACTACCAGAACAACTAACCATTGTTTTGCCTGAGCCGATATTTTTGCTGAGTTCGATTCAGGTTTTTACACAACGTCGACGAAGTCGAGAATGAGACAATCCTTCGGCGAATTTTGCCGAAGCTCCTCGTCCCAATTCTTCGCGAGTAGACATGCATCCTGACCGCAAGATCGGAATTGCAATGGGCATTCTTCTCGTTGGCGTTGTAGCGGCCCTGTTTTTTAGAAATGAACCGCTAATCGTCGACGACGGTCTCTCGCTGCGCCGTGAGAATGAACTGAACCAACGACTGCAGGATCGTGACGTCACGATCTTTGTTAATAATCAGGTAACAGAAGAATTGCCGAATGCCGACGATCAGCCGGATTGGTCGCTGTCGGACATGCTGAATGACCTGACATCAAAGGAAGACGCGTCGCCGTTACCGATTGGATCAACGGCTTCACTTAAGGCGAGGCAGCCGAAAGAATCGACAACGACTGGTGGCTCGGCTTCGATCACTTCAGCGACTGGCGTCGCCGGTACAAGTGTCTCCGATTTTCCGGCGACAGAGTCGGCGGTCGCGAATGCAGACTCCAGTATTGCCCAGCAACCCGCAGCGACTGAGTTCACCGAATACACAGTGAAGTTTGGTGATACGCTTTCAGAAATCTCTGAGCGATTTTTGGGATCGCAGGGACGCTACAGGGAAATTTACGATGCTAACAAAGATCGTATGGCTAGCCCGGATCACCTGAAAGTCGGTAAAGCAATCCGCATCCCACGTGTAATCCGCTGATGATGAGTTGCGGTACTGCTTAGTGCAGTGCTGATGAGTGCGAGTTGAGGCACTTTAGTGTGCATCTATGCCTGCAACTTTGCCGGTTTCTAATTTCGACTGCGTCTCGGTCTGTCGATTTCCTGGTCAGATTATTTCACTGAGGCAAGTAGAAACTTCGCTCATTATGAGGGTGTGTCAGTAATTGACTTGCTGCCGTTCAGAACGGGGTTGACGCTCACTGCTTAGATCGTATCCTTCAGACGGACCGAGTGGTCTGCATATCACAGTCTGCTTTTGCCAATTTAGAGAGCTCGCAACATGTCCTGACACTCCACCACCTTGCGTGGTGGAGACGCTACCTCCCAGCAATGAAAGAGTTGTCATGAACGATCACTTTCACGTTTCACAGATCCAGTCTTTGGCGGATTGCAACGAGTTTCAATATCTGTTGCTGGGAGATCTTAGGGACCTGCTTGATGAAACGAAGGACGAGTCCGATCGGAAATGGCTGCTGGCGGTACTGGATGTGCTTGTCGATCTGATGCCTCAGGAACGCCAACTGCATGAACGGACTGGCGGATATCTGGCCGGAGTGATCAACGAGTTCCCGGAACGAAACCGCATTGTCATGCATCTGGACCTGAAGAAACTGCAGCTCGACTACACTTTGCGAGATCTCAGAAACCGAATTCGCGCAGAAGAGTCATGGGTGTCTGTCGCTGATCAGCTTAGCTGCGATTTACGAGACTGGATGAAAATGTTCACCGAAGTTCACCGCTCTGAAGCGTCTTTGATTATGAACTCAATGCTGTTCGAATAGTGGATCAGTTGCCAGCTGCAAAACTAATGTTTCAGGCAGGACGCGTCGCCGGTTTGTGACAATCCAGCCTGAATCGACGGCAATGTAATGAGAAGCCTTAACTTCGGCAGTCGATGGATGTTGGCCCAATCAGTCGACTGCTCCCGCTTGGCGACTTTACTTCGGGGCTGTGAGATTTTCCGCACGGTCAACTGTGTACGATTTAGAAGCCAGTGGGAGCGCCGTATTTTCTAGGATCACTGCCACCCCGCTGCCCGTCGGTAGATCTGGAGGCTGCCTGGCTTGCGGCAAGGCTTTCGGAACGAATGATCCTGTGTCCGCGTTTCGCGAGTTCAACGGAAACAGTATCGTGCAAGGCAGCTTCAAGTCGCAGGTCGTTGGGAAACCATTGATGATGAAAACGCGGACTGGAAACAGCGGCTTTAGGTGTCATTCCAAAGATCAAGTGATTCAGCGTCGACTGAATGGTGGCTGAAATAATTCGTGGCCCACCCGATGCTCCAGTCGCATAGGTTGCTTTTCCGTCCCTTACCACAATCGTCGGCGTCATGCTCGATAAAGGTTTTTTGCCGGGTTCAATTGTATTTGCTGCGCTTTGTAAAAGACCAAATGCATTGGGCTCGCCAGGGCGAGCAGCGAAGTCGTCGATTTCGTTGTTCAGCAGGATACCCCACTTTGGCACCACCACAAAACTTCCATAAGTCAGGTTGATGGTTTCGGTGCAGGCGACCGCATTTCCATCGTTGTCGATGATGGAGAAATGGCTTGTTCCGGCATCGGCCTTAGCAAAGAAACGACCGTATTCTTCTGCGGGTAGAGTCTGCCCAAGATCGATTTTAGCTGCGATTAGTGCGGCATACTCAGCACTAATCATTCGGTGGATCGGCACGTCTACAAAATCCGTGTCGCCCAGAAATTCAGCTCGGTCTGCAAACGCATGTTTCATGGCTTCGGTGACGATGTGTACATAGTCTGCTGAATTGTGCCCGAACTGTTTTAGTGACTGTCCGCTGTTGTCTTCCCAGAATGCAATCGCCTGAATCGTTTGAAGTAAAGCAACGCCTCCACTTGATGCCGGCGGCATGGTGACCAACAACCGGCCTCGATAATTGCCCTGCAATGGTCGACGCACAACGGGTGAAGTGTCTCTCAAATCAGCCGTAGTGATAATTCCACCAAGCATCTGTGATGCTTCGGCAATCGCAGTCGCGACTTCGCCATCGTAAAAACCTGCTGGCCCGAATTCGGCAATTTTCAAGAGCGTTGGTAACTGAGGCGAATGGAATCGGTCACCATTCTTCCATGCGATTCCGCTGTTGAGGTAGTGTTTCCAGAGCTGCTCGTAGTCTGATTGATAATGTTTGTAATAAGCGAATTTGGCGAGTGTTGTTTGCTGAGCACTGATGTCGTATTCGTCAATCTCGACTCCTTTGCGGGCAAGCCGAATTGCGGGTTCAAGTAACGTGCTGAGCGGTAGCGAGCCATAGTTACGAGCGGCGAAGCAAAGACCGGCGACAGTTCCCGGAACGGCGTTGGCTTTGCCGCCGCGAATGCTTTGTGCTTCATGAGCACTGTTTGTTGTGTCATTTGCGAACATATCGCGACTGGCAGCGGTCGGAGCTCGTTCGCGATAATCCAGGGCAACCGTTTTTTGACTATCGGCATTCCAGATTACCATAAAGCCGCCACCACCAATTCCGCAGCTGGCAGGCCGCACCACTGAAAGGGCAAACGATGTTGCAACTGCGGCATCGACCACGTTACCGCCACGTCGAAGTATTTCAGCTCCGGCGTCGCTGGCGGCAGGGTGATCTGCCGCCACGACACCGTGGGGGAATATGTCCCGGCTTTGCGCTGAAACGTCTGCGGACGGTGCAAAGGCAACGACACAAATGCAGGTCAACCAGCTGGGCCGCCAAGTGCGTTTAGCACGAATTATCCTCGGGTCCCAAACACGTGTCTTGCGATGTGGCTTAACAAATGGCTGAGTATTCATCTTTATGGTTGCTTCCCAATCAACAGGCTGCGAACTTCGGCTGCAATAAAGATTGAGCCGGTCACGCAGACCACGCCTTCATTGCCGGAAAGACTCAAGGCCAACTGCAAAGCAGATGTGGGTCCCTTAGCAACGTGCAGGCTTTCAGGTGAACGAATCAATGCTGGATGGTCGGTTAATATTTTTCTGAGTTTGCTGGTCGAAACAGCTCGCGGATTTGTTTCAAACTGAGTCAGTACAAGATGATCAAATGCGGGGGCCAGTTGCGTTAACATGCCCTCGGCGTCTTTGTCTGCACTGCTGGCAAAAATCAGAACGCTGTTCCGATGCGATTCGGGCCACGCTGCAAACGTATGCAGAAACGCCTTTACGGAATCCGGGTTATGAGCGGCATCCAGAACAAAAGTGGGTGGGCCGGCAAACCGTTCAAACCGCAGTGGCCAACTGACGTTTGCTATGCCTCGGCGAATTGTGTCGGGCGTGATCCGTGAATAATCGACAGCTTTTGCCGACGGCGGTTGCAGAGTCATTGCCAGCGAATCCGCAGCGGCGATTGCCAATGCCGCGTTTCTTTGCTGGTGTTCACCGAGTAGCGTCAATTGCAGGTTGTTATGTGTTCTCCAGGGAGTTGTCACGTCGAATTGTTGCACGTCACCATTCTGCGATGCCGCCGATTTTACGTGGATGTCCCGAGTTCCGACAAATACGGGACAATTGAATTCAGTGCCGCGATCGGTGATTACCTGCAATACTTCGGGCTGCAGCGCCCATGTCATCACTGGAATTCCCGACTTGATAATTCCAGCTTTCTCGGCCGCAATTTTTTCAAGAGTGTCGCCCAGAATATGGGTATGGTCGAGACTGATTGACGTGATGACCGTTGCTAACGGCTGGCACACGTTAGTGCAGTCCAGGCGTCCTCCAAGGCCGGTTTCCAGGACAACAAATTCAGCATTCTGTCGGTCGAAGTACATCCACGCCAACAAAGTTGCCACCTCAAAATAGGTTGGCCCGTCGGCTGTGAATTTCGAGTCTGCTGCAGACAGGCGATCATTGAGGTCTCGCACGAGTTCCGTGAGATCAATTTTCGTCGGCATTCGCCCGCCGACTTTCATTCTCTCTTCAAACAGGTGGATGTGGGGGGATGTAAACAACCCGCAGTGGATGCCCGATTCCTTCAGAATGGCATCCAGCATAGCGGCTGTGGAGCCCTTACCTTTTGTACCCGCGATATGAATGGCCGGAATTCGTTTGTGTGGCGAATCGATCAGGTCAAGCAGTCGCTCAATGCGTTCCAGTCGAAAGTGCCCTGACGATGTACGCGGGCGCACGCGTTCATAATTGATGCGATCGAAAATCCACCGAGCTGCGTCGTCGTAGTCTTCGATGAACTGAGGCAGTTGATTGTCCATTTATTGTGGCCGCATTTTACGCGACTCATCGGAAGCAGGATGTAAGGACACCGGATGGCAGTGACACCGAATCAACTGGGCAAAGCCAGTGTGTGAAAGTCAGTGCCTTTTACCAATAGTATTCAATCGTGAATTGGCATTAAAGCGTTCTGCCTCAACAAACTGCGACTCAAAACGGCCAAACGGAAGCACAGTCTGGTTCCTGTTCTGTACAACACTGTGCCAATGCGGCGATCGTTGTAAGAAAATCAAGTGTGTGGTCGGGCATCGACGGTCAAAAAATGATTGCGGTGGTGTATTGTGTCGGAGGAAGTCAGATCAGTCCGCGCTTTGGTTGTCTTCGTAGCGGAATTCCAGCGGAGTCGATGCAGACGCAGGCGCCACGCGAAAACCCACCTTGCCGTCCATTACGTCTAAAAGCAACTGGCCGCAGACTTCCTGACGCCAGCCTTCCAGAATCCGCGGAGCACCTTCATCCTGTTCGCCAAATCTATGGTGCCTAACCAGTTCTGCAAGGTCCTTGTTATTGGCCACCAGCGTTTGTGAAATGTCCAGTTCAGCGCATCGATTGGACAGAGAAAGCGACAGTAGCTTGGAAATTACCTGTTCATCGGAAGACGATTCCTGTCGGCGACTGCGGACTTTTCCTGGCAATTCCTTATCAGGAATTGCCATCGCATCGGTGATGACATTCACCACGTCGTCCAGACGACGTTTGTATTCCGGACGGTTCAGATCGCGAGTCGCCAAAGCCTGCTGAACGGTCTGTGGTTTTCTTTTCGCAAGGTCTATTACAAGGTCGTCACGCAGAATCCGTCGCACCGGACGATTGCGAAACGCGGCTTCTTCTTCACGCCACGTTGCGAGTTTCTGCAGCACTGCCAGTTCGCGCCGTGAAAGTTTGTGCGTGCCGGAGAGTCGGTGCCAGGGAGCCATGGAATCGTCTGCGACAATGTCATCAATCATTCGCTGGATTTCGGACGAGACCCATTCCATTCGGCCGTGTTTGACAAGCCAGTCTGTTTGCCGTCGCCAAATGTTCAGGACGTGATCAACGTCTTCCAGAGCATACTTCAGCTGATCGTTCGACAAAGGACGTCTTAGCCAGTCGGTTCGCGTCTGGCTGCTGTCGACATGCTGATTCAGAACGCGCTGCACAACCGCAGCGTAAGACAACGGATAGCTGCGACCGCGAAAGCCTTCGGCTAACTGGATGTCGTAAAGCTTTTGAGGAGGCTTGCCGATCAGCTGCAGACAAAACCGAATTTCAGCCTGTCCACCGTGCACCACTACTGTTGTCTGATCATCTGACATGATGTCCCACCATAAGGACAGGTCGCCAATGGCCAATGGATCCACAGCAACAGATCGTTCGTCAGTTGCAAACTGCAACAAACCCAGTTCTGGTCGATACGTACTTTCAGAAACGAATTCGGTATCAAAAGCCACAACTCCCGCCTTGCGAATGTGATCGCAAAGTTCAATGAAGTCTTCGTGGTGAGAGATTAAGGATGATTGCATTACGGAATGGTGTCGAAATTCGCAAACCCAAAGTGGGACTGGAGATAGAAACGGAATTTTAACTTTTTCTGCACGATTGTTATGGGGATCTCTCTCTTTTCGCAAGACATCCCACCCGGAGTTCGCTGCGTTAGTGGCGAATATCCTCGAATCCGCGTCTCATTCCCGGACCCGAAGGCAATTTGGACCATTGAGTGGCCTCCAAAGCCCCTACAACTGTTGTAACCCGCAGAGTTTCAGTAGCCCGCATCTTTCATCATAAAAACATTTGACGTCTGATTTACGCGACCTATGTTTCCGGAGTTGAAGGAATCACCTGCTGCCAAAGATTTTTCAACCGGCCATCACGAACAGTGAATGGCGAACACGAATACAACTGAAACTAGCAGCGCGATAAGGAAAGCTGGGAGCTTTGAGGGGACCTTATCGCGCTGCTTTTTTAATGCGCCGGAGTCTAAACGCAAACAAGCCTCGGGCTGCCAGTGACCCGAGGCTTGAATAGTTCTGGTCAGCGATCGGTTCCGCAGTCTCCTAACTGCCTTGCAGAGATTCCGACGTTTCTGCTGGAAAACCGCATTTTTCCAAGGCAGAGATCGCATCTTCCAGCACGAACGCCTGAGCGTCGCCAGAAACGGTGGCAGATTTTTTACCAGCATCAATTTTTACGTTCGCTACACCCGGCAGCGATTGCAACGTCGAGGTGACTGTTGCTCGGCATCCGCCTCACGTCATCCCCGGACACATGAATTTGGCAAGGGCTACAGCATTGACATCCACAGATGCCGGCGCCGAAGCCGTTGAAGCCGATTCAGGTTGTTCGGCACATCCGGCCGCCCCAACCAAAATCAGGCACAACAGGTGCTTACGCATTGTTATTCACCTAATCAAAAACAAAACGGAACGAATTGAGTTACCACATTAGTAATTCAAAAAAAGATTCAGCAAGTCATCCAGATCATATTAGATCGGATAATAACTTTGTCTCTATTCTGGCGTATTCAGGGCTTTGTTGGCCACTTTTTAGTACTCTGTCACTGAAATTCTGTATTCAGTTTGTGCCTTTCGGCTGGTCGAGGGCGATCTGGTGTAGGACTAATCCAGAAGCCTTCCTAAAACCGCTCCGGCGAATTATTCACTGCGTGCACGGCGTGCGAGCGTGTTTGGCAATGGCCGGATTCACTTGCTTGAGCAGCGTGCTGGCAAATTTGCGGTTTTCGGACTGCCTCTTGCGCGTTGGCTTAACACATTGAACATTCTCAATCGCCGCGGGGGCGTATTCCGCTGACGCCGTTACCAACGCGTTAGGGAAGCTTTTTCCAGAGCAAGTACACTGCCGCCATCCTGAAAAATAGTCACCTTGCCTGTTGATTGGCTGATGATGATTGCCATGGCTTTGGTGCGAGCGGTGATTGATGCAGCCGCCTGATGGCGAGCTCCCAAGCCTCCGGCAAGCTGGTCCGAGCTGGTTTCCGGAATTAAATATGTGCCGGCGCTCAGCATTGTGCCGTCGGCAGCAACAATGAACGCACCGTCCAGTGATGCATACTCCTTCACCGTTTCCGCAAGACCGGGGTCCAGGACGTTTCGAAGTCGGCGTGAGTAGCCATGAAACGGATTCAGCACAAGCTGCTGAATTCGTTTCGCGACCTGTCTGCTGTCACCAATGACAAACATTGTGCCGACAGGCTTACCTTCCCGGCCTTCTGCTGCCAGCTCAATTGCCAGCGATAGCACTCGAAGAACCACGGCTGGCGGAATTCGGGCTGTCCCACGTTCTACGTTGCCCTGAAAGATTGCATGGAACTTGTCGGCTGGTCGAATCACGGCGATGCAGTCGAGTCGTTGACCGGACGGCCCAGTCACACACACGACATCAGTGTCATCAGACAACAGGCCTGTTGACGCTGCTAACAACATTCCCAGATTCGCTCGATCAATTCTTGACAGTCCGGCATGAGGGACTTCGAACGCATGGAGGTTTGGGAAATCCGGCCGTGGACCGTCTGCCCCCTGAGTTGAAACCAGCAATAACTTGCCTTGCCATTCGGCTAAGATATCCCAGGGGACGCTTGAGGCCCGATCAACCGCCAAAAGGATTGCCTGAACCTGCAAAGCAATTGCCAATTGCACGGCCTGTTGAGTCAGCGTAATACTCAGCGGTGCGAGTTCTGTTTTGCCAGGCTTGGATTTTTGGCTGAGCCCAACTCGTTCCTGCAGGATTCGCAGAATTTTTGCCGGCCCGTTGGCTTCGATTAACGTCTTTCGAAATTCGGCGGCCATCAGAAGTTCGGCCAGTGTGGCCAGAACCTGCAGATGTCGGACAGCCTGGTTTTTTCCTGTTACCAGCAACACCACCAGTTTGACGACTCCGCCCGCGACACCGTATTGCACACCTTTGCGGCTGCGGCCAAGTATTACGCGGAAGTCGCCATCCCACGCGACGCTGGCGTGGGGTATTGCCAGATCCTGAGCAACAATCGTTTGCGCGGTTGCTTCTCGTTCTTCGATGGCTGCCAGCAATTGTTCCGGCGAAATCCCATAGTCTTTCCAACGGTGCGTATTGACGAGTTCCTGAATCGCCAAGTCACGAGTCACCGCTGTTAGTTCAATGACGTTGGTTGCTGCCACCAGCGTCTCTGGCGTAATTGGACTTTGCTTTTCCAAGCTGACACAGGCCTTTATACGGAGGAAGGTTCCAGACCAGACAGGTGCGATGCGTATGGTCTATCCGAAATGACCGAATGATCTCAAGTGATGCATTAAACTTTCGCTACGGGATTAGCCAGGGAAGCATTAACTGCGCCAAAGAAAGCACCAAAAAAAAACCGCACATATCGGTGAGCGTGGTCAGAATTGCCCCGGATGCAAGGGCTGGGTCCATTTTGAAACCCTTCAGAATCAGGGGAATCAAGGCGCCCAGACACACGGCAATCAGGGTGTTCGCTGCTAAAGCGCCGCCGACAACCAGCCCCAAAGCCGGAGTGCCTTTCCAAATGTAGGCCACGGCACCCAGCAATATTCCCAGGACAATTCCATTGATGAGTCCCAGCGTGAATTCTTTGCGAAACACGTAAAAAAAGTCGCTTGGCTTAATCACACCCAGCACCAGTTCACGGGTGCTGACGGCCACGGCCTGATTGCCACTGCAACCGCTCATGTCAGAAACGATTGGCAGAAACACAGCCAGCGCGATGACTGCAGCCAGCGTTTCTTCATAGAATGCAATCACACTTGCGGCGACGACGTTCAGCAGAATGTTCAGACTCAACCACGATAACCGCCGTGCACAGCGAGTTTTCAGCGGTAGGCTGCGAAGTTCTTCGCCGCCAAGAATACCGGCAAAACGCAGAAACGTGCGTCCGGCCTGCTGTTCGCTTGCTTTTTCGATGTCAGCCCGGCGAACCACGCCAACCAGTCGATTGTTCGGGTCGACAACAGGCAGCCCGAAGAACGGTCGACTGTCGAATAGCAGTTGAAGTTCCTGCAGGCTTGTGGAATCCGGCACGCGTGTCGGATTGTCGATCATGATTCTCGAAATAGTCCTCTTGGGTTTAGCAAGCAGCAGGTCTCGCAGACGCAAAACGCCGTGCAGCTGACGATTTTCGGTCAGAACATAAATATACTGGACGTTGTATTCGGCATACTTTTCGGCGTTCGTTCGCAGATCGGTGATGACATCATCGACTGTAAGGTTTTCGTCAAACGCCAGCAGTTCTGTGATCATCAGACCACCCGCGCAATCACTGTCGTATTTTGCAAGAAAGCGGACATTCTCCGCCTCCTCGGGTTTCATTTCTTCAAGAATTGCTTCCGACTGTCGATCGGAAAGCTGATCCAGCAGGTCCACCTGATCGCCGCTGTACATCTCGTCAAAGATGTGAGCCGCCTTTTCTGCTGGTAACATCGATAACAATTGAGCCGCCTGAATCTCGGGCAGCGAGCCGAGCAGTTCGGCGGCATCTTCATCTCGCAACAGTGTCAGCAGTTCGAGCTGTTCAGCCTGCGACAGCTGCGTGATGACTCGCGACGATTCGCCCGGCGGTAGTGTCTTAAGAAACTGCTGCGCTGCGCCAGCATCGCCGGCAGCGACAACAATTTCCAGTTGTTCCCAAGCGTCCTGCGTCTGAACCTGAACCGGCGACTCATGTATACCCGATTCGTTCACTCCGTTGACTTCAGGCATTTGATCTATTCTCTGCTATGAGCCTGGTCTGTATTCAATTCCGCTGCGGCAGGACTGCTGTTCAGAGTAACCCGGATGCGTTCCGCCCGAGCCCCCTTGACTTCCAGCACTTCCGCGATGGCTCCGTTCAGAATGATGCGGTCACCGGCTTCAAGAATTTCTCCGTGTCTCGACATCAGCAATCCCGAAAACGTGTCGACGTCATCGTCAGAATGATGGAGGTTCAACACTTTTTCGACGACTTCTACTGCGGTGCTGCCAAGTACAATGTACTGTCCAGGGCCGTCCGGCACGATTTCTGGTGTTTCCATGTCGAATTCGTCCTGGACCGTTCCAACAATCTGTTCCAGAACGTTTTCGAGGGTGACAATTCCAATCATGTTGCTGTATTCGTCGAGAACAAACGCCATGTGCTGTCGGGTTCCCTGAAAGTGCCGCAGCAGTTTGCTGATGGGCATGTTTTCGGGGACCGTTTTCGGAGGTCTGGCAATCGATTTAAGATTGAAGTTGCCATCGTCTTTTTGTCCGATCAGGCTTTTGATGTGCACAACGCCAACAACGTGGTCCAGCGAGCCATCGCAAAGTGGAAAACGAGTATGTCGCGATCGACTGGCCTGAGTTAGGCATTCGTTCAGCGTTTTGCCGATTGTGAAGTATTCGACGTCCGAACGCGGCACCATCACCCGACGGCAGATCATGTCATCGAATTCAAATACTGCGTCAATCAGGCGTTGTTCGCTGTGAGTTACGTCACCATGAATGCGTGCTTCTCGCAGTAGAGCTCGAATTTCGTCTTCAGTATGAGGTGTGTCGTGGCCAGTTGCGTGCACACCCAGTCGCTTCAGGATGAAGGACGTGGCAGCATTCAGACTGACCATCAACGGGTAAGACATCAGATAGAAAAATTTCATCGGGACCGCACACCACAGAATCATCTGTTCCGGTCGACGAATGGCGAAGATCTTCGGAGCCTGTTCCCCAATCACAAGGTGCAGCCCCGTGATGAATGTGAAGGAAATTGTGAATCCAATTGTCCGTACCACGGTTTCCGATTCGATGCCCGCTCCGTGCAACAACGGTTCAACCAGCCTGGAAAAGGCAGGTTCGCCAACCCAGCCCAGCGCCAGCGACGCCATCGTGATTCCTAGCTGACACGCCGAAAGCGAGTCTTCCAGACGTTGAGCCAGCCAGTGTGCAGCTCCGGAAAACGGCTTACCTTGCTTGACCAGTTCTTCAATCTGACTGCCACGAACCTTAACCAGTGCGAATTCGGCGGCCACAAAGAATCCGTTGAGAGCTACCAATCCAATGGCAATTCCAACATTGACAAGATCATAAACCCAGGGGGACATGCATGGCTTTCGAGGAGTATTTTTTTATCAAAGCACAGTTTGTTGACTGAGTCGATTGCACAGTCTACGCGGTCCGAAAAACGCAAGGTCTTGACGTTTCGCGTGTTGACACTGCGTCAGAAGGTTAACAAACCAAGGCAGTCTACGTGCATGTTTGTCCTTCAAAAAACACAATCTTTTTGTTGACGAGGGGAAACATTGGCTGTGATCCCGGCCATCTGAAAACAAATTGCGCCCCTAAATGTCTTCGTTGCTTCTTCCGGCAAAACCTGGTTGGCGTTGTCGAACGGCGGAACCAAGCCTCAACTCTGTGCCGCGGCACTGGTAAAAATCGGTGCATTTTTAGAATTCATAGACATCCGCTACTGGCGTCAGCTAAACTTTAAGTCAGCCGCAGCATCGGTTCCCCGCCTTTTTATCCTGCCATATTGCCTCACCATGCATTTCCCGGATTTTCAATCTGCCGTAACTTCGCGCCGCGCTTTGCTGACCGCTGGCTCCTTTGGTTTGCTGTCCGGACGCGCCGCAACGATGTTTGGCGGAAAGTCCGAGTTGCTGTCAAATTCGCAGCCAGGGTTCGGGAAAGCAAAACGCTGCATCCTGCTGTTTATGTGGGGCGGCCCAAGTCAATTGGATACCTTCGATTTGAAACCGGATGCTCCGGCAGAAATTCGAGGTGAGTTTAAGCCTGTTTCGACGGCTGTTCCTGGCCTGCAGATGTGTGAGCATTTTCAACGCATGGCCAGCCTTGCCGACCGTGTTTCGATTATTCGCAGCATGACTCACGATGACGTCGCACATCTTTCGAGCGCGCATACGACGTTGACCGGGCATCTACCCCCTGTTAATAAAAGCGATGCAGAACCGCCGAGTGATCGTGATACGCCTCATCTTGGCTGCACCTTGGCAAACTTCAGAAAGTCGGCTGACAACCTGCCGTCGTTTGTGACTCTACCATGGAAAACGCTGCATCCCGCAGCACCTGGCGGCGTGGCTCCTGGACAAACCGGGGGCTGGCTGGGGCATTCGGCGGATCCGTTTTTAATTACCGGCGACCCGTCGCAGCCCGGCTGGTCGGTACCCGCGCTAACTTTGCCCGATGGCATTGGTTCCGGTCGTCTGGCCCATCGTCGCAGTCTGTTGCAGTCCATCGACTCTCAGCAGCGACGATTGGAACTGGCAACGCATTCCATGGCCACTCATCAGAATAACGTATTCGATCTGTTGACATCGGCGTCTGTGAAGTCTGCCTTTGATCTGAGCTCAGAGTCCGCTGCTGACCGAGACCGCTATGGACGCAATATTCATGGTCAGTGTGTGCTGATGGGACGCCGACTGCTGGAACATGGCGTACCGATCGTGTCAGTCAACTGGCACAATGACGGTAAGAATTTCTGGGACACTCATGGTGACAATTTTAACCGTTTGAAAAACGACCTGATTCCGCCAGCGGACATGGCGCTGTCGGCACTGCTGACAGATCTTGAACAACGCGGTATGCTGGAAGATACGATTGTCGCATGGTTTGGCGAATTCGGTCGTCGTCCGTTTATTACGGGGGCGAACGCTGGACGCGAACATCATTCGCGATGCTATTCCGCGTTATTGGCGGGTGGCGGTATTCATGGCGGAGGTCTTTACGGCGTCAGCGATAGTCGAGCGGAATATCCCAGCCAGGACCCCGTGAGTCCTCAGGATCTTGTGGCAACTCTGCAGCACGCACTTGGCATTCCACCAACGGCGACTCTACCGGATGTTCAGGGACGTCCGCATCGTCTTTACGGTGGCGAACCCGTGCTGCCTTTGTTTTCCTAAAGACAGCGTTGTGACAAAGTGTAATCCGGCGAATCAGCAACGAGATGGCATCGAACAGAAAAAGAGTGTGATGGAAGCCCATCACACTCTTGAATTTAGCGTCATTACTTAAGCTGCTTTTGAACGAAGGCTGAAGCTCTGACACAAATTACGCGGCTTTGGCAACGTCGTCTGCGATTTCGATAGTTTCGTTTTTTGCGTGCGCACCAGCCATGGCCAGCACTTCTTTGCTGAGATCAGCATAGTCTTTCGCTCCTGGGCAGGTTGGAGCGTAGTCAAACACAGACTGTCCGAAACTTGGCGCTTCCGCCAGTTTGATGTTCCGACGGATGCGAGATCGAAAGATCTTTGCTTCGGCCCATGGTGTGTCGGCGTCACTTGATGCAAGAAAGTGTCGCAGATCTTCAATGACGTCGGCTGCAAGGCGAGTGCCGGATTCGTAAAGACACAATGCAACGCCGGTGACGCGAAGTTCACGGTTTAATCTTCGTGTTACCAGGGCGGTTGTTTCGAATAATTTTGATAAGCCCTGCAATGCAAAGAAGTGCGGCTGCAGCGGAATAAACACTTCGGTCACAGCACACAATGCGTTGATGGTCAGCACTCCCAGGGACGGCGGGCAGTCCATAACAACGTAGTCGAATCGATTTTGTTCTTTCCAGTGCTTCATTGCGTTCCGCAGAATGAATTCACGTCCTTTTGTGTTGGCCAGTTCCACTTCGACTGCGGCCAGGTCAATGTTGGATGGCACGATGGACAGGTTTTCGGCAACCAGTTGACGCACGTCATCTAACGTGGCCAACTGAGCGAAAACGTCGTACACGGATGGAGTGTCCACGCCACATTCCAGACCTAGATGCAGCGATGCGTGGCCCTGTGGGTCGATGTCAATAACACAGACTTTTGCTCCGGCCTTGGCCAGTGCTGCCGCCAGGTTTACGCTGGTCGTTGTCTTACCAACGCCGCCTTTTTGGTTCATTACTGCGATTGTTCGCATTTGTGTTCTCTTTCGTCGTCGCTGTGTTCACTGCCGTCAGACGGTTGAATCCGAGTGGACCGGAATGTACGAAATCGGTGACCGATCCGAGAAGATGAGTCCGCTCGACAAGCCGCATGAACTCACGGTATTCAGAATATGGATGCGGCGCACCAGTGCCGAATCGGTGCGTTGATACGAGACCGTAAATTGAGCGGCAGCTTTTGCCGCAGTATGCGTGGCGTGACCGGGTTTGAAAACATGAATGGCAATATCCTGTGGCAACCGGTTGGTCAGACTTTTTATAGCGGTTGCCAGCGGTCTGCCAGGCTGGCCAATGTCCGGGCTGGCCAATGTGTTGACCAATGTGTTGACCAAAGAAGATATGCTGGGCCGCTTCAGTTTTCTCGAAACCGGCGGCTATCAACTTCCAGAGCACCTCAGGCACAAACATTAGTCAGTAGAGTAAATGGGATGTGGCGACTCATTTGGTTCCTTCATGAAACAGTCCTGCATGTGCCGTGGATCCTCGAGCGAGTCAAAAAAAGGTGCGGTCACGCGGGTCGAAAGTTTTCGAGACTTTCGCTGCGTCATTTCGCAAAACGCTGTAATGAATCATGCGGGGCCACTGCTTCAGGCTGAACGTCGGGGCACGTTGGCACTACCGCGATTTGCGGGGCCTTGTGGTTGCAAACCAAGCGACTTCTATGAGTCGAAATTTCATGAGTCTAAATCCCTACGTGTGTGCAACTTGATCTACTTGGGTATTGGCTGTTCATTGTTCAGGTGAGACGTGTTGGTGGGACCTTCGATGCGAACCCGAATGAGTCTTCTTTCGTCAGCGTCAAGCACTGTAAGTTTTAGCTCTTTCCAGACATGCTCCTCACCGACAACTGGTATCCGACCAAAGCAGAAAAGTACAAATCCGCCGATGGTGTCGAACTCTTCATCTTCCGGTAGATCATAGCCGAACTCTTCGTTCAGATCGTCAAGGTGATACCGGGCATCCACTTCGGTTCGACCATTATTGTGTTGTTTCCACAAAGTCTCATCCTTGATGTCGTATTCGTCGGATATCTCGCCGACGATTTCCTCAAGGATGTCTTCCAGAGTGACAAGGCCTGATACGCCGCTATATTCGTCCACGACAATCGCCATGTGAACTTTCTTGATGCGCATGGATTCCAGCAGGTCGCCGATGCCCTGTGACTCAGGTGCATACAGCACATCACGAGCGATGTCTGCGGTCGTCTTTTTATCTGGAGTCCCATTCGCTTCAATTGCGTATGCCAATAAATCTCGGGCGTAAAGAATACCGACGATATCATCGATGCCGTCGCGAATCACGGGAACTCGCGAGAACCCGTTATCAACCATTTCCAGATAGGCTTCCTTGAGTGGAAGGTTGGCATCGATAGTGACCATGTCTGTTCTCGGCGTCATGATTGCGGCGACATCTTCCGTCTGCAGGTCAACGACGCGATGAATCATTGTGGATGCATTTGATTGAATCACTCCTTCGCGTCGGCTTTCGTCAACAACTGTTAACAGTTCTTCAGTCAGCAGGCTGGCTGCGGCATCAGAATCCGGTTCCGGCAGACCAAAAATACGGTGGACGATTCTGTCCAGCTGCAGTGCGGATTTCCAGACGGGAGACGCGACAGCGCAGTAAAAACGCAGCACGGGCCAGGTCCTGTATAGAAACACTTCACCGATTACTCGAGACAACGTCCATGGCAGTGCAACCAGCAGAAAACTGACTGTCACCAACACGGCGGCAACATAAACTGCCCAGCCGAAAACCTGTTGCCAGCCGACCTTTTCAGGAAACGACATGTCACCGAAGTAGGTACTCTTTGAAGAGGCCCATGCAGCTGCCAGCAATAGCAACAGCAGTACCAGTTCCGTCAGCAACAGCGACATTTCGTAACCGTGCAGGATCTCGCCGAAACGCCTAGGTTTGCCATTTTGTCGGCAGATTTCCTCCAATCGGCTCCGTGAGAAATCTCGCAGGCTGAAACACAATAACGTGAATACAAACAGTACGCCGCCAGTCGCGACAATCCAGACCAGTTCAAGAATGTCGCTCACTGATCATCCTCTTCTATTTCGGCCACTGAAGTGGAGTGGCAGTTTGTCGCTCCCGGTGGTTCGTTATCCTCTGGATAACTGTTGTCAGCGCTGTCGGCGGGGTATTGGGGACTAAGTCCCAGGCCTCGCAGAACAGCTCGTTCTCTGGCTCGCATAATGTCCTTTTCCACTGGCGTTAAATCGTCATAGCCGCAGATGTGAAGTAGTCCGTGAATTGCGTAAAGCGTCAATTCATCCTGAGTCGTCCAGCCCACGGACAGCGCTGTTTCAGCGGCGTACTCAGCGCTGACTATAATTTCACCCTCAATGCTGCATTTGGCTGATCTGCCAGTCGCAGATGATTCAGGCACTGGAGTATTCGACGTGCCGCTCGTCCAGTCGAGTTGAAAACTGATGACGTCAGTGGGGAAATCGTGGTTCAGGTGTTGTTTGTTGAGCACATGAATGGCCGCATTATCCACGATTGTGATGCTCAGAACTGCTGACCGGACCTGTTCTTCCCGCAGGCCATGTTCGAT
>JBDNFN010000343.1:0-13345 GCA_041689795.1 Fuerstiella sp. | reverse complement strand
CTATTGTTTGCAAACCAATTCATCCCGAAATACGCCGCCTCTTTCAACCTCGCTCAAACACAACTTTCTACAGTAAGCCCCCCGAAGCGGACCTGTGTGCTCCGTGGAAGACTTTTGCCGGGCCGTGAAGACTTAAGCGTCTACAGGAAGCGCGATCAGCTATCGCTATTCTTCCAGTTTCAGCGGGCCTTCGCAGAATCGACAGGCCACGTTGTGCCCGAGATAGCTGGTACTCGCCCGAATTTCCTCAGAACAATGTGGACAGGTCGCATAGACAGCGATGCGATCAAGACCAAGACTGTATTCAAAAGTATGACTACAGTGACGACACTGAACGGTGGCGCCAATGTATTTTGAATTGATTCGTAACTCTTCACTGCAGCCGCCACAACGTACATAGTGGCCCCGGGCTTTTGCGATTTTCATAATCTGGATCTCCGGTAACGGAATAAACACCGGAATTCCCACACTGTCTTCCGTGAGTTCGCTACTTAGCAACGCGCGACAAGACACGCAATGCACCACGTTTGCGGGCATTTCGTGGCCACATTGGGGACACGCTCCCCCTTTCCATGCTCCGCGGACTCTCCGCATTTCATCAGACATATCAAAAACGCTCGAACTCATGGGTTCATTCCTGCTCTGAAATCACAACGATGCAACTTGCCACATCGTATGTTCAATTTTGCTACCTAAAATTGCGACAGCAGGACTTTTCGACCTGCGATCTATACTCTGAAAGCTCATCAAAAACTAACAACTTGTGGCTTCCTGCGACTGAATTCAGTTCGTTTTCCGATTTCCACATCGACGAGTACTCCACCTAAACACCTGCGTACTAACAACTTGAAGTATTCGTGTGTTTTTTAAGGAGACAAAGGTCGAAGTGGCACTCTGTGCGACTGCCCAAATTCCAACTCTGCCAGAATCGCAACAATTCACTTCGTTCGCAAAAGCCATTCCAGACATAACAGCGATGTTGCTAAAGGCGAATGAGCCATTCATCGGCACTGGCATTGTCGCAATCGTTCATTGCGTCGAAACCAACCATTATTACGGGTATGATCTAAGTCTGGCGTTTGACAGTTGACGTCCGTTGTTATTTTTGCGCATCGTCATGAATTCGGGCCTGAATGCTTGCTGTTCTGCTTTATTTTGATTTTTCACCACGATTAAACACAAACATTTTATGCCAAACGCACCTAGGCCAGTAACCGACGACGAAACTCATCAGGCATATCTCTTAAGCTGGGACGGAACTGCCTGGCGAGACGTGGTGCGATTAAGGGCATGGCAAGTGGTAACCGTAGGACGCTCAGCAACGAACAAGCTGGTCCTGCACGACGATGCCTGCAGCCGAAATCACTGTGAAGTGTTCTTTTCTGACGGCGAATGGAAACTGCGTGATCTTGACAGCAGGAACGGAACATTGGTCGGCGACCAAACCGTGTCAGGTGACGTTGAATTGTCATCGGGGGACGTTGTGTCAATTGGTAAGTGCAGATTAGCATTTACGCGAAGTCTTGATTCGCAGCCCGCCTTGGCAGAATTGACAAACACAATCGCAGACCGGGAGACTTCTCAGGCATCCAATCCTGGTATTCAGGACGAACCAGCCATCCTGCACCGATCGCTATCACCCGCATTTCTTTCGCAGGATAGTGAATCCAAGAGGCAATCCGCGCCCGTCGAACTGGCAAGGTTGTATCGGCTCGGCCTTGAAATGGGGGCGGCCCGAACTCGTCAGCAGCTAACAGAAGTAGTGCTAAAAAATCTGGCTGAAGAAACGGTCGCAGATATTTCGGCAGTGCTGTTGGTCCGGCCTGATGCACCTGCAAATCCGGCTCCCGCTGATCTGTTAGTTGTCGCGTACGACAGCATCAAAGACCTGCCATATCGACGAGTCTCGGACAACCTTTCACGCGTGGTTTTGTCCAGTCGTGAAGCGATCCTCGCACGAGACGTCGGTGACGACAAGCAACTTGCAGTTTTCGATAGTCTCGGGGAAATGCGTGCGATCAGCGTCATTTGTGCTCCCATTCATTGTGACGACGAAGTTCGAGGTCTGATCCACCTGTATTCGACAAATCCGGATAACTCACTCGACAGAAACGACCTGGACTATACGTTGGCCGTTGCGCGGCAGTTTGCACTGGCTCTTGACCATCTGAGCGAGCGGGATTCGTTGAAAACCGGGTTGGATCAGGCTCGTAACGAGAACAAGTCGCTGCGGCAGCAAATCAGCGATGACATTCAACTCATTGGTGACAGCCAGCCAATGCAGGAACTCCGTGACAAAATCGGACTCATCGCCGAGACCGAAGCCAGTGTTTTGATTCGCGGCGAAAGTGGTTGCGGTAAGGAACTCATCGCACGAAGCCTCCACTTAAGCAGTCGACGCCGAGAAGGGCCATTCGTATGCCTGAACTGTGCTGCCTTGAACGAAAGCCTTCTTGAAAGTGAATTGTTCGGACACGAAAAAGGAGCCTTCACCGGTGCATCAGAAAGGAAAATTGGGCGGTTCGAACAAGCCGATCAGGGCACGCTATTTCTCGATGAAGTTGGAGAAATGAGTCCCGCCATCCAGGCCAAGTTTCTCCGAGTTCTTGAAGGGCATGCGTTCGAAAGAATCGGTGGCAGAAAGCCGATCGAAGTCAACGTGAGAATTCTTGCCGCGACAAATCGAGACCTGGAGGAAGCAGTCGATGACGGAGATTTCCGCAAAGACCTTTACTTTCGCCTGCATGTCGCCGAACTGATTGCCAGCCCGCTGCGTGACAGAAGGTCAGATATCGGCTTACTCGGTGATTTCTTCCTCAAGAAATTCGTCGAAAAAACAGGGCGAGTTATTTCCGGATTCACGGAAGATGCCAAAGAACTACTGCAACAGTACGACTGGCCAGGCAATGTACGGGAGCTTCAGAATACAATCGAACGAACCGTTATACTTTGTCGAAACGAAGTTGTTCGAGCATCAGATATTCAACTTTCGACATTGTCGGCTCGTTTGTCGACAGGAGAACCGATTTCCATCCCCACGGGTGACTATCATGAAATTCCCCTGGCGGACATCGAACGAACGCACATCCTTTCAACTCTTGAACACACGGACTGGAATAAGTCCAAGGCAGCTCAGATTCTGGGAATCGAACGATCAACGCTGGATAGAAAACTCAAACGCTACCATGTGTCAAGACCAGACTGATTTTTATGCCATATCTGTAACTCATTTCATTGTTCTCACCTGACCGCCGATGCATCACCTTGCTGGCTTGTCGCCTGTTCCTTTGGAAACGTAATTTCCAGTTACGATTTTTTGTTGACAATTAGCCACGCCAGCTCAAGAATCGTCGTCAAGGGATTACCACCGTTTTACGCGGCAGTTTGGGCTGTTTTCAACTTCAAACGTTGATAGTCCGGATTGCAGCTGCGGTGTTCGTAAGGAGCCAATGGAATGGCGAAAGTTCAGCAAGAATTTAATTTGCTAACATTTGGAGCACTGAATGTCGTCATTCATAGGTGAGTTGGACGGAGGTCTGGAAGCACTTTCAGACATCGAGGGTTACGAGTTTCTAAGCGATCTTGATGCGGGCTTTGAAGAAGAATTAAAGTCGCTTGGCGTTGACCCCGGAGCTCCTACGGCTGCAAAGCCTGGTTCCGAAGAAAAAGTAATGATGCTGGCCGCACGTTATGCAGCCGGTCTTCCATTGTGGCACAACGACGATTGCTATGACCATGGTCCCGGCAACGTTGGAAATATGTTCGTAGGCAACGATCTTGTGAACGGTGCTACGGATGAAGAAGAATTTGATGTTGCGTAGTTAATCAACGTGACCGCGTTTCGAAAAACAAAAAAGGCAGCCTTCAAATGAAGGCTGCCTTTTTTTGTTGATCAGCGGTCAAAAAAATGAACACAACTCAGAAGGTGCGGTCTTCACCTTCAATTCGCGATTGCAGCTCATCTCTTTCGCGCCGAGTCATTTCCAGATCGAACATCAGGTACTTGACGTCAAGACGCAGTTGAGAAAGGGCTTCCTGAACGAGACCAAGGATGCGCCGTCTCCGCAAGACGGACTCAGAAACTCGATTGAAGCAGGCCAATACTTCGGTCTTTTTTTCGATGTCGATCGACTTCAGGATCTCTCCGAGTTCGACAAGTTCTGCAGGCAACTCATCTATCTTTCGGTCCTGAAAGCGTTTTGGCTGTGTCATGGCAAGAGCTCTCGTTCAGTGCAAAGGGGAGCTTGGATTGTGTTCGGACGAAAGATGTGTCGCAAGGAAATATGGTCTCAAAAAGTAGATAATCACCTGATGAAAGGGTATCAACCCCCCGCTTGGCGGACCGACAAATCTGATATAACCGGCAACATCAACAGAATCGATTCACCCCCACCACGTCCCAGATTGGACGCATTGCCCGAAAGCACTTCAGGCCCGAGCCAAATGTGATTGTTCGCAGGTTATTTGAGTTGGTCAAGCACCCTGATACAAAACTGCGAAGAAGGACTACGGAGTAAAAGTGCAACGAAAGTCATTTCTGTCACAGGAAGCGACTTCATTCCTGTGACAGAATTCTGGCCTCGGCAAAAAAACATTGATTTGTTAGAGTTTTAACTCCAAAAAGCGGCCGTTTTGCAAGCTGCAATAACGAGCATGGATACTTAGCCGCGTCGATTTTTGTGTAGTTGCTAAAACGCCTAGCGAACCCGCCGCCAACGTCGACTGACGTGGAAATTTTGCTGTGACAAGGATTTCATCCACCTTTGACTCAATGCGATCACACATGCTTCGTTTCAGCAGATGTGTTGTTGGCTGCTTTGCGCAATCCCTGCGTCGTGAACCATTTTTGGCGAATGGTGTTCTGGCGATGAAATCTTTCATCGCTGTGCTGGCAGTGATCGGAGCGGTTTCGGACGTAAGACTGCTGGCCGATGACGAACTCGCAGACTGGCGAGTCGACTTGTCCGCAGCGCCATCTGTCAGATTGCAACAACAGACGCACAAAACGGAACGTCAACTAACGTTTACTCGAATTCACCTTGAATCAACTGCCGACTTTCAGAGAGTTCAACTGACGCTGGATCAGCCCCAGACGCGTGTCCATGATGACTTTTCGGCAAGCGTAAAGGTCAGTTCTAGTCAAAGCGGTGTGCAGTTTGGTCTACGGCTGGTACTCCCAACGCAGGTTGATCCACGATCGGGAAAGCAAGTTGTCACATTGCTGCAAGGCGATGCAGGCAACGAAACAGAGGCGTGGCAGTTACTTACCGCGTCAGGAACACCGGCTACGGTGAATGATAAGATTCGTAAACTGAGAACTGAGATGTCTCGCTCAGGCGTAGACGCTACTGGCGCATACCTTGATGGATGCGTCTTAACGGCAGAAGTCCACAAAGGTACGACATTCATTGATGTCGGCGATGTCGAATACGGCCCTGTAGTTTCTCCAGCAAATGATGGGGTGCCGCCGGAACCAGTTTCGGCTGTCAGGTTGACCAACCGCGTCGAAATTCAGCGAGGCCAGGTAGTGGCAGATGGGCAACGCATCTTCCCTCGTTTTATGCCTGATCATGGTGAATCTGAAGAATTCTTTAAACGCATCGGAGTCAATGGAGTCTGGGTTGGCGACCTGAACGCGACACAACGGATGCAAAGCCTTATCAATCAGAAGTTGCTGATCATCGCAACTCCGCCTCATCCTGAATTCGATCCAGCCGACTTCAGCACACCACTGCAGGGACTACCACCGCTGGAAACAACGCACTCCCTTCCATCGATTTGGTACCTTGGAACGGGTGTCACTGCAGATCAAATGCCGCACTTGATGGCTTGGGGGCGAGAAGTTCGCAGTGCAGATCGACTGTTGCGACGACCGCTCATGGCCGATGTGCTTTCCCTGGAAGGAGTTGCTTCCAGGCAGTTGGATCTGGTCGGGATTACTCAACATTCCGTTGGCGGACTGTACTCGTTTGGTGAAGCCAGAAATCGATCCTATGTTCGACAGAACTCGTCAGCTCAGCTGACTCTCCCCTGGGAATGGATTCAAACCGAACCCTCACCAGCGTTAAGTAACTGGCGAAGACGACTGGGTCTCGATGATGCTGTAGTGGAACCGGAACAAGTGATGATGCAAATGGTGGCTTTGCTGTCATCGGGTGCTCGCGGCGTGGGATTCTGGAAGACACGCCCCCTGGAAACGGCCACGCCTAAGCAACAGGAAATCGCAAAGGCAGTTGAGCTTGCACTCTTGTATCTTGACATTATCGAGCCATTGCTGGGGCAGGGTCGCGTAGAAGGCCACATCGACGTCAAGGTCGCCGGATCAGTGAACCCTGCCGAAAAAACAAATGCGTTCTGGCAGAACCAGGGAACGCAAAATTCAAATACTAATGGGTATTTGACGGCGCCTGCAGGTCCAGATGCCGCCTTAATCAATAGTCCGGGAATGTCACTTATTTTGGCAGGGTTCTGGGACAACGCTTCTCAGTTTGTCCCGCAGGAACTGTTTGCTTCGCAGGGAACAATGACTGTCGCGGCCACAGAAACAGCGTCGGCGTGGCGCGTTTCAGCAACAGGCACTCAGGGACTCCGTCGCCAGCCCACCGCGGGTGGTTTGCTAATCAACATTGATGATTTCGATCAGCTCGCGATCATCCTGGTTTCGGCTGATCAGAAGAATCGCCAGATAATCGAAAAACGTGTTCAACGAAACGCTGAACGTGCGGGACAGCTTTTCGTTGAGCTAGCCGAACTGAAAATGTCGCGAGTGGCAAGTACCTGTGCAGAAATAGACAACAGTATAGCTGGCGCAGATACAACATCCGCACAGATGTTTGTTCAGGCACGGTCAATGCGCAGCACTGCTCAACAGGCTTTAGAACTTAGAGATTTCATGTCTGCTGAAAAGCATGCTCGAGCATGCATGCGAGAGCTTCGGAAAATTCAGAATCGTTATTGGTATCGAGCCGTTCAGTCGCTGCCAACACCAATGGCAAGCCCCCACGCTGTAAGCTTTTCCACACTCCCGGACTATTGGGCGATGGCGGAACAGATCCAAACAGGCTTCGTATCGGACAACCTGGTGCCGTCGGGGAGCTTCGACAATCTACGGTTGCTTTCGGATGGTGCGTGGAAACCTGTTTCGCCTCAGGAAAACATGTACCATGCCAGTGCGGATATTGTGACAGAGAACCGCGGCGACAATCATATTCTCAGAATCCGTGCCTGGCGAAAGGGCGAAAACACGCCCGATCTGGACAAGCCCGCGATTTTAGTGCGGTCACCTGAAATCAACGCTATCAGCGGTGCAATCTACGAAGTAACCGGACGCGTTAAACTGGGACAGGCGATCCCTCCCGACCAGCCGGCTCCGTTTCTGGCTTTTGATAGTGATTTAGGGCCCGAATTTGCCGTCAAGCCGACGCTGGAACCATCGTGGCGGACGTTCAGAATACTGCGGCAGGCTTCCGAAACGGGGCCGCTAAAGTTCTGGATGGCCATCAACGGGGCCGCCGAAGTATTTGTGGATGACTTTTCAGTGAAGCAGGTAGCGGGCCCAACTGGCGTGGAACACCCGCTGGAATTTGCAAAACCTGAGCCGAGCCCCGCGTTAAACACCGAAAAGGCTTCTCGCGTACAGGGCGCTGGCTATTCCACACCATCGTTTCCCTGAGAATGTCATTCACAGACTGTTTCCCGGGGGGGGAAAGCTTGCAGAGTAAGTTGCAGACGGTACTCTGTGCGGCACGGCGAAAGTGGTCCTCAAACTGCCAAGCGAGCGTAAACAGGTCGGTAAATCGCGATTATTTGCCGCGAAGCAATGTGCTGACGTAAACTCAGTTTGAGCACCCTGACGGGGTTTCCGTTTCGAAATTCCCCGTTTGACAAGACAAGGTTAAATTCTTGACCATCGCCCTCACCGTCAACATGGTTTGTTGACATTAATCTTGAGTGCCAAGCTCTAAAAGGACAATCTGAACGATGCCAATTGCAACTCCCGAACAGTACGCCAAGATGCTCGACGCAGCACAACAGGGAGGCTACGCCTATCCAGGAATCAATGTCACGTCGATTGTCACGATCAACGCCGCTTTGAAAGCGTTCGCTGATGCAAAGTCAGACGGTATCATTCAGTTTTCAACCGGGGCTGGCGAGTTCGCTTCCGGACAGAACGTAAAAGATGCCGTTCACGGTGTCATCGTCCTTGCAGAAGCCGCCCATCGACTGGCCGAGAAGTATGATGTGCTTGTAGCTCTGCATACAGATCACTGCCAGCCGAAAAAGGTTGATAGTTTCCTGAAGCCACTTATCGCAGCTACGGCCGCCCGTCGAGCCGCAGGCCAGGGCAATCTGTTCCAGTCACACATGTACGATGGTTCTGAGTTGCCACTGGACAAGAACATTGCACAAAGTCAGGAACTGCTGAAGCTATGTGCAGCAAACGACATCATTCTGGAAGTTGAAGCCGGAGTTGTTGGTGGCGAAGAAGACGGCATTGACCATTCCGACATGCCAGCCGAAAAGCTATACACAACTCCAGACGACATGGTTC
This sequence comes from Fuerstiella sp., assembly GCA_041689795.1. GTDB lineage: Bacteria > Planctomycetota > Planctomycetia > Planctomycetales > Planctomycetaceae > Fuerstiella. The sequence goes on along the minus strand of JBDNFN010000343.1, from coordinate 4,794 downwards.
AGGTTTACGAAGCACTGCACGGCCTGGGGCGATTCATGTTTGCCGCGACCTTCGGCAACGTGCATGGTCACTACAAGCCAGGCGCAGTAAAGTTGCGTCCGGAAATTCTTCGCGACGGCCAGAAGGCCGTTACAGACAAACACGGTCCCGCAGCCGAATTCGACTTGGTATTCCACGGCGGATCGGGAACATCAACTGCACAGCTTCAGGAAACCCTGGACTACGGTGTTGTCAAGATGAACATCGACACCGACACCCAGTACGCGTTTACTCGACCAATCGCCGACTGGATTCTGAAGCACTACGACGAAGTGCTGATGATTGATGGTGAAATCGGGTCAAAGAAAGCTTACGACCCACGCACCTACCTGAAGCTGGGCGAAACCGGAGTCGCTAACCGAATGATGCGAGCATGTGATGACCTTCGCAGCACCGGCAAAACGGTCTTCGGTAAGGTCTAAACGACAACCACATCATCGTCAAAAAACTGAAGCCATCGAGTTCCCGCTCGATGGCTTTTTCGTTTTACGCAATTTTCACTGAGATTCACAACGGTCGCCTGACTGGCTGTCGTGCGATAGGCAGACAGGCTGTTTTCTATCCGGTAAAAGAAGACCAAAACCCTGATAGGAAATCGGCTAATACTTGCTGTAGCTGACATCCATAGACTTCTGTCCCGCGACTTCTTCAATCTGCGTTAACTGAATTGCCAGCAGGCGTTCGGTTTTGGAAGTCAGCGAATCAGATTGAAACAGCAGGCGGCCAACAGTCCAGTCGTCCTGCATCTGATAACCGATAACAAGCGTTTCGTTTGTGTGCAGCTTCACTTCAAACTGCTGTTCATACAGCGGTTGGATGCGTTGTCGGATCGGCAGTTTTTCGCCGGACTCCGAAATGCTATATCGCATCGTTCGGCTTCCATGATGCAACTGTGGCAGAAATCGGATGACCACCCATCCATCGCCATACTCAGTGGCTGTCATTTCGAGAACGCAGCGAGCGCCGTCCAGTTCTCCGCCTTTATTCATTCCGGCAATGCGTCCTGCAGGAATCACAAGGCTGTGATCCTCAGCCGACAACTCGATAATTGAATTGCTGCCTTGAGGAATCGCGACGTGTGAACCAAAACTGGTGGAATGGTCACCAAGCCGAGCTGAACTAAAAGCTGATTCAGAATTCACACGCTCGCCACGCAACAGACTTTCCAAAGCCCACGGAAGCGTACCTCCCGAAACACCAACACGCAGACCGCTTTGATTAAGCCGGCGGCGTTCTGCTGGAGACATCAAGCCGCTTTCATCCAGCTCTTCCCACGCCACTTCTCGCATTCTGCGATCAGTGGCCAAAGCTGAAACAATGGAAGTATCCAGACGAACGACTCTGCGAATCGGGTGATCTGCTGCGAAGTCTGCCGCCTGATCTGGCCTCAAACGTTCCTGTGACAAAATCAGTTCATTCCGGCCTGTGCTAAACAGCGCGCAGCCAGATGTGCTCAGCAATACAAGGACAAAAAGTTGTCGAAAGCTGCGCGTCATTCGGAAATGCAATGTGCAGAGGATCGTAATTCAAGCATACCTTTGCCAAACTCACGGCAACACAAAGTGGTGCCTCACTTGTGAAAACTATTGGAACGCAACAGCTTCGGTCAACGTCAGAGGTGCGTCTTAAGCGTGCTGAATTCCCAGTCTTCACATTGGCGTCAGGTAGATACGCTCAAATCCATAAAGGGCTCGTCCAACATGCAGGAATTGCCGGTTTTTAGAGTCGGAGAAGGGCAGGACACACATCGAACGATCCCCGGTCGCCCGTTAATTCTCGGTGGAATCACGATCGACTGCGATTTTGGCCTCGATGGTCACAGCGACGCAGACGTCCTTCTGCACGCGATTATCGCCGCTTTACTAGGCGCGACAGGTCGCGGTGACATTGGTGAATGGTTTCCGAATACATCGAATGACTGGAAAAATGCGGATTCGACAAAGTTACTCGGGCACGTCTGGGAGCAACTCACGCAGGACGGGTGGAAACTGCAAAACCTTGACTGCACGATCTGCGCAGAACACCCTCGCCTGGGACAGTGGAAACCGCTGATTCGCCAACGTTTGTCCGATCTGTTAAAAATTGGTACGGATTGTGTCAACGTGAAGGCGAAATCAGGCGAAGCGGTTGGCCCGGTGGGCCGAAATGAAGCGATTACAGCTACAGCTGTAGTACTGCTAACAAGAACGCCGAATACAGAAATATAAACGCGGCTTAGACGTTTTCACGGGAGCCCTATGTCATTCGCAGCCAATACTCACCAGCACATCACCACTCATGATCGCTACTTAGGCATCGACCCTGGCCTTGCTAAAACAGGTTACGCGCTGCTTGAACGCCGGGCAAAAGGCCCATTTCTGGTCGAAGGTGGAATTCTCAGGTCAACACAAAAGGCAACTCTTCAATTTCGGATCTCTGAGATTGCCAAGGGACTGCGTGAGGTGCTGGAAGAACTTCGCCCGGAAGTTGCGGCCATCGAACAGGTTTTTTCTCACCGGCAAAACCCAAAGACGGCCTTACTGATGGCTCACGTCCGAGGTGCAATTTTACTAACTCTGTCGGACGCGAAAATTCCCATCGTCAGTTATAGCCCCACGCAAATCAAACGTCTGTTAACGGGTAGCGGTCGCGCTCCAAAAGAGCAAATTCAGCATGCCGTGAAGGCCGAGCTACGGCTGGACGCAATTCCGGAACCGAATGACGTTGCTGATGCTTCTGCCATTGCCTTGTGCCTGTACCATACTGTCAAATTCGCAGCGTAGAGCAACTTACAGAAGCTTGTGGCTTTTGGAAGATAAGCCCGCATTACGCAAGAGCATCGTTCGTGGCCGCAAGTCAGCGGAAAACGCTGTCGATCGCGACCTGCAAAGCTGATGCGGTGACGGCGCAGACGTGATGACTTAACCTGAATCTGGAATGGTACCTTGATTACTCGAATCACTGGCAAGCTTGTAGGCCTGACCGAAGTTTGTGCATTTCTGCTTGTCAACGGATTCGAATACGAAGTCCTTGTTCCAGATCTTGTCAGGCGCCAGCTGCAATCTTCCATCGGGGAAGAAATCAGCCTTAAAACAATTGAGTATCTCGAGGGCAATCCACAGCAGGGACGTCTGACCCCGCGCATCATCGGTTTTGCGAGCGAAGCTGAAAAAGAATTCTTCGAACTGGTGTGCTCGGTAGACGGCGTCGGCGTTAAAAAAGCGCTGCGAGCAATGGTGAGGCCTGTTCGCGAAGTGGCGACCGCCATTGAAGAACGTGACATCAAGCAGCTAAGCACGCTTCCTGGAGTTGGACCGGCGGTTGCCGAACGCATCGTCGCGAAGCTGCGAAGAAAAATGGCCAAGTTCGCATTGATGATTGCCACGGACGTACCCGACAGTGCGGCACCCGATGTACTTGGTGAAGCCTACGAAGCTCTTCTTAGCGTCGGCCACACAACACAGGACGCACTGTCCAGAATTGAAACCGTGAAGCAGGGCGGCAAGAAATTCAAAACAGTCGAAGATGTGCTGTCAGAAATCTATCAGAAGCAGCGCAGCTAACCGTTGCGTTACCGTCCCAGAAGTCCGACTGCGACATCCATCACGTTCGTATGCGTAGGGCCAGTCATAAGTAGCCCACCAACGGCATCAAAAAACGGATAAGAATTATTGATCGCAAGATGTTCGTGTGCAGACAGACTGCGAGCCACAATATCCTTGACCAACTGTTCATCCGCCCATGCGCCGGCAGCGTCTGTCGGTCCGTCTTCACCGTCAGTTCCTCCCGATAGCAAAATCAGGTCGCGCCATTCAGAGGCAGAACTATTTGCTGCAATCGCCGCCAAAACAACTTCCTGATTTCGCCCTCCGCGTCGGGGCGTCAGGGTTTCAGCCAGCTCAACAGTAGTTTCGCCACCTGCGAGGATGCATTTCGGAGAACGTACGTCTGATTGTTTTCGAAGTTGTTGTAGACGATTAATTAAAGCTTCACCGAGCCCGCGAGCACTACCGCAGTTCTGAGATCCGAGGTTGATAACCGAATACCCTCGATTCAGAGCTTCAACTTCGGCAGCACTAATCGCAACCTGGTTGGAACCAATGACATAATTGCTGAAATCACACAAAGGCGGATCCTGTTCCCGAAGCGTTAACTGCGATTCAAGATAGGCATAGACGCTGTCGGGAACTAACTTTTGCTCAGAGTCGTATCTCGCCAGCACCGCAAGCGCGTCAGCAGGACAACTCGTCCGCGGTACGGTCGGACCTGATGCAATAATGTCCAATGGGTCGCCGATGACGTCTGAGATAACCAAAGCAATTAGTTTTCCAGCCCCACAATGCCTTAGAAGTCCACCTCCCTTAACAAGGGAAATCTGACTTCGCACGACATTCAAATCGCTGATGGGCGCCCCCGCTGACGCTAAAAACCGGGTCACTAACTGCTTGGACTCAAGCGAAACTTCCGGAACCGGAGCAGGCAATAAGGCACTACCACCTCCCGAAATCAACACGATGCAAAGATCGTTTTCGCCGAGCGTTTGAATGCGATTAATAATCTGCAGTGTCCCGTCAACCCCCGCCTGCGTTGGCTCATTGATGCCAGCCGGTCGAGCCGCATGCAAGTGAATCCTGTCGAGCGATTCGACGCAGTCTTCAGGAACGTTGACCCAGCCGCCCAGATCCACGTTGGCGGGAAGTCCGCTCAACGCGGCCAGTACCCCGCGAGCCATCCCGGCTCCGGCCTTTCCTGCGCCAACCACTTCGATTCGCCCTG
>JBDNFN010000342.1:0-37273 GCA_041689795.1 Fuerstiella sp. | reverse complement strand
TCGGCACGGACTGTGCCAGAGTGGCCAGTTCCGACGTGACACCGACCACCGCGCATAGAAGCCAGTTGGTTGCCAGAAGTTGCATCGTCGTCGTGAAACTCACTGATCTCGGATCGCGGTCGGACACAGCGCAGCTCTGCAGCATTTTCACCCTGATCAGATTGTAAGCCAGCAGGCAACTCCATAATTCTGTGCGAACCATCACTGGCGTTTTTGCACGCAGAATGTCTATGTTCAACGAACATTTGATCGCCCGAATAGCGAGTTCAACCAGCCACCGACTTTCAAAAATCGATCGAATCCAGTTGCCGGAATATTGCTCGTCATCTGTCATTGTGGTGGTCACTGTGAATTGACTCGGACGGAAGCCCTTGCGGTTGACGTTCACGTCAATCAGACGAAGTTCAAGCGTTGCCGGTTGCTGTTTGTATTCTTCTTTGCTCATCCACGATGGACGACTGGAAGAGTCCATGTCACCAGGCGTTCTTCTTCACGAAGACGAATCGCATCGGCCGGGTTGTCTTCACGCTGGTGATGATTTTTCATCACCAGCGTAAACGCCTCGCTGTCGGCAGGCGGCGATCAGCCAGTACGTGCACAGATAACAGTCGGCCACCAGAATGTCGCCTGGTAGCAGCACGTTCAGAAGTCGGCGCATCAAGGCCGTTTCGCCCGTTCCCTTGCCGCTGTACGGTCCATAAGCCACGTCAAACAGCAGGCCCGTGTACAGCAAAGTCAGCGTCACGTACCGTAGGATGGGACAGCCGAGTTCTGCTTTCTGAACGGGATTCTGAGGATACTCGTCCTGGTTTTTCGGCGTGTCTTCGGCCGTGATCGTGGACCCGTCCAGCAACAACACACGACCACCATTCGCATGTGCGCGGACCTCCGGGATGACGCGTGGAGATAGGTTCACAGCCGGGTCTTCATCGACGACCGTGTGACTCACCCCGGCTTCGGCGTCGTCAGCGATCTGACGTGTGATGTCACGCACGACCTCGAAAGGAATTTTCTGCCGAGCGCGACAGTAGGCTGCCGCGGTGGTGGCGACATCGGCAGGTTACTGACCATGTGAGTTTCTTCTTTCGGTCAAAAATGACCGCAACTTCCACGGCAATTTCCAATGCTTTGAAACCACTTCTAACGTGTGGCGTGCAGTTTTCGGACCTGAGCGGATGAAAGTGGTTCGTGCCAGATACAGACTTCGTCGATGATTCCGTCCATGAATTCGTCGGTTGAGGAATGGCCGATGTGCATCTGGCGGCCGACCGTCATCAGCTGCGGTGTGCCTTGAAACGGAATGCGTCTTTTTAGATCACCGTCCAGATACAGCTGGCACTGCTGAGCCTCGTGATCGATGACGTACACGATGTGGTACCAGCGATCGAGTTCCAGTTTACCACCATTGCCGTTTGATCCGGTGTCTTCGGCATAGAAGTTGACCTTTGTCTCGAGCCACTGCTGTCCATCGCCAATATCGCCATGGACTTTGGCAGCGTTCACTTTCATATCGAAGGTACATTCTCCGCCAAACCGCGTTCCCAGAATGCCGGAAAACGTTGGCGGACGAGTGAGCTTTACCCAGGCGGAGACCGCAAACGTGGACACTTCGAAAGCTTTAGAGTGCTCAATTGCGATGTGATTTCCGCTGGCTCTGTCAAACAATCTCGCACCGCCGATTCGCCCTGCGGCCGGCTGCGCACCAACAATTATGCCGTGATGATTGCCGACGGAATCCTGCGCGAGGTCACCCTCTGTTTCGTCGAGTTTCCAGTGGGCGATCGGTTTTGGAATGGAAACCTCGCGTGGCTGCCCGGTGGCGTGCAGCACGACGAAGTCGACCAGATCTTCGCAGTGGAAAAAGCCGTGCCACATGTTGTGCCCCTGACCGGGCGCGACAACGACCTCCATCTGCCCACCGAGTTCTCTGTACCTGCTGGCGACCTGGCCGGTGTTTTCCTGAAACGGCACCACTTTGTCGACGTCTCCGTGGATGTGAAAAATCGGCACCTTCGCCGCGGCCAATGGGGCCAGCCGTTCGACGGGATTATGTTGCGACAGAACGGCTGTTAATTCGTCGGCCGTCATGTCATAGGCTGTACACGCTGCGGCAAGTCCTGGATAGGTGCGCAAATCACAGACCGGATAGATACCGGCAATGCACCGCACTTTCTCCGGGTGCTCGGCTGCCCAATTGTACAGCATTAATCCGCCTCGACTGCGTGGCAGCAGACAGGCTTTCGGCGCGAAGCCGGGAGCCCCTGTGACCAGATTCTGATACAGAGCCTCAAAGGTGGCCCGACCAGCCGGGCTGCCGTGTGATTCGTCCACATCGACACCGGCGATGGCGATGCCCGCATTGAGAAAGTGGTCGATCATCCAGCCTTCTTGCGCTTCGTTGGGCAATTGCCTGTCGAATGTGGGAGCGTACATGATCCACGGCTGCGGCTGACGGCGTTTTTCTGCTTCAGGAAGAATCATAAAGGCCGGGCGGCCTGCTACTTCAAAACGCTGCCACGGGAACCTCTCGGCGTGAGCGGATACAGGCAGGAAGAGCGGCAGGAACATGACGAGCTGGTAGATTCGCATAATTGGCAGGCTTCTGGACGGCGGAAGAAGATGGCTTGTTAACTTAAATTCAGTGAACCTTTGTTGCAACGTGCATGTTGCGAGATGCATGGCGGTGAGTGGGCGAATGGGTATTCGCGTGTCAGTGTAACTGGCGAGCGGAGTCTGTTGTTTTTCTGAAGAAACGGTGGCGGTGCTTTCGCACATTCGTCCGGATGTTCGATATTGAAATTGGCTGTCAGGCCGGGGTGTTCGCCGATGAAGTTTCTCAGTTCGTCTGCAGAAAACTTTCACTTAAAATCACGGACCGAATCAGTTGGCTGAGTCGGAAGTCGGCATCCTGTGTCTGGCTGATGATCTCATCCACCGCCAGTGCATCCGGCGGACCGAGTTCCCTGGCCAGAGCGAATCTCAGCAGGTGTTCCGTGAAGGCTTTGGCGAAGCGGCGGTTTTCATGGACCAGCGACTGCTTAAAACTGACCGCATCGCCGAAGTCATGTTTTCGCATCAGCGTACCGCTGGCATCGACGGTTCGGCCATTGTCATACTGATCGCGCCACCGACCGGTGATGTCAAAGTTCTCGAGGGCAAAACCCAGCGGGTCGAGCTTGGTGTGGCACCCGGCGCAGGATGGGTTTTCGCGGTGAGCGGCGAACTGTTCCCGGATGGTCAGATCTTTGTCAGCCGAGTCCTCATTAAGCGGTGGCACGTCGTTAGGCGGCGGATCCGGTGGGTCGTTGAAGATGACTTCGATCACCCAGACACCTCGAGCGACCGGATGAGTTCGCCGGGGCCCGGACGTCATGCTTAGCATCGCCGCATTGGTGATGATGCCTCCGTAGCGAGGATCTTTGGTCGCTACACGCCGAAACGTACGCGAACGCAGCTGTGTCTTCAGATTGTTCTCAAAGCTAAGTTCCACCGTTTGTCGGACTTCATCCACGCTTCGGCTGGCTGGCACCTGTGTTAATGCAGTTTCGGCCTGAGCAAGAGCGGAATTCAGTGCTGCGAACTGATCCTGCTGTTGTGGCGTCAGGGCGGCTGCAAGTTCTGTGTCTGAAATGAATGAGCTATGTCCACTGGTGGAAGCCGCCACTTCTTCAGCCGTCAGGGCACGATCATACAGCCGCGCTTGATCGATGCTGACCGACAGAAACCGGTTACCTTCGGCCGGCAGATGTCGCAGGCCAAACAGGACGGATGACTGTGCCTGCGGAAAGGTGGCCTGCCCTTTGCGGAACGGTTTTCCGTACAGCGTTCCATTGCGATACAGCGTCGTCGTGCCGTCTTCTGCATAGACCATCGCCAGGTGCAAAATTTCGTCCGCGACGGTCTCGGCTGTGGACTCGGGGAAATCTTCCGTGCGGCTGAACCCGTTGCTACCGGAAATCCAGTGTCGCTGCATCCGTTCGCCGATCACAATCGTATCGAATAGCCCACCCGGTCCCTGAATGCCCATCAATCCGCCACCACGCTGATCCGGATTATTCAGCTGGAACCAGACTTCCAGAGTCTTCGCCTTTAGATCAATCGGCAGTGGCTGACTTTGCAGGTACGCCTGATCCAGAAGGATTCTTCCGTCGCGAAACGTAATCTCGCCGTGAGCCGTCAGGTCCAGCCCGCGAATCGTTTCCGTCAGACCGTCGTTGAATTCCCATGCGGCAAACGGCTTGAGGTCCACGGGTGCTTCTGTTTGCGTCCCATCGCTTCGGGCTTCCAGCAGTCTTTTGCGAACAGGGTCCAGCAGCGCAGTGCGGCGGGCCTGAGTTGCAATGATGGTGGCCTGCAGAATCTGTCGCTGCTGTTCATTCCGGTGGTTCTCGGCGACGATCTGTTGCGCATCGACGGCTGGTGGTTGCAGGTCGGTGGTGTACCACGTCTGCAAAAATTCACTGTGATAGCTGAACGGTGGAGCGATCAGTTCGCCAACCGGGCGATCTTCTACAAACACTGCGTCAAATAACAGCAGCGGTTCCAACACCATTTGCAGGCTGGCCGGTGCTTTTTGATCGAAGCTGAAGTATTTATTGATGCCGGGATCGGGAGTCGCTGCGAGTAGGTTTTCCAACTGCATCCATTGCGTGGGAAACGTGTCCAGAAAACGTTCGATTTTCGGATCTGCCAGCATTCGCACGATGGTTCGCTCCAGAACATCCGGACGCAACAACTCGCCGCGTTCGGCCAGCGCCAACAGTTCATCATCCGGGCAGCTGCCCCACAGAAAATAAGACATCCGGGCAGCCAGTTCCAGCTGGTGAATTTGGTCGGCCGTGACCGGTCTTCGGTACAGAAACAGGGGCGACGACAGCACGGCCGAAGCCACTTTTTTCATGGTGTCCGTAAAGGACAGCCCCTGTTGCAGTTTGCCGGTCGCGTATGCTGTGTAGCGATCCAGCGTTTTCTGATCGACCGGTCCGCGAAACGCGATTCGCAGAAAGCGTGCCAGCCGGCTGCTAATCACTGCTTTGCGGTCCGCGTTGTCCGCTGGTGCTTTGAAGAATTCGTCCCAGATGCCGACCGTCTGTTCGTTGAAGTCGGAACTTTCGACAATGGACACACTGAGTCGCAGAAAAGCATCCAGCAGCAGCGGAGAGAGCGTCAGCTGATTTGCCTGATTGTCGAACCCATGTTCGGCTCGCAGATCTTTCGGAAAGGGCTTCACATCCTGCAGACCAGGTTGAGGATTCAGTGCCTGTGAGACCACTTCAATGGATTCCGGCATTTGTCGGGGCAGCGGCTGTTCGGTCAATCTCTGTAGATAATTGTCGTGCCGCGTCATGAGTTTTTCGGGCAGTGCAAACACATCCCGATTAAGCTGAAACAGATCACGCACCGTGTTGTTGTATTGTAGTCGATTCAACCGCCGCAGCGGTGCACGTGTTTGAGTTAAGTGAAGGCTGGCTTCGTGCAACATACCTTTCAGCACGACGACTGCTTTCGTACGCGTGGTTTCATCCAGCGATTCTTCGCCATCTGGAGGCATCGCACCGGTGTCGATGGCTTCCAGGGTCCGCAGAATCAGTTCCGGCTGTTCCAGCAATTGCGTCTCAGACATGACGCTGTCAAAGCGGACGTCCGCATTCACGTCTTCGCTGCCATGACATTTCACACATTTCTGAGCGAACAACGGTTTCAGAATCTGCTCAAAATTATCAGCCTGCGCAATGGTCGGCCTGCTGACGACAACCAGCAGCACACAGAAGGCACGAATCAGAAAATTCCAGGTTATCACTCAGGTTTCTCCCACGCTGTTGCAGTTGTATTCGCCGCGATCAGGTCCACAGATCGGACACGACGCCGGTGCTGTCTGCATAGGAATCGATTTCGAGGCCCATCAGCTGCGCGACGGTCAGCCACAGATTGGAATTCAGCGTGCCGCTTTCCATTTTAATGAAGCGACCCTGCTTGATCTGATTCTGAGCTCGCCCGGCGACGATCATCGGTAAGTCATAGTATTGATGCGTGGCTCCGTCACCCAGACCGGCTCCGTAAGCGATCAATGAGTTATCCAGCATGCAGCTGCCGTCAGATTCACGGATGTCCTTCATACGCTGAATCAGGTACGCATATTGCTGCATGTGAAAAATGTCGATCTTCTGCAGGTCTTTGTAACCGTCACCTTTCTGATTGTGAGTCATGTTGTGATGCTGCACTGGCTGATCAAAGACGCCTTCGTACATCAATGTGGCGTCCCAGCGTTCCGGGCCCAGCATAAAAGTGCAGACGTTAGTGATGCCCATCTGAAAGGCCAGCAGCATCAGGTCCATCTGCAGGCGGATATACTGGCCGCGCGGCAACACTTCGTTTTTGGGAATCTGCACGTCCACATCGGACAGCAGCTGATCCATTTTCTGAATTCGTAACTCAATGTCGCGAATCATCTGCATAAATTCGCCCATGGTGTGCCGGTCGTCGCGGCCGAGTTTCTTTGACAGTGTGTTGGCATCGGCCAGCACCAGATCGGTCACTTCCGCAATGTGATGGCGATAGCTGTCACGCAAAAACAGTCGGTCGTACAGTTTCTGAGGCTCTCGAATGGATGGAGCCATTTTCCCGGGCCCGTACCACGAAATATTGTCGAACTCGATGGGTTCCTTCGGCGCGGTGAATCCGTTGCAGCTGATTTCCAGTGTGTTGAAAATGGTTGAGTGACCTACCGCATCGCCAATCACCTGATCCAGACTGCGTCCGTTAGGATGCACAATGCCCTGCTCCGTCGCCTGTGCAGGTGACAGGCTGGTCAGATAGCAGGAAGCTCCCTGAGCATGCACGTCCTGTCCGTTTTTGTAGGTCCGATCCAGTCCTGTAATCAGCGTTACATCGTTGGTGTGATCCGCCAGCGGCTGCATCGTGGACGTCAGTTCGAGCGGATAGGAGCCATGTTTGTTCTGCCGCCTTCGCTCATTTTTCGTTTGATCGGCATTGAACCCGCCGATGAAATCCGGCAGGTCCGCATTTTCTTCGCCCGGAAAAAAACAGCGGCGAACGATGCCATTGGGCATATACATGATGACCAGTTTTTTATCCGGTCTGGTGCCGGCACGCACATCCCGAGCGGCCTTGGCCAGCGAAGGCAGAAATGGCAATGCCAGCATGGCACCGTTGCCACGTAAGAACGTTCTTCTGGAATGTCTCATCGATCATCTCCCTGCTGCTGCTGCTGCTGCTGCTGCTGCGTTGGACTGCTGTCCATAGGCTGTGTACTGTGCCGGATTGTATTCAGTTTCGCCACTCAACGCCTCATTGCGATCTTCCCCGGCCCCAATGGGGACTGTTGAAGTATTCGACACTGAACGATTTCGAGTCATTTTGCGATTGTGAATTGATGCCTCTCGTCGATTTCGTGACATCAATTCGGGAAAAATGACCATGAAATTCAAATCCCAGATCCCGGTTTCGACTACTTCAACAGTTCCAATGCCGGCAGGTGATTTCAAGTAGAACTTTCCATGGGCAGCGAAAACACGATACTCATGATGCCCATTCAGGTCATCGTCAGCCACGACAATTCCGCGGGCGGTCGCTGTTCGGGATGTAGCCGCAGCAGCCACAAGTCGAGAAGTTTCGGGCTGAATTGACCGCCTGTGACAGACGCACGGCCGATGATTCGCCGAGAAACTGTGTCCGTTGGCTAAAGTATATTTTCACCTGCTGCCGGCATGCGGAACTGTTTCGCCTGCTGTTCGATCTCTGTGGCGTCGCAACTGAGTCCCCCCTCAGCCAGCGAAGACGTTGATTGAGGCTCTGGCAACTGAATCGCCTCCACTTGCGGTGCGGGGCTCGATAGTGTCGGTCCCGCTTGACGCTCGATCATTCGCACCGGAACACCGTCAGGAAACACCATCTCGTGTGATTCATCCGGTAACTCGATGTTCGCATCCTGAAATGCCTTTTTTGTCAGTCGAATCAAAGCCGAGCGAACTTTTAGCCAGCTGTGTTGTTTGCCATCGATCCAACAGTAGATCCGCAGATTTACTGTTGATGCGCCCAATCCGTCGACCAGAACCAAGGGTTCCGGGTATTTGAGTACTGCCGGGTGCTTGCGAAGTACCTGCATCGCGATTTCCTGCGCCCGGGCAATCGAAGCGTCGTAGCCAATCCCGATCATAAAGTCCTCGCGACAATTGGGATTGCTCGTGTAATTCCGAATCGTATTCTTAAAAACGATCGCGTTTGGAATCTGTACGTGATTGCCTTCGAGGTTCATAAGGATCGTGGTGCGTGCGGTTAGTTTCTGGACATAGCTAAGGATTCCGTTGATATCAACCAGTTCGCCGTCATTAAACGGCTTCTGCAGGCTCAGGTAAATGCTTGCCAGAAAGTTCTCGGTAATATCCTTAAAAGCGATACCCAGCGCCAGGCCGATCAGGCCGGTACCGCTTAACAGCGTCAATGCTAATTGAGTTAGCCCGGAAACCCGCAGAACCAGATAAACGACAACCAAGAAAACCAGCATCCCCATACTGCCTGCTGCGGCTTGACGCAGCAGATCACTGTTAAGCGAACTCGGTTAAGCGAACTCGGTTAAGCGAACTCGGTTAAGCGAACTCGGTTAAGCGAACTCGGTTAAGCGAACTCGGTTAAGCGAACTCGGTTAAGCGAACTCGGCAAAATCCAGTGAGCGATGCTGGAGACAAATCTGGACGACAGTCACGCGATTGGCAGCACGACCAGTGCGAAAACATGAGTCGGTAAGCCGTTGCATAGCGAACGACTCAGATCGCTTAGCTGGCCCTGCAACACGCTGAAGTCCCCGGCTGGTTCATTGACTTCGATGCGATTGACGACTGCCACGACGTTTCGCGTGTTGTGGGCCAGATCACCCGCCCAGGTCTTCAACGTATCTCCTGTTGTCCGGCCGTTCAAAAAGACAACTCCAGCCTTAACCGTCACCTTGCGGGGCACCGAACCACTGCGTCGCGTTCCGTTGATAGGTGCGGCCGGCTGAGTGTGCCTGAGGCCATCAGTTGTCGCTTCGCTCCAGCATGCCGCCGATCATCGTGACCATTCGTCGGTTAGTCTCTTCGTCTTTTACTGCGAAACGCACAGATCGCTTCCACCAGACTCGGATTGGTCGGGGTACGTGTCGCGCAGAAACAGTTTCTGATGCTGACATCGCAGTAAAAACTGAGCCTTAGGCATTAACGAGACGGGAAGCTCGGTCAGAAACAAAATTTGCTAATCCGGGATGAATTTCAAAACTGAACACTGAAAGTTTCTGTTCAAGCCAAATTCGCTGTCGGTGTGTTTCGGCAATCCGGTCGGCATAATACTCGGGTTCCTGCAGCGCCTGCGTGGCCGCAATCTGCGTGGCCGCAATCTGACTGGCCGCAATCTGACTGGCCGCCGCGGCTTAGCGTCGGCAGTTTGTTGCAGGCCAGGCAATACTTCGCCGAGCATGAAAATTATCCCGGATGTTGAATATTTGTCTGATGGTGTTTTCTTATGGATCGTTAAACACTCGCGTAACAACAGTTCGGTCTTACTCCAGGCACGCGTCGTCAGTAACGGCGGGTGAGCTTGCTGACGATCCATTCGATGAGTTGTGAACTGTTTTGCGCAGCGAGTTACTGGCAGTGATTCGCGACGAAACCGGTTCAGTCATGATGTCAGGATTCAGCAGACTCTTCGTTCAGGAGTTCGTCGAGACGCTCTTTCGCTGATTGGATCTTCGCCTTGAGTCGTTTTCGTGCATCGCCTTCGGCTGGCTCGGCCTCGGCTTCCAACTGCTTGATTTCGGCTTTGAGTGTTTCGCGAGCGGTTTCCAGCTGTTCAGCTTCGTTAGCCTTATTGAACATCAGTTCCTCGGGAGAACTTTGTTGTCTGGCTTCTACGGCAAGCCGATCAGGATGAGAGATAAACTTCAATCCCTCCGACAGGACACGCTGGTTCTTGAAGTTTGGTGAGACGATTTCACTTCCCGCGCCGTACAGATTTTCGACGACCGCCCGACGAAAGAGCTGCCTTTATGGGCGGGATGATCTTGAATGATGGACCTTCACGGCCGGACTCACGAAGCAGCGGCCAACATTGACAGGCAGCCTGCTCCGGAAAAGATCAGGGGATCCGGTGATCGGTGATGTAGACACTTGCTCATGGCAACCGGTTTGATGGACAATTGTGCGATGAAAAATAATCTAAAAATCGGCACCATCGGTGAGGAGCGGTTTGTTGTCACTGAGCAGCATCTCATTGATTTTGCTCATGACGGCATGCCTCCCATACTTTGTACACCGTGGCTGGTGTGGTTTCTGGAACATGCGGCTCGCAATGCCGTTCTGCCGATGCTCGAACCGGGCGAGAGTACGGTCGGAGTGATGGTTAGCGTGGAACATACGGCCGCCACTCCGCCTGGCGCAGAAGTTGTCTGTCGCGCGAAAGTGATTTACACGGACGGGTCATCGATTTCTTTTCAGTTGGAAGCGCACGACCAACACGAACGCATTGCGATCGGGACACACAAACTTCAGGTGATCGACGCAGCTCGTCTTGCCCGAAAAGTGCAACGCAAGATCCAGACATAGAGTCACTCACAAGAACCGTGTCCGGTTATGTTTCGTGGGAAACAGACCTCCGTTTTTAAAGTGTGTTATTCACGACCACGATGTCATTCGCGGTCGTCAGATTCCAGTGATTGAAAGCCAGGCTGTCATGAGACCATCGTCGACCACGCGGCTGATTTTCGTTCTGGCGACTGTGTGGCTCCTGCCGTCGGCGCTGCCTGCTTCTTCTCGGCTTCCGAACGTCGTCTTTTTTCTGGTCGATGATCTGGGTTGGCGCGACCTCGGATGCTATGGCAGTGACTTTTACGAAACCCCGAACATCGACAGTCTGGCTGCCAGGAGTGTGAAGTTCACTCAGGCTTATGCCGCCTGCCACGTCTGTTCGCCGACTCGCGCCAGTCTCATGACCGGAAAGTATCCTGCCCGTTTGCACCTGACCGACTGGCTGACCGGTCGCAGGGAGTTTTCTTTTCAGAAGCTGACGAATGCTGCGATGACTCAGCACCTGCCGCTTAAGGAAGTCACGATTGCGGAAACGCTGCAGCAGCACGGTTATCGCACGGCGCACATCGGAAAATGGCATCTGGGAGAAGATCCGTTTGGTCCGCTGCAGCAGGGATTCGATGTGCAGGTTCCCCGCTGGAACCTCGGTTGGCCGAAAGCCGGCTATTATGCTCCGTTTAAATTCGATGGCCTGAGTGACAAACCCGGCCAGTATCTGACCGATCGACTGACTGATGTAGCTGAGGAATTTATTGAAGCCAATCGCAGCCAGCCTTTTTTTCTGTACCTGTCGCACTTTGCTGTCCACGATCCGATTCAGGGGCGTGCTGACCTGGTTGCGAAATACCAGGAGAAGCTGCAGAGGATGCCACCGTTTGTGGCTCCGCCGTTTATTCTGGAAGGCAACCCCGATACTGATCGGCCATTGACGGACGCAGATCTGGTGGCGCGTTTGAACAGACCGGCATGGTCAGGCTTTAAGGTGCTTCCGGAACGCACCGTTAAGATTAAGCAGCAGCAGGACAATGTTCAGTTTGCGGCCATGATCGAAGCGATGGACGAAAGTCTGGGACGCATTATCGACAGGCTGACCGAAACGGGACTGGCGGAGAATACGATCATTATTTTTTCTTCTGATAACGGCGGCATGTCGGCCGCGAACTTTGGCCGACCCACTCGAGTCGTGGCCCGAGATCAGCTGGATGTTGCTTTTTCCACATCGAATCTGCCCCTGCGAGGCGCCAAAGGATGGCTGTACGAAGGCGGCATTCGTGTGCCTCTGCTGATTTACCGGCCAGGAGAAGCACATCGCGCGCAGGAATGCAATGTGCCGGTCATCAGTACCGATATCTATCCCACGATTCTGGAGTTGGCCGGGTTGCCACAGCAGCCGGAGCAACACGCCGATGGTCGCAGTATGGTGCCGCTGTTAAATGGGGCCATGCACTTTGATCGGGAGGCCCTCTACTGGCATTTTCCTCATTACAGCAATCACGGCATGCAAAGCCCCGGTGGTGCCGTTCGCGCCGGCGATTACAAGCTGCTGGAATATTTCGAAAACAACACCGTGCAGCTGTTTAATCTCCGCGAGGACATCGGCGAACGGCAGGACGTGTCTCGGGTGGAACCTGAGAAGGCCGCCGAACTGCGATCCCTGCTGCACGCCTGGCGCAAACGCGTGTCAGCTTGGATGCCGCGGCCGAATTTAGATTACGTGCCCGCAGAATAGGGGGCGAGTCAATAAACGCCGCCCGGGCAATCGGCCAGAAAACACAAATGAACGAGCGGCGGCAGGAACATGCGCGAGGCTTCCGATAGGTGTTCCTCGCTAACGTCGCTCTCTTGCAGGACACGGCCGTTGTGCCGGTGGCGTCCGTGTAGGATAGGAATTCTGACTGAAAGTTTAAGGGCGTTCCTGCTGTTGCTGTTATTCCGGATCGGTTCCCAGCCAGTGACAGGCGTTGGCCAGCACCTGAATGACTTCCCGTTGTTTGTAAACGGGAAAGGTTTCATGGCCCGGTCGAAAGTAGAACACTTTGCCCTGACCGATGTTCCAGACCATGCCGCTGCGGAATCGTTCGCCAAGTTCCCAGGTCTCCTCAAAGACGACTTCATCGGGAGCCGGCACGTGGAACGGTTCGTTGTACATTTCCGTCTGCTTGACAGCGAATGTTGCGGGCAGGTCTTTGGCGATCGGATGTTGAGGTAACTTCACCGTGATCGTTCCCGGCAGACCATCCGGCCGATAATCGGGAAAGCAGCACCATGGCAGGTGGACCAGACCGTGAAACTCTGTCTGGCTTTTCCTGTAGCCGAAATACGCGGGTGTCAGCGTGCTGCCGTGCATCGGCACCGTGTACGGTCGGGGGGGATCGACGGTTTCGATCGTGAGTTTTGCAGTGCCCGCCTGTTGCTGCAGATGACGGCGACCGTCCTGCAGACTTCTCCAGTTCATGGCAGTGACAAACGGCTTGGCCCAGTGAGCGGAATGCAGCGCGATCAGATCCAGATCGCCGGCAAGGACGTGATCAAGAACTCGTTGAGCGTTGTCGTCGGTAACATCGCGCTGCCGGACATGCCCCCACCAGACGATGACGTCTGCCCATTCCAGATTGGTCACGGAAAGGCCCTGCTCCGGATCATCAATCGCGACCGACCGGAATTCCAGGCTCGGCGACGAGGCCGTCAACTGAGTTACGATCTCGTTGCCCAGAAAGTTGTCATAGGCTTCAGCCTGACGTGGCTGACGTTCGTCCCACACCAACACATGAATGGGCTTCGCATCCGGCAGGCTGTTGGATTCTTCTGCGCTGGCGGATATCGCCAGAGATGACGCCACAGCGAGAAGCAGTGAGCTGACGATGGTAGTTCTGATCTGCATGGGACAAACCTGTGGGGAGTAGTGTCTGAGGGAAAACGATGCGCGCCGGTTAGTGAACATCATTGCGAATGGGGTCGAGTGCGGATAGCGTTGCAGGCGAAGTCCGCGGTGTCGAGCCTTCCGCCGTAATCTGTCGCAGTTGTGGTCCGCAGTCGTTGTCGACGAGACCGTGGATTGGTGCCACGTCGCCTGGTTTTTGAGGGCTCACCGCATTGGGCTCCGTGCTGACGAAAGTCGTCTGTGGGGTTGGAACTCAGGGGACGACCACTCAATTTTTCAACAGTCTGGTGAACTGGTACGAAGCGTCCGCGCCTGAGTCCGGTCACCGCTGGAAATTCACAAGCAGACGTCCGGGTGTTCAGCGGACTCTGGCTCAGCCGACTTTAAAAGTCAGTCTCTCTGGTGCCGAAATGCCGAACTTGTTGCTGTTCTCGCGGTGAATTGGTAGGCTGGCGTCCCGCCCTGTTCAATTTCCCTCCGCCTGTTATGTAAGGCTTCGCATGAATTGCCAGCCATTTCGAATTCAGTGTCTGCTTGCGCTGCTGTCATGTTCGGCCACCGTTGCGGGGGCGGACATTGACTATCTCACGCAGATTAAACCTGTGCTGGCGGAGAAGTGTTATTCGTGCCATGGCGTGCTGAAACAGGAAGGCGGATTGCGTCTGGAAACTCTGGCCCTGATGACCCGCGGTGGCGACAGCGGGCCGGCGCTGGTTGTTGGCAACGCCACGGAAAGTCTGATCTTTGAACGCGTGACTGCTGATCATGATGTGCGCATGCCCCCCGCGGCAGACGGTGCGGCACTGCAGCCCGCACAGATCGAGTGGCTTCAAAAATGGATTAACCAGGGAGCGGTCACTCCCGACGAAGCAATTCCCAAAGGGCCGAGCGATCACTGGGCCTTTCAGCGTATTACCAGACCGGCCATCACGGCCACCGGTGGTGACAGCGATTCCGCAACAGTTAGGCTGAATCCGATCGACGTGCTGCTCAACGCCCGACTGCAGCAGCGTGGTCTGCAAGCGGTGCCAGCCGCGGAACGTTCGCTACGGATTCGCCGTTTGTACCTGGACCTGATCGGTTTGCCGCCGTCGCTGGAACAGCTGCATGACGAACGGCCGTGGGCCGAAATCGCCGACGAACTGCTGGCGAGTCCTCAGTACGGCGAACGTTGGGGCCGACACTGGATGGACGTGTGGCGGTATTCCGACTGGTACGGTCTGGGAGCTCAGTTGCGTAACAGCCAAAAGCACATCTGGCGCTGGCGCGACTGGATTGTGAATTCTCTGAATGCGGATAAAGGCTACGACCGCATGCTGCACGAAATGCTGGCCGGTGATGAGATCGCTCCGGAAGATCCCGCTGTGATTGCGGGCACCGGTTTTCTCGCGCGTAACTATTATCTGTTCAATCGGACGACGTGGCTGGACAGCACGGTCGAACACACGGGCAAGGCGTTTCTGGGACTCACGCTGAATTGCGCGAAGTGTCATGATCATAAGTACGATCCGATTACGCATGTTGACTATTACAGCTTTCGAGCCATCTTTGAGCCGCATCAGGTGCGTCTGGATCCTGTGCCGGGAGTCACTGATTTCGAAGTCGACGGACTGCCGCGCGTGTTCGACGATCACCTGGACGTGGAAACGTTTCTGCACCTGCGCGGTGATCCGCTGAATCCGGACAGGGAGACAAAGATTGTGCCTCGCGTGCCCGCATTACTGGCTGGCTTTCAACCGGAAGTGCAGTCGATCCCGTTGCCGCCCACGGCCTATGCTCCGAGTCTTCGTGATTATGTGCAGCGGGACTTTCGGCAGGCTGCGGAAGCAAAAATTGCTGCAGCCGAAAAAGAACTTTCGGCCGCCAACGTCACTCTGGCGCAGCACCTGCAGGCCACATCAACCGCTTCTGCCACGCGCGCAACGGACGTTGGCAGTGCGTTGCTGTTTGAAGACGACTTTTCGGCCGCCAATCCGGAAGCCTGGGAGATCGTGGGGGCCGACTGGCAGTTCAAAGACGGAGCCCTGTTCCGAACGTCGGCGACTCGTGCCGCTGAATTCGTGCGGTTCCGCCAGCCCATGCCGCGTGACTTCGAAGTCAGCTGCCGCTACACAACGACGGGTGGCCCCACGTACAGGTCTGTGACATTTCGTTTTGATGAATCCGCTGATCTGAAGTACGCGAACTATGTGTACTCGAGTGCTCATGCACCGGCCCCGAAAGTCCAGGTGGCGTATTCGCGGGACGGTAACAGCGTGTATCCGGTGGAAGGCATGGCCGCCCGGCCGATCACTGTGGGACAAACTTATGAACTGCGGTTTGCCGTGCGTGATCGACTGATCAATGTATGGCTCGACGATGAATTTGTGCTGGCCTATCAGTTGCCTGATCGTCGGCCGGCTGGCCGGCTGACGCTGCAGGCCTTCGACGCCACCGTCGCCTACGACTGGATTAAAATTCGTTCATTGCCGACCGACACACCGCTTGTAGCCGCAAAGAACACTGCGTCGCCTGCGCTGGATCCGGCGACGGCCGTGAAAACGGCGGCCGCTAAACTCCACGCTGACCGGGTGCGTCTTGATGCACTGAACGCCGTGCTGGCGGCGGACGGTGCGAAGTATCGCCATGCCGCTGCCGCTGAAGTCGTCGAAACAGCGCAGCGGGCCGCCCAGCTCGATGCGTCCGCCTTACTTGCTCAGGCGGAATATGAACTGCTGGCCGCTGCAGGCGATGCTGGCAAAGTTAAATCCGCCACCGCGAAAGCCGCTGACGCTCGCAGGAATATGGCGGCGGCTGAACAAGGCACTGGCACGTATATTAGTCTGCGGGCGTCGTACAAAGCGCTGGAAGGTCCGGCTGATAAGGAATCCGATTATCCGCCCACCTATCCAGAAACCAGCACGGGCCGCCGTTTGTCGCTGGCTCGCTGGATGACGGATCGTGACAACCCACTGACGGCACGCGTAGCCGTCAATCACGTGTGGATGCGGCATTTTGGCGAACCGCTGGTGGAATCCGTGTTTGATTTCGGGTTGCGGGCGAAGCGTCCGGTGCATGCGGATGTGCTCGACTATCTGGCGGCTGAATTCATGGAATCCGGCTGGAGCTTCAAACGCCTGCATCGGCTGATCGTCACATCAGATGCCTATCAGCGAGAGACCTCGACTATTCACAGCGATCCGGCAACGCTGCTGGCCGATGCCGACAATACGCTGCACTGGCGGATGCATACCCGACGCATGGAAGCGCAGGTCGTGCGTGACAGTCTGCTGCAGCTGGCGGGAACGTTGGATCTGACCGTGGGTGGCCCGTCGCTGGATGTCGGCAATGGCAGCCAGCGACGCAGTCTGTACTACAAACATTCCCGTGATCAGCAGGATAAGTTTCTGACGATGTTTGACGATGCGGATCTGCTGCAGTGTTACCGCCGCAGTGACAGCATTGTGCCGCAGCAGGCTTTGGCGCTGGCCAACAGCGAACTGTCGATGTCGATGGCAGGACTGATCGCGACCCGCATTTCGCAGTCGCTGCCCACTGCGGACGCCGGGGCATTTGTGAATGCGGCCGTGGAAGAAATTCTGGGGCGTCTGCCAACCGACAGCGAGCAGGCTGAGTGTCTGCTGTTTTGTCAGCAGTTGCATGAATTACTGCAGAACGAAAAAGTTCAGGCCGCTGCCTCTGCGGCAGACGTCGATCGGGAAGCGAACGTACGCACACGACTGGTTCACAGTCTGCTGAATCACAATGATTTTATTTCGATCAGGTAGGCTGTGTTTGTTGGTTGAATTTTAGGGCAAGCCGCCTTGTTGTGAGGGAGTTAATCTGATGGACAGCATGAATCAAAATCTGAGTCGCCGCAAGTTATTGGGTGGCGGGCTGGGTTTCGGTACGCTGGCTCTGCAATCGATGCTGCAGTCGGAAGCATTAGGGGCGGATTTGGCGGCGGGGGGCTGGATGCCGCCGGATGGCCGGCCGAATTTTGCTCCCCAAGCCAAAAGCGTCATCTGGCTGTTTATGCGCGGTGGCGTGAGTCACATGGAGAGCTTTGATCCCAAGCCGGCGCTGACGCAATACGCCGGCAAGTCGATCGCCGAAACACCGTTTGCCGACGTCCAGAACCCCGAGCGACTTAAGAAAGTGCGCGTGGTGGTGGTGAACGATGCCAATGGTCAGCAGCGAAACAAAATCTATCCTCTGCAGGTGGGTTACAAAAAGTATGGTGAAAGCGGCATTGAACTGAGTGACTGGTTTCCACGGATCGGTTCGGTGATCGATGATATTTCGGTCATTCGATCGATGTGGACGACTGACGACAATCATGGAGCGCAGGTGCAGTTTCATTCCGGTCGCCACATGCTGGATCCACGCGTACCTACGATTGGTGCGTGGGTAAACTGGGGACTCGGGACACTGAACGAAAATCTGCCGCAGTTTATCAGCATGGGGCCACGCTTTTTCGATCGTCGCGATGGGCATTATCTGGGGCCAGCCTATGACTCTGTGGCCTTGAAAGTCGATCCCAAAAACCCGCTGGATTATGCGACTCCGGAACGGGCCATCAGTGCGGCAGAACAGCGACTCAGTTTTGATCTGGTGCACCGGCTGAACAGACTCACGGCGCAGCGCTATCCCGCGGATGCGGCTCTGGATGCGAGGATCAAGTCTTACGAACTGGCGTTTCGTATGCAGACGGCTGTTCCCGGCGTGATTGATTTTTCGGCGGAGACCGAAGCGACGAAGAACCTGTACGGGTTTGACCAGAAAGAAACGCGTCCGTTTGCGGAACAGCTTCTGGCCGCTCGACGTTTTGCCGAACAGGGCGTGCGTTTTATCCAGATTCAGCATGGCAGTGGCGCGGCGGGAGAATGGGATCAGCACTCGGGGCTGAAGGCGAAACATGCGGAGCTGGCGATGCAGGTGGATCGGCCGATTGCCGGTCTGATCACCGATCTGAAACAGCGCGGCCTGCTGGACGAAACACTGGTTGTGTTTGCGACCGAGTTCGGTCGCACGCCAGGTTCGCAGGGGGCCGATGGCCGCGACCATCATCCGCACGGGTTCAGTGTGTGGATGGCTGGCGGCGGTCTGAAAGGCGGGATTGCTCACGGTGCCACTGACGAAATCGGATTTCACGCTGTCGAAAATCCGCACTACGTAACGGATGTGCACGCCACAATTCTGAAGCAGCTGGGTCTGGATTCGCACCGCATGGAGATTCCCGGCCAGAAACGTCTGGAGCAGGACTTCGGGCATGCGATTGACGAAATTATTGCCTGAACCGACAGAAAGCGCAAAGTCCAGAAAGCCGTCTCAGCGGGTGGCCAGCTGAGGGGCGGTTGCTAAAATGCCGGCGTTGTCTGGCAGGACGAACCCGTTGCGGGGTCCTGTCGACGTTGGTATGTCTCACACAGAACCTGGAAAACACGAGGTCACATGATGACGGCTCAGATTAACTGGAGCTACCACCGCAGGGGCTGAACTTCCTGCACTCGCGCGCAGGAGTTTCTTGCGACTCACGACTTATCCACCAAAGAAGAAATTGACGCCAAGAAGCAGCGTCTGGGTGCAGACGAAGCGATCACTTTGCTGAACGGCATGACCCGGCTGGTTGTGGCCAAAGGTAAAAAGTTTACGGAGATTGATCTGATGAAGGATCGCCCGGAGGACGCGGCATTGGTGAAGCTGATGCTGGGGCCGACCGGCAACCTGCGAGCACCCACGATGAAGATTGGCAAATCGGTGCTGGTCGGATTTAACGAAGAAGCCTACGCGGCCTACATGCGATAGCCGCTGATTCTGGCTGTGGCTGGATTTCAGCAGAACTCGATCACCGGTTCGCAATGATCGATTTCAGTGGATAACGCGAAAGAGCCCAGCTTCCAAAGCGGATAGCCGGGCTCTTTTTATTGTTTTCCAACAGTGTTCTGTGTGCGACAGCGTTCGTATATTACGCAACGTTCGTTATGCCACAACACTGCCAGAAGCTATGCGAAACGACAGGCCGATTTAGACCATGTCCTTCAGGCCCTTCAGCGGCAGAATCTTGACAACGTTGCGAGCTGGCTTGGCTTTGAAGATTGTTTCTTCTTTGGTGAAAGGACTGATGCCCGTGCGTTCCTTGGTGGCTGGCTTGCGAACAACCTTGATTTTCATCAGGCCTGGAATATTGACAACTCCAGGGCCCTTCTTGCTCAGGTTCTTGCCAATCAGTTCGCCAAGTGAATCGATTAGATCACTGACCTGCTTGCGAGTCAAACCGTTTGATTCTGCGAGTACAGTCAACATTTCGGTTTTCGTCATGGGCTTGGCCGATGGGGCTGCTTCAGCTTTCTTTGCCATAGTGGCTTCCTTTCTTGATGGTCTTTTACGGGAAATGCGGCGGAAAAGTAGTGGTCGAGACTCTGTATGTCAACGGGCGGAAGCCTGTTTGAACCCTTTATTTGTAGCGTTTGCTGCGTCAGTAAGCCACGGACGGCGTGGATTCAGGCTTAATTTAAGCTCATAACAGCCCCGATTCTCAGCGCAAGCACGTCTGTTCTTCATTTGAGAATCAGAATCTGCAATGCCCCGCATTGACCGGAACCTACTGATTTGTCCCCTGACACTTTGTCGGCAGCACGTTTTCTGCAGGATCATGCGCCCAGAAGGCCATGGTCCACCATCAGGAACACTGCCGCGGCTCACTCCGTTTATCGAAAGACGGCCACTGTCAGTGTTGACGCCGGACCAATTCTGCTGTGACGGGCTGGCAACGGCAAACCGTTGTTGTTCCAACCCGCACTCTGCATCTGGACGTGCTGAGTGCGCAGATCCATTACCAGGGTTTTTTTCGAAGGAACGTCCGTGCCTTCACGGCGGAAATCCTCACGCTGCGGCGCAGTCCACAGGTGGGAAGTTGCACGTGCCACCGCGATTTTTGGCCGACCGTGTTGTCTGCGGACTGACAGCGACGAACGACGAGTTTCGCTTGATGAACGCTGCTGCCAAGAGACTCCAGGACCACGTGTTTTTGTCACGTTGCTCGCATGCGAGATCAGGATTTCCCGGGACGTCGGCGAATCCGGCGAACACCGAACCCGACCACACCGAGGCCGAACAGGCACAGAGCCGATGGTTCGGGAACACTCGCGGCTGACTGCAGGTTCCACCCGATGATGTCCAGTGCCTGGATATCCAGCGCTGTGACGAAGTTGGCTAAACCGGCCCGGGCAGATGTGGGGTCAAAAATTCCCAGTGCCAGATTGTCACGCCAGTGGCTGGCCTGACGGCCGTCACCTTTGTTTATTCCGCGCGAAAAATGATCGATTCCACCTACCAGTCCCCCGCCCGCTGTGGTTCCACCGTCAATCGAATAAAACTTTGCTCGGTTGTCGGCCGTCCAGTCAATGTCGGCACCGGCGGTTAAACTCTCAGCTGAAAATCTTGTGAAGTCCAGAGAATTCACATACGAAAATTCATCGTCATTAAAGACGCCACCAGCGTTGTTATCGAGGATGTCGACTCCACTGGTAAACCCCATGGCATGCCCGAGTTCGTGGATTGCCACACCGACAAAGTCAATCATTCCGATGCCAATTCCATCCGTGGGGTCGAAGTCCCAGCTGAACTGGTCGCTGAATCTAATGATGGCGTCTGCTCCTGCGGCGTTGCCCGCCAGCAGTCCCAGAGCTTTTTGATTAGCGGTCGTTAACCTTACGTTAGAATTGTTTGCTCCCAAGTCGTTGTCAACATAGGGTGTCTGGGACCCTCCAGTGGCTTCGGTTGTCTCATTAATGTACACCGAAAACGTAGAGCTGTTCGGAAGATTGGCTACCATGCTCAGGTCATCAGCGGATGTCACATCCGTGATCATTGCGGTTCTGAAATCCGCATAGCCCTGCAAAGTTCTCGTTGATTCTGCGCTGCCCAGAATCCCGGCGCCGAGAACCTCAAATCTAGCCGTGACGTTGACCGTAATATTGTCTGCAAAGATGTCTGACCAGTAATTCCCTGCCGCTGCGAATCCAGCATCGGCGTCAGCGTTACCCGTTGAGGAAATATTAAAAATCAGTCCACCGTGAACGGAAGGTCCTGCAGCGACACAGCACACGATCAGCAGAAGTCGAGTTGCCATATTGATTAATGTCCGAGAGTTCAGCGAACGGCCAAAGTGAAACGAACATTAGTTGACGGTTCCTGTACTCTCAACGAGCAAAAGTGAAATCCGGTCGTTTACTTCAATATATTTGCGGCCTAAACCTCTTAATATGTGATTTTAGCTTACCAGGGTTGGCCTTTGGTTTGGAGCGGGTGATCATCGCAGCAGCTCCGAAATCGGCTGCCGGTTTTCATCTACGAGATAGCGGGGTCGCCCTTGGAGATCTTCGATTTTGACTGTGTTGGCATCGATTCCCAGAGTCCCGTACAGGGTGGCAAAGACTTCCTGAATATGCACCGGTCGCTGGATCGGCTGGCCGCCGTCTTTGTCGGTTTCGCCAATGACCCGACCGCCCTTGATGCCGCCTCCGGCCAGCAGAATAGACTGAGTCTCGGCCCAGTGATCGCGGCCACCTTTGGCGTTGATGCGTGGTGTCCGGCCGAATTCGCCCAGGACCACCACGGCCGTCGTTTCCAGCAGTCCTCGATTTTCGAGATCCTGGAGAAACGTGGCCAGAGTGTGATCGAACACAGGCAGATATTTCTTCGCCAGCTGTTCCAGCGGACCTTCGCGGTTGGAGTGCCAGTCCCATGCGCCAAAAGCGACTGTGACGACCCGCACGCCGGCTTCAATCAGTCGGCGGGCCATCAGTAAGTGTTGCGGGCTTTGCGGAGCACCTCCGAAACTCGGATCAGTGGCCTGCCCTGTTCCGTAACGCTGCACGACGGCCGGGTCTTCCTGTGTCAGATCGAGCGCGTCAGCCAGCCGGCTGGACGTCAGCAAGCCAAACGCCTGTTTTTGAAACGCGTCCAGTCCCGATCGGCCGTTCATCTGCGTCTGCAGTCGTCCGAGTGATGCCAGCACGTGCCGACGATTGTTGAGCCGCGCGGCATCAATGCCATTCAGCACCAGATCGTCTTTAACGTCGCCTTCCAGAGTGAACGGCACATGGTCACTTCCGGAGTAGCCCGGCCATGACAGGTTTGAAGCCGGGTCGTGAACGCCACAGTTATTATATGGACGATGTCCCATTTTCGGAGCAGCATCGACATAGGGAATCATGCCGTCGGCGCTGGGGCCCTGCAGTTTGCTAACTGTGGATCCAAATGAGGGCCAGCCACCGGCTGGTTCGTTGTCGCCCGATCGTCCGCCCGGACGTCCCGTGTAGCACTGAAATGATTCATGGCGATTCTGCAGACCGACCACAGAACGGATGATGGAAAACTTATCGGACATGGCCGCCAGCTTTGGCAGCAGTTCGCAGATCTGCATGCCGGGGACCGCCGTGCTGATCGGTTGGAACGATCCTCGGATTTCCCGGGGCGCCTGTGGTTTGGGGTCGAAGGTTTCGTGCTGCGTGGGACCGCCTGGCAGGTAGATCATCACAACTGATTGCTGACGTCTGGCCGTGCCGCTCGATTCCGCTTTTAGCAGGCTGGGCAGTCCGAAGCCGGTTGTTCCCAGCACGCCCGCCTGCACGAAACTGCGCCGCGACAGTCCGTCACAAAAACGGCTGGAATGACGATTGGGAAATGTGAGCATACGGTTTCACCTCGTTGGCCAATTGATATATAACATTGTCACCGACCACGTGACAAAATGGAACTGCCAACCTGCATTTCACGTTTCCTTGCCGCTTCCTGATTTAACTTGCCCACCGAACGGCCGAACCGAAAAAGACGTTGACAGGCACTTTTTTGCGAAATTGTATTCTGCGATGTTGGGGAGACGGATGTCATAGCCAGCCGTGCGGAATCCTTCTATAGTCAAACTCTATGAAATCATGCTTCCGGATATTGTGGATGTCCCTGACAGCCGTTCTGTGGATGGGCTGGGTCAGCATGTCGACAGCGACTGCCGCAGAGGAACTGGACTTCTTCGAGAGCCGGATTCGTCCGATCCTGATTCAGCATTGTTATGAGTGCCATTCGTCGGCCTCGGACGAGGTCGGAGGCGGGCTGTTGCTTGATCATCGGGCCGGGTGGCAGGCCGGAGGCGATTCCGGGGTGGCCCTTGTGTCTGGCAGTCCGCAGGAGAGCCTGCTGATCAAGGCCCTGAAACAGGAATCATCAGAGATGCCTCCTGCGGGGAAGCTGCCGGATGATGTGATTGCCGATTTTGAACGGTGGATTCTCGGGGGCGCTGTGGATCCGCGTGACCAGCCGCTGTCGGCGGCTGAGGCGGCGGCTGAGTCATGGAGGTCCCGGCTTGCAGAACGCCGTCAGTGGTGGAGTCTGCAGCCTCCGAAATCAGTCGCTCCTCCAGAATTGAATGGTGAGCGTTGGTCGCGCGAACCCGTCGATCGGTTTGTATGGTCGGCCCTGCAGCAGGCGAGGCTTGGTCCGGCTGCACCGGCGGAGGCTGACGTTTTGTTGCGGCGACTGTCGTTTGTGCTGACGGGACTGCCGCCGACGTCGGAACAGGTGTTCGCATTTTCACCGGCATTTCACAAACACCCGGATCAGGCCCTGGAACAGCTTGTCGACGAATTACTGGACTCGCCGCACTTTGGTGAACGCATCGCGCGGCACTGGATGGATGTGGTTCGCTACACGGATACTTACGGTTACGAATGGGACATTCCGGCCCGGGGATCGTGGCAGTATCGGGACTACCTGATTCGAGCTTTCAATGCAGATGTTGGATTTGATCAGCTGGTGCGTGAGCAGATTGCCGGTGACCTGCTGGCCGAACCGCGAATCAACGTCCAGGAGCAGTTCAATGAAAGCCTGATTGGCCCGATGTTTTATCATCTCGGCGAGCACCGTCATGGCAGCAGTCTGGATTTTAACGGCATTCACCAGGAAATGATTAACAACAAAATTGACGCCTTCTCGAAAGCCTTCCTGGGGATGACGGTGGCCTGTGCGCGGTGCCACGATCACAAACTGGATGCGATCTCTCAGGCTGACTATTACGCACTGGCGGGCGTGTTTATGACGCCGCGCTGGACGGCACGGTCCATTGACGCACCGGGGAAACATGCTGCGGAAATCGCAGAGCTGAGACAGTTGCGCACGCAGATTCAGCAGCAGCTCGGTGAGTTCTGGACGGCCGCAGATGGACCTCTGTCGTCCGGGACAGATCTGCGGCAGTGGGCTTTCGCACATCGTGATTTATTTGCCACGGCCACGCCGGAACAGGTTGCCTTTCCGTTTCTGAAACTGGTCAGTCAGACGCAGGGGGTGGCCCCCGGAGATCTCAGTTCGTTGCCGCCTGAACTCGCCTCTGTTGATCACTCGGCATCAAAGATTTGGCAGCAGTTGGTGACATCGTGGAAGAGTGTGAACGCACAGCGTCAGAGTGCCAATGCGTCTGCTTTTACCTCGTTGTCCGCCTTCGTGAAACCTGGTTTTCCTGACGGCTGGGTTACGGAAGGAGACGGGATTCTGCATGGCTATGTTGTTAATGGCACACCGTTGATCAGCCTGGAGGGAGCCACATTGATCGCGTCGTTTCTGCCGCGAGGCTATCATACGCATGCACTTTCGTCGAAGCTTCCCGGTGCGGTGCGGTTGCCCGCCGCCGCACAGTTTTCTCAGTCACACGTCAGCGTGCAGCTGTCGGGTGGCGAATGGGCCGGATACCGTTCCATTCCTCAGAATGCGTTTTTGAGTGAAGGTCCGGCATTCTTTGATCCGCTGGCCGACCCGGTGTGGACTACGTTTTCCGCCACGCTTCTGAAAAACGGGGTGACACGTGTGCTCGCGGAAATTACCACGGCGTCACTTAATTCTAACTTTCCGCCTCGAACCGGCGTTGCTCGTTCGGGAAGCGTAACTCTGGCCGATCAGGATGAAGGTTATGACAAACGCAGCTGGCTGAGCATCACGGGGATTGTGGCACATGATGCGGGCGGCATTCCGCTGGACACCCTGCCGCAGTTTTCTGCCCTGTACGACACCGATACCGACTCGCTTCCCGCGACGGACGCAGAATACTGGCAGCGACTGTGCGACTGGCAACGTGGGGCTATTCGGCGCTGGGGCAAACAGGAATCTCAGCCAGGTGATGTGCCGCTGTTAAACTGGATGCTCACGACAGGATTGTTGTCGAACGACGCGTCATTGATTCCGCAGGCTGCTGAACTGGTGAAACAATATCGTCAGGCTGAGTCCCGCATCACGTTTCCCCGCACCGCCAACAGCATGGACGAGCGGGGAGTTTCGTCAGTGAACTATCGGCTGAATATTCGCGGAAACGTAGACGACGAGGGAGCCGCTGTTCCTCGCAACTTTCTGGAAGTCTTTCGTGGAAATCACGGTGTTGCAGAAGCTGCGGGCAGCGGGCGATTGGAACTGGCGGCCTATCTGAGTAGCCACGATAACCCACAGACGGCTCGTGTTTTTGTGAATCGCGTGTGGCAATGGATGTTTGGCACCGGCCTGGTGGCTACGCCCAGCGACTTCGGACAGCTGGGGGACCGGCCCTCGCATCCGGAACTGCTCGACTGGCTGGCGATTCAATTTATGAACGAAGGCTGGTCGACCAGGAAACTAATCCGACGACTGGCGCTGAGTGAGACGTTTCGGCAGTCCGGTTTGGTCGACCATGCAGCCGCGGAACGCGATCCCGAAAATCGCCTGCTGCATCATTACCCGACGCGGCGTCTGGAAGCCGAAGCGATTCGCGACAGCCTGCTGGCGGTGTCCGGCCGGCTCGATCGACAGCTTTATGGAAGACCGATTAACCCGCCGCGTGGATCCGAAGACACGACGAAGCGGTTATTCACGGGACCCCTCGACAGTCTGGGTCGCCGGTCGCTGTATATGGAAATGTCGATTATGGAACCGCCGAAGTTTTTGGTCGGCTTCAATCTGCCCGATTTGAAACTGCCGGTCGGGCGACGAGACGTGACCAATGTTCCCGCACAGGCTCTGATTCTGCTGAACGATCCTTTGGTGGTGCAACTGGCTGAATTCTGGGGCACGCGTCTGGTCGATGATGACAGTCCAGACTGTGAGCAGCGCGTGCGAACAATGTTCATTCGGGCATTGGGTCGCTTGCCTGGTGATCGTGAATTGAAACGATTGACTTCAGCCGTGCAGCGATTTGCAAAGACCGGTAGCGTAACAGCTGACAGCGTAATGACTGATAAGGCCGCCTGGTCCGAACTGGCTCACGTGTTTTTTAACACCAAAGAATTTATTTACTATCGGTAAACCATGAAGCAGACATCCATGCACTGCGGTTGTCCCGGCCGTCGCGAAACCACCACGTCTCGCCGTGGTTTCCTAAAAAATGCGTCGGCCGGTTTTGGCTGGCTTGCGCTGGGCGGCCTGCTGCACGATCCTGCGTTCGCTGGCGACCCACAATCGCTGACCACTCATCTTGTTCCTCGCGCCAAAAACGTCATTTTCTGTTTCATGGATGGTGGGCCCAGCCACGTCGACACATTCGATCCGAAGCCAATGCTGAAACAGCTGGAAGGCAAAGCGATTGGCGAAGACGCCGTATCGAAGCGATCGCAGTCTGCGGCGAGCCGCGTGTGGCTGGGCAGTCCCTGGGAATTTCGCCAGCGCGGCAATAGCGGTTTGTGGGTGAGTGACCTGTTTCCACGCATTGCCGAAGTTGCCGACGAACTTTGTGTGGTCCGGTCTATGCTGGGAGAACTTCCGCTGCATGGCCAGCAGAACCTGTTGCTGCATACCGGACGTATTGTGGGGCAGGCTCCGAGTCTCGGTGCCTGGGTGTCGTATGGTCTTGGCAGCGAGAATAAGAATCTTCCGGGATATGTGGTTCTGAATAACGACTGGGTTCCAAACGGTGGTCTGGAAAATTTCGGCAGTTCTTTTCTGCCGGCGTCTCATCAGGCAACTACGCTGCGGCCCACGGGAACGCCCGTCGATAATATTGCTGCTTCAGATTCTCCAGAACGGCAGCAGTTCAAACTGAACCTACTGCGAGAACAGGATCGGGAATTCGCATTGCGAACGGATGACACGGATGCGATTGAAAGCGCGATTGCCAATTACGAAACGGCGTTTCGTATGCAAAGCACGATTCCCGAGATTGCGGATATCAGCCACGAACCGCAGCACATTCAGCAGTTATATGGCATTGATTCTGCTGACGAGCATCAGCGTCTGTATGCGCTGCAGGCGTTGCGAGCCCGTCGACTGGTGGAAGCGGGCGTGCGGTTTGTTGAGATCACCTGCCCCAGTTTTGATGGCAATAACTCTCCGTGGGATCAGCATGGTTTGCTGAAGCAGAATCACGAGAAGAATGCCCGCGTGACGGAGCAATCGGTCGCCGCGTTGATTATTGACTTGAAACAACGCGGGCTGCTCGACGAAACCATAGTGGTCTGGGCGGGCGAAATGGGACGTACTCCGCACACGCCCAGCGTGACGCCGACCTGTGGCCGCGATCATCACGTGAACGGTTATTCAATCTTTATGGCGGGCGGCGGTTTTCGGTGCGGCATGGCGTTCGGTCGGACGGATGAATTCGGCAACTCCGTCGTCGAAAACCAGGTAGACATTCACGATATTCACGCCACCATTCTGCATCAGCTGGGCGTTGATCACGAACGTCTCACATTTCGGTATGGTGGTCGCGACCAGCGGCTGACGGATGTGCATGGCCGCGTGCTGCATGAAATTCTTGGTTAACCAGCCGGCAAAGCTGGCGCATGATTGTGTTCGGTACATCGGTGATTCCCGTTGCCTCCAGAATTCATAGAGAGCGAAGCGAGTCCGGATACGCCCGCGTGGCGTTCAAATCAGCGATCTTTGCTATCGATGAACTCGCAACAGGAACTCCAGGCACTTCGGTGCGGCGTGTCTGAGTTGGAAGACACCACCGTGGCGTCGGACGCGGTTCTGAGACAGTGCCGAGACGGGCTGATATTTTTTGATGACCGAAAACGATGGTGCCGACAGACAGCGTCATCGCTGTTCGTTAGGATTGGGAGTTGAAGTATTTGGAGTCGGCAGAATGCCGGAAAATCTGGGCACCAAGGTTAGAATAATGATTTCACAAAAGATTTTTGAATTGTGTTGCATCGTGGTCGTGTTTACCGTTCTGCCTGCGGCCGTATTGGCTCAGCAGTCACCGTATGATGTCTTTCCGGCGGCCGACCCGCCGTATTACCGCGTACGTTATGAAGCTTCGACTCAGCCAGGCGAGCTCAACTATTCGGTGAACTACACGATTTGGATTCCCGCGGGCGTACAGACACTGCGTGGCGTGGTTGTTCATCAGCACGGTTGTGGCGAGGGATCCTGCAAATCGGGGCTGACCGGAGCTTTCGACCTGCACTGGCAGGCGCTGGCGAAGAAGCACGACTGTGCCCTGCTGGCGCCTGCGTATGAGCAACCGAACCAGGCCGATTGTCAGATGTGGTGTGATCCGCGAAACGGATCGAGTGACGCGTTTCAAAAGTGTCTGGCTGATCTCGGCGTGAAATCCGGTCATCCCGAACTGGAAAGTGTGCCATGGGCGTTATGGGGACACAGTGGCGGCGGTCACTGGGCGGGCGGAATGGTGCTGCTGCATCCGGATCGCGTGGCTGCTGCATGGCTCCGTTCTGGCGTGCCTCTGTTGCAGCCGAACCCCGAACGGGCGACGATTAAATCTCACGTGCTGTCCGACGCAGCTCTGCGGGTTCCTGTGATGTGCAATCCAGGGACAAAGGAAGGTGTCACGGTGAAAGACGGTCGTTTTGCGGGTGTGTGGCCGGCCAATGAAGCCTTCTTTTCCGAGGTGCGATCGAAAGGTGGCCTGATCGGCGTGGCTGTGGATCCTCTGACAGCACATGAGTGCGGCAACCAACGTTACTTTGCCATTCCGTGGCTCGATGCGTGTCTCAGTGCGCGGCTGCCAAAAGTCAGCGGCGATCCCCTACATTCAATGCCGACCGATCAAGCCTGGCTGGCTCCGCGTGCCGGATTCGAAGCTGTTCCCGCCGCGGCTTATGCTGATGATCGCTTGCAGGCGGCGTGGCTGCCGAACGAAACGATCGCCAAAGCGTGGATGCAGTACG
Organism: Fuerstiella sp.; assembly: GCA_041689795.1. GTDB lineage: Bacteria > Planctomycetota > Planctomycetia > Planctomycetales > Planctomycetaceae > Fuerstiella. Next base: position 7,694 of record JBDNFN010000342.1, on the reverse strand, counting down.
TCAAAGACACTGTTCTGACCGACCTGACGCCACCGCCTGCGCCGAAAGATCTGCGTGTGAGCGGCAACGAATTGACCTGGGTCGCCGAAGCCGATCTCGAAAGCGGACTGGCCGGTTTTATCATCGAACGTGACGGAAAGCTGCTCGCGAACGTGCCTGAGCAGGGCAAAAACCCCTTCGGTCGCCCGATATTTCAGAACCTGCAATACAGCGACACGCCGACCCAGCCGCTGGTGTCATTGCGTTTCACAGACACGCAGGCCGTACCCGACACCCGGCACAGTTACCGCGTGATTGCGATCAATACGGTGGGGATGAAGTCACCGCGTTCCGCAGAATCGTTCAGCGGAAAGTGATTGGCAGGCACACTCAGATGACGGTCGATAAGGTTTGCGCTGTCACGTCGTCTGGATGCGCTATTGAAAACTTAACGGGGCAACGACTGGCGGCCATGTGGCCGGCAACCGGCCACATGGCAATCACGACTGTGTTACCCGCTCAGGTTGCTAGTCAACGACCAGCGACCTGAGCGGAATCACGGCCAGTTCGGCACTGTTGTGATTGCCGCCGCGGCCGCCCGAATTGGAATAGCCGACGTAAAGTTTGTCGTTATGTTCGATGGCGTACGGATAAGACAAAGCGGCGCGCTCATTTGATTCACCGGGACCTTCCGCAAACACTGCGTGGCGAATGACGAAGATTTTCGAGAAGTCCTGCTGGCTCGGTCGGCTGACTGCAATCGTCAATGGCGATCGACGGCCTCGACTGTCGGCGGTCGTTGTGCAAACAAGGTAGCGCTGCCCGTTGCTGAGGATTCCGGAGCAGGGTTTGGAGGTCGCCATCGGCAGGTTGGTTTCTATAGACGGCGACCATGTGTTGCCGAAGTCTTCACTGATAGCTGCCAGCGCCAACGCCTGATCGCCGTAACGGGCAATGTTCACAACGTGCTGACCATCGACGATGATCGACGATTCGCCCCACATGTTTCCCACGCCGACACCGCGATCGATCACCACTCGTTTCCACTTCGTGAGGTCATCACCCTGGCTGATGGCGACGGCGGCGGGGTTGCCATGGCCGACAATGAAACCGGACATGATCCAGTTACCATTGCTTAATTGAACCGGCTCGGTCATCGGCCAAAAGCCGCCGTCGACAGCCACGCCGCGCGGCTGCCATAGATCAGTGCCTTCGTCCAGCGTGTAGGCGCGGGTGTGGACTCGCTGTCGAGTTCCATGGAATGCTCCGAGAAACGCCCACAGAGTATCGCCATGAGACAGGAACACGCCATGACTGACTGCCAGGTCATCTGCTGCTGTGCCGATATCCATTGTGCGGATTTCGGACCAGGTCTGGCCACCGTCTGCACTGACGCAATAACGGCCCTGCTCCGTGACCGTGTTTTCCTCGCCTTCGTTGTGACCGAACGATGCGTAGAGTTTTTGTTTGTGCCATGCCAAAGCGACTCCGTGCAGCCATTTGTAACCGTCGCGGTCGGGCTCCCATGTCTTAATTACATGGAAGTTAACGTCCTTGAGCACTTCCGCGTCGGCAGTTTTGGGAACAGTACCGGACCGATTCCACAGCATAAACTGCGGCGCTGGTTCCGGTACATTGTGGGTCGCTGTGATCGGTGTGTAGGCTGCTGCCATTTGCTCGGAACTCAGTGGACTGTCGAACAGACGCACCTCGTCGAGCGCGCCATACAGGTTCTGCCAGACACGACCATTGTCGTTGATTCCGCCCAGTGTCAGCGGCGCTTTCGTGTTGGGAATCGGCCGTGACAGCTCAATCTGTTGAGCGAGTTTTCCATTCACCCAAAGTTCTGCACTCGCCGGACGAACGACCACACCAATCAGATGCCAGTGCCCCGGTTGCGGAGGTGTTGGTGAATCCGCTGTCACCCATTTTCCCTGCGAGACATACAGCCGAAAGCGGTTGTCATGATCGATCATGACTCCCCATTGCCGTTGATTGAGCGAGTAGCGATTTTTGGCCGCAATCATCTGCTGCTGACCGTGCAGCCGATACGGGTTCACCCAGATCATCAGCGTGAAGCCCGAAATTCCGCCAGTGAGGTCCGTTGAATTCTGAGCAGTCAGTAGAGATTTTCCGTCAAACGTCAGGCTATTGCCCTCAACCCCGTCGGCAGGCGTGGGGTGTCCGTGCACCGTGAAGCCGGCAGGGGCAGACGAATGAAGTGGCCAGTGCCGGTTGTCGGCCACAGCAGAACTGAGCGCATTCACGAAGACGACGCCCAGTAAAGTCAGTGTTTGAATCATAATCCGGCTTGCATCCTGTCGCGGTGACATTCGGCCGCCGACATTATCTTGAAGTGCTTTGAATACGCACATGTGCTGTCACAACTGAAATGTAGTTCGCCGCGTGGCGATGATTGCGACATGGTTGGAAAATATCAAAACGAGTGCGATACCTCCAGGACGATGCAGACCTGAACAACTAGAATCAACAAGTCTCCGCAATACACTGCGGTTAGTGGCGACAGTTATGGAGTGGTTACGGAGAAAATTCATTATGGCACGAGACAATCGAATTCAGAGCCTACTTCTCGCTGCCTTTTTCATGGCTGGCCCAGCGGTGTGTGCGGACGAGCAGATTAAATTTGGACGCGATGTGCTACCGATTTTTTCCGACCGTTGTTTTCATTGTCACGGTCCGGATGAAACGCATCGCGAGGCGGACCTGCGTCTGGATCAGCGCGAAGATGCTGTCAGAGACCGCGACGGCGGTGCTGTGATTGTTCCCGGTGACCCGGCGGCGAGTACACTTCTTGAGCGTATCACCAGTGATGATCCCGATCTGCATATGCCTCCGCCTGCCGCTCATCGCAAACCGCTGAGTCTTACCGAAGTCGAAACCCTGCGACGATGGATTGCCGACGGGGCCGTGTGGGGGCGGCACTGGTCATTCGAACTGCCCGTCCGTCCGGAGGTGCCAGCGACGGCGCGGCATGCGATCGACTTCTTTGTGCGGCGTCGATTGCAGCCAATGGGACTTACTCTGGCCCCGCGAACCGAAAGCCACACGCTGATTCGCCGCCTGTCGTTCGATCTCACCGGACTTCCTCCTAAGCCGGATGAAGTCGAGGAGTTTGTAGCAGACAGTTCTCAGGAGGCCGTTGAACAGACCGTGGACCGCCTTTTGGCTTCGCCGCATTACGGTGAACGGATGACGATGTGGTGGCTGGATGCCGCTCGTTATTCCGACACCGATGGATATCAGCAGGATGCCACTCGCAGCAACTGGCCCTGGCGAGACTGGGTCATTCAGGCATTCAACGACAATCTGCGGTTCGACCAGTTCAGCATACAGCAGTTCGCGGGCGACCTACTGCCGGAAGCCACTTCCGAGTCAAAGCTGGCCACCTGCTTTCACCGCAATCACATGACTAATGGCGAAGGCGGACGCGATCCGGAAGAATCCCGTATCGATTATGTGATCGATCGAGTCAACACCACGGGCACGGTCTGGCTGGGGCTCACACTTGGCTGCAGCCAGTGTCACTCCCATAAGTTCGATCCGATTTCGCAGCAGGACTATTACAGCCTGTTTGCGTTCTTCAACAGTATCGATGAAGACGGCAAAGCGGGCGGCGGCGCGAAGCCGTACCTGAAGTATAAGTCCCGGTTCGCTGCGCGAGCTGTGACAGAAGCGCAGTCTGTGGCGGATGCGCGCAAACCCCGGCTGGACGCTGCACGCACGCGGGCAGAACAGGATTTTCAGTCATGGATGATGCGGCAGATCGCTGCTGTGCAACAGGGATTCGAACCGTGGCAGGTGTTGCAGGCCAACGTTCTGGAGTCAGCTGAAGGCAGTTTGCTGAGGCAGGAAGCTGACGGAAGTATTCAGGTCAGCGGTCCCAATCCGCGGCAGGACGATTATCGATTGATTGCGGCAACGTCGTTTCCGAGAATTACCGGCCTGCGGCTGGAAGTGCTGCCCCACCAGTCCCACACGGATGGCAAACTTTCCCGTGGCTACAGCGGCGAATTCATCCTCACTGACATCAAGTTACAGGTTCGTCGGAAAGGCGATAACCAACTTCGCGACATTGACATCAATGGCGCGATCGCCGATGCGGAAACAGCTGCCAAAGGCCGCCGGTATGGTAACGTCAAAGATACGCTGGATGACGATCCTCGCAACGGCTGGACCACCGCGTCCCATGATCCGACGATGCCGCATGTGGCCGTCTTTGCGCTGACCGAACCGCTGGTTCTGCAGGCCGACGAAGAACTAATCTTTGTTATGTTACAGCGTTCGACCGAGGGTGATGCCAGCATCGGACGGTTTCGTGTTTCAGTCACCGATCAGCCTGGTCCTGGCGTGCGATCACTGGAACCGATGCCGCTGGAACAGCTGGCGGCTGAGAACGAGCAGGATCCGGCGCAACTGGATGGCAAGCTTCGCAGTCGCCTGCTGGATCAGTTTCTTGCCGACCATGTGCCGTATCAACAGGCTAAGCTTGATTACGATCGAGCTGATCGGCAGCTGTCGGAAGTCCGGAAGGAAGCGGGGGATCGAAACGTGATGGTCCTGTCCGAACGCGGCGCACCAAGACAGACATTTGTGCTTGAACGTGGTGTCTGGGATAAACATGGTGAGCAGGTCCAGCGTGCTGTGCCCGCGGCGCTGCTGGCGTGGCCGGAACAGAAGACTCAGTCACGAATGGATCTGGCGCGCTGGCTTGTCGATCGCGATAATCCGCTGACGGCGCGCGTGATTGTCAATCAGCTCTGGCAACTGTGCTTTGAAGCGGGCCTGGTGCGAACTCCGGAAGACTTTGGTCTGCAGGGAGAATTTCCAACCCACCCTGATCTGCTCGATTGGCTGGCTGTCGAATTCATGGAAAGCGGCTGGGATCTGAAACACGTGCTGCGACTGATTGTGACCAGCGAAACCTACCAGCAAAGCAGCAATATGACGGCTGAGCAGTTTCAGCGGGATCCTGACAACCGAATGCTGGCGCGGGGGGCTCGCTTTCGGCTGCCGAGCTGGATGATTCGCGACGCTGCACTGCGTTCAGGCGGCCTGCTGAATCCGGCCATTGGCGGACCGCCGGTGATGCCCTATCAGCCGAATGGCGTTTGGGCTGAGATGTTCATGGGACGGTTTCAGTACATGCCAAGTCAGGGGCCTGCTCAGCATCGTCGCACTCTGTATGCTTTCTGGAGACGATCGGCTGCACCGACTTTTCTGTTTGATAGTGCTCAGCGACGGGTTTGTGAAGTCCGTCCCCGGCAGACAAATACGCCACTGCAGGCTCTGACGCTGCTGAACGATCTGACTCTGCTGGAAGCATCTCGCGAACTGGCGAAGTCAGCCGTTGCTCTGCACGTAGATGTCGAGTCACGGCTGACGTTTCTGATTCAATCCACTCTGTCACGGCCGCCGACCGCAACAGAAAGAGACGTCCTGCAACGCGAGTATCTGCAGGCTCGACATTACTATGAAGACGAACCCAGCGCGGCCGCGCTGCTGCTCGATTTCGGACAGCCGGAACTGCGTCCCGCGACAGATCTGATCGACGTTGCGGCCTCGATGATCGTGGCCAGTATGATCTACAACCTCGACGAGGCCCTGACCCATGAATAACTTACACCGGATGGTAAATCCACTTTGGCAGCGACTCGCCCGGCGCGCATTTCTGAATCGCGGTTGCGGCGTCAGCCTGGGAACCATGGCGCTGGGATTGCTGGAACACAACACGGCATCGGCCGTGGAACCGGCTGCTGCTGCGTTTGGTTTGTCCGAACTTCCACACCATCAACCACGGGCAAAAAACGTCATCTTCCTGACGCATTCGGGCGGACCATCACAGATTGAACTGTTCGACGACAAACCGGGACTGATTAAGTGGGCAGGCAAAGAGCTTCCCGAAAGCGTTCGTCAGGGCCAGCGGCTCACGACGATGACCGCGAATCAGCAGCAGCTCATTATGCCATCACGAACCCGGTTTCGCCGCTGCGGCCAAAGCGGCGCGACCATTGGCGAATGGCTTCCTCATCACGCGACCGTGGCAGACGATTTGTGTTTCATCAAGTCGATGCGCACGGATCAGATCAATCATGCACCGGCGATGACCAAATTTCTGACCGGGCATCAGTTGCCCGGTCGCCCCAGTCTGGGCGCTTGGACAAGCTACGGACTTGGCAGTGAGAACCAAAATCTGCCGGACTACCTGGTGCTGATTTCGAAGATGAAACGGCCAAGCGATCAGCCGCTGTATGATCACTACTGGGGCAGCGGCTTTCTGCCTTCGCGTTATCAGGGTGTCAAACTGAGGAACGCGAAAGAGCCGGTGTTGTATCTTCGGGACCGGGATGGCCTGCCGCGGAATGTGCGTCGCGGAATGCTGGAGGGTATCGGAGAACTGAATCAGATGCGTTTTGAGGAAACCGGGGATCCCGAAATTGAAACACGTATTCGTCAGTATGAAATGGCGTGGCGAATGCAGACCAGTATTCCTGAACTGAATGATCTAAGCGACGAACCAGAAGCGACCTTCGCCCTGTATGGCGAAGATTCGCGGCGGCCCGGAAGTTACGCGGCAAACTGCATCCTGGCTCGACGACTGGTCGAACGCGGCGTGCGTTTTGTGCAGCTGTTTCACCCGGACTGGGATCATCACAGCCGCCTGAGTTCATGGTGTACCGCCCGCTGCCGCGACACCGATCAGGCCAGCGCTGCTTTGGTGACGGATCTAAAGCAGAGAGGTCTGCTTGATGAAACACTGGTGTTGTGGGGCGGTGAGTTCGGTCGCGGCGTCGCTGGCCAGGGGAAATGGGACAGCCCGGAAGCAGGTCGCGATCATCATCCTCGCTGCTTCACCATGTGGCTGGCCGGAGGCGGTGTTCAGTCCGGTCAGACATACGGTGCCACAGACGATTTTAGTTACAATGTGGCTGAGAATCCGGTGCACGTCAGAGATCTGCATGCCACGATTCAGCACCTGCTGGGAATCGATCATCAGCGTTTCACTTACCGCTTTCAGGGACTCGACTTCCGACTTACGGGAGTCGAGGAATCGCGGGTTGTTCACGATATTATTGCGTAGCGAAGGCTGCGGCAATAACGATTGCGAATCGGTTCCATATTTGTCTGGATCGTACCCAGGGCAATCCCACGTCGATTGTGTGTCTAACGGTTTGAGTTTTGCGTGAATAGTCTTCTGGTCAGGTGGCAAAATTGTTTGGCCCGGTTTTCGTGAACCAGAAGGGAATCGCGGCGATGCAAACGCATGGCGACTTGGAATTTCTTACATACTTTGTCGATTTTGAAAGCCGACACGACGGTCAAAGACAACGTTCGAGGCAAACGACTCATCGCCGGATGGAACCTGGATAATCTCAACGGCATTTTGCTAGCCTTTCAAGCCGTTTGAACGTGCGATTGCCCTGGCCTTGGCTGCGAGTACTGGCTGCGAGTACTGGGGGCGAGTACTGGGGGCCGCGCCCGTTTTCGGAATCTGATCATTCGCGATGTCGTGGCGGGAGATCTGAATAGCGGAAATAGGCACGGCAGCAGGTCGCAGACTACGGCAGACGAGATATGGCCATCCGCGGTCACTTACACCAACCCCGTTCAGGCTGCGTGTGCTGATCCAGCAATTCTGAAGTACGATGGTGGGCAGTAGGAAAGTTGGCGTTGACCGTTTGATCTGTGACATGTGA
>JBDNFN010000341.1:0-5248 GCA_041689795.1 Fuerstiella sp. | reverse complement strand
GTTTGTCCAGCCAACGGTAATCCAGCTTCAACACAGAAGCCATGTGACTCATGCCATGAGCATCCACCAGTCTGACCGCCAGTGACCTCAGCTTCTCCGGAATCCGATCCAGGAATTTGCGTGACCGACGCCAGGCCTCAACGCGATCTCGGCCACCTGCCAGAGCCAATCTCGCCGCGTTTTCGTCCAGCGATGGTTGTTCTCTCCAAAGGTGAAACTAAACACGGTACCGACGTTCTGGAAATCTATCAGGCAGGCTTGCCGAAAGGACACGATGTATTTGCTTACCGATACTTCGTCGTAGAATTCAAATTTGTCTTTTATGCGAGGTTAGAGGCAACGGCCAGTTTTCGTCGACGACGAACATCCGTTCAGTTTCATACCAAAATCCACTGCGTTTGGGCTCGGCGGCACTCTGACTCTCTGCTACAACGCTGACAAGGCGAGGGCGTTTATCACTGAGGAAATGTTCTTTCAGTCGGGCCTGCATTTGCGACGCGTTGCAAAGTTCCAATCCCTCATGATTTATAACATCGTCAGCCAGCCAATGCGGTTTCTGCAGTATCTTAAACATGCATGTCGACGTGTATCCACGTTGGACGTCACTTAAGATATCCAGTTCTGAAGATCGAATCCAAGTGCCTCGAAGGTGCGATGGCGACAGGTTTGAGGGCAGAGTAGCAACACTCTGTTCGCCACGACGGTAGAAGATGCGTCCTTTAACAAACGCTGATCGCGTATCGACAGTAATGTCCTGCTTTGCACTCAGCGGCAGTTGGTGGCTGAATAGCCGTTTCATCTTTCGTTCGAACGTGTCGGCGGAATTCGGGCCAACAAAGTGACTTTCCGTATGGTTCGATTCGGGTAGATACAGATAGAACTTGACCGCTGTCTCGACGTGATGATTCACGCCCTGATGATCGCGGAAAATAAAGTCCAGCTCACCAACTGTTTGTTTACCATTTTGAATCTGCAGACCACGTGCCAGCATTTCAAACCCGCAGATATGCTGCAGATAATAGTGAACCAGGTGTTCGAAGTAGTGGCCGACTCGGCGCGTCGCTCGCTGACTCAGAAAGTCCAGCAGTGTCGAGGCATCAATATCAAAGTCAGAATCTGCAACGAAGCAGCGGCAGGATGGGTTGTTGATCAGCAATGGGCTATCAATTACCCACCGCAGGTCACGGACGGCTTGAATTACATCCGGAAGCTGCGGTGGCAAAAACTTCACGGCGTCAGGCTGACTCGAGAACTCGAAGTTCGGACGACTCAACAAACGCCTTCACCTTCGGCCGATACGCTTCCATGTGCGGTGCCACAAGATGCGCCTTCAATGTCGCAACCGATTCCCACTTTTCAACAATTGTCACTCGGTCTGAATTGGAATTCTGATTACCAATGTCTGTCATGGTATCAATTGTTGGGCCGTATTCGATGCAGCCGACTTCCTGTAAAACGTCAGGCACGAGTTTATGGAACTCAGCCAGAAAATCGTCACGATGTCCGGTTTTGCAGTGCACGGTAGCGATGACAGTAATCATAGAAAACGGTTGTTCTATCTAAGGGACGCGCGTTGATTGAACTATTAAGCACCTGTCCGAAACCGACCATACGCATGGTGGCAGCGGTCACGGCAACTATAATACGCGACTCAACTTCAGCATGCGCGCCATGTCAACGGCAGGCAACACGTTTTTGTGACAATAGAATGTGGGTGACCAGTCGCCGCCAAATCGCTGTTTTGTAAAGTGCAGTCCGCTAAAGTTGTAGTGCAGGCAGTGTTTAAACGTCCATCCAAAAACAGATCGTACAATCCGGCATTCGTGGTTTTTGGAATTGTCGTCCAATGCCAGCGGGTTCAGCCCTAGGTCGAGCCACTGGATTCCTTCTGCACGAAATACTTCCATCGCGTGAGCCATGATAGTATAGAACAACCCCTGTTTGAACGACGGGCAGCCGCGAGAAATGTTGGGCAGATAGCTTACGATGTTTCCGTTTTGATATGCAGGATCGAAGTACGCAAATCCAATTGGCAATTCATTCTTCATCGCATAGAAGTAGCGACAGTTCTCAGTGTACGTCATCTTTCGCGGGCGAACCATAAACAGAATTTCACGATTGCGTGTCTTGCGAGTTCCCAGCCAGCGCGAAGAAACTTCATCAACATCAAGTTCCGTCTCGCTTTCCACAACAGTGATGCCCTGTTCACTCGCTTGATTAACGGCCTTGCGAATGCACTTTTTGCTTTTGCCGGAAATCGACCAGTCGGACAATGGAACTTTCAATTCCTTGCCGAACTGCGTTCCATAGTAGCCGTGATCCTGATGCAGGTAACGTGCGTTGTCTTCAGACATCTGTATGAACGACGCGCTTCGATGTTTTTCAAGAAATTCACCCAGAAACTGTGTATGGTCTTCGGGAGCCGCCACGGGGTCACCCAACACCATGCTGCGTCCCCACTTCTGCATGAATGCCTGATAGCCGATTCCTGGCACGTCGAAATACTGCATGCCAGGCTGTAAAGCTGTGAAGTGCTGCGAATGACTTCCGAACTGCTTCAGGTAATCAATTCTCTGATCCCACGAAAACAGATTGTCACTGCTGTGAAGTTTCAGGCTGGTAACACGCTGTGGAGACGGGCTTTCCACTGCGGGCGGCATAAGTTTCGTAAGCTGCATTCAAACGTCCGTGTTTCGTCTGATCGGATTGTGAGCCATCACACAGGGCGGCTCGTTGCTTCATTGATCGACGAATGCTTGACGTAAATACGTGTTTGCCCGAAGTGCATCACACCAGCCAATCAACCGTTCTAGTCGGCTAAACCAGCTAACCGAAACTAGCTGCCCAGCGTCCCAAAACAGTCTTCAATAAGCCGAAAAAAAGCCGTCGAAGATTCGCGTGGCCGCTTGTAACGATGAGCGAGGCTTGTGGGAATAGATCCTTCGGTTCATTCACGGAACACGGTTAAAATAAGAAAGATTAGTGTTCTGGTTAATCTTGGCGAGCAGTGCATTGCCTGCAAGCCTGCTGCTAGCTTACTGGCCGGGATTTGTTTTTTCAGCCAAATTTGAATTTCATGGCTTCCCGATCGCTATGAAATCACGGCCGTGGTGTCGTAGTACACGGCACACTCGCCGTCATCCGTGAGTTCCCCGCGAATCAAAGAATTCGCGCTGCGGCCTGAAGTGTGCCATCCGCCTTTGTCCATCAACAGTACGTCAGGCCGCTGATCCTGGCAGAATCGCAGGCGGACCTGCATCGTTCCGCGTTCTGTCGTGATTGTCACCACATCGCGATCTCGATGATTCGGGGCGGCAGATGGATGCACGACCGCATCGGCGGGGCCATTCTGAGTTTCCTCAGGCCATTGGGAAGCCTGCGATCTTGCTGACGACAACGCAGTCACATGCAATTCGATCGTTTGTGGAATTGTTAACAGTTGCGGATCCAGTTCATGAATCAAGTTCACTTTTCCGGACTCAGTTTTGAACTTCCGATCAGCAAACAGCACGCTGGAGGAAAACGGGTTTTTCACGAATCCTTTGCTGAAATCGTCCTTCGTAATTCCGGCGACGTTCAGCTTCTTCAACAGACGCTGCTTCCAGACACCGGCATCCACGTCGAAGCCTTCGTCGATTCCCAGGCGGCGCGACAGTGCTCGAAATATTTCGTGATCGCTTAGAACACCGTCTGACGGATTAACAACAGGATTAACTTCTGCAAGATAATGGTGACCGTACGATCCGATGAAATCGTCTTCTTCAAGAAACGTGGTCGTCGGAAGCACAAGGTCCGCGCACTTGGCTGAATCAGTTAGAAAGGGATCAACCACCACGGTGAATTCCCGAGTCCGCAGAGCTTCTGCCACCGTTTCAGAATCGGGCAGCATTGCAACGGGGTTAGCTCCCCAAACAAATACCATGCGGAGCACGGGAGCGGTCGCTGCCAGAATCCCAGCGCCAAAAAGTGGCTCGGGAATCGTTCGAGACGTCGCTGCCGGGTCTGCAAAGCTGAAGTCAAACGCACCGCGACGCACAAAGTAGAACGATGCTCCGCCGCCCGCGATTCCAAGATTACCGGACACCGCTGCCAGAGCATCAATTGCGCGGATTGTGGCAGCTCCGTGACGGCGGCGCTGCAGGCCCCAGCCGATCATGCTACAGGTTGGTGCATTGGCATAAGCAACAGCCAGTTCTGTCAGTTCCTCCACAGAAATGTCAGCAATGGCCGCCCATTCACCCACAGACTTCGACCGCGTGAGTGCTTCGAATTCTTCCATGTGGTCACAGTAGTCTGCAGCCAATGGGTCCATGCAGTTGTTGTCAAACATCCAACGTGCGATTCCCATTACGATCGCAGTATCCGAACCTGGCCGAGGTTGGATATACACATCGGCGATCGATGCTGTTTTGTGGTGCACCGGATCTATCAGCACAATTCGAGCACCATTGGCTCGAGCTTTCTTTAATTCCGGTATCAAATGCACGCTGCTGATGAAGATGTTTTTACCCCACAGGAAAATTGTTTTGGAATTATGAAAGTCAAAGTAGTCGTTGCTGTCAAATTCGCCAAAGTCTTTTAGCTGAGCCACTTCTCCAGCCCCGGAACACACGTCACCACTTTTTACTGTGACGGGCCCGAACTTCTGAAAAAAATAATCGCCGACGTGTTTCATCATCCCCAGCGATCCACCGCATCGATATTGCAGAATCGATTCGGCTCCGGATTCATTTTGAAAAGTCTGCATCTTTTCTGCGAGCAGATCAAGGGCGGCGTCCCAACCGATTTCTTCAAAGTCGGCTCCTTTGCTGCGGCGCAGAAGCGGCTTTGTCAGTCGCGTGGCAGAATTCTGACGATCCGGAAATCGGCTTGTACGATGACAGATAAAACCCTGGGTTACCGGGTGATCAGGATCTCCCTGCAATCGCACCACGCGACCGTTTTCAATGGTCGCAATCAGCCCGCAGGCATCCGGGCAGTCTCTGGGGCACGCTGTCTTTTTTTGAATGACGTTTTCCATGTCGGAAGATTACTCGCGGCATGCACGCGACGGAAGAGTAACCAAATTTAACGCGGCCAAATTTCTACACCAGAAACGTGGGATAGATGGGGTGCGCTCATAGACGATTGCGCGAATAGAGAAGATGGGTTACTGTGGTGTCTTCGTATTTTTTTGCCATGGAGTCCTCCCGATGAATTTTGAAGAATTGAGTCGCGCCGAACGGCTGATTGCAGAACAAGCTGTGCT
>JBDNFN010000340.1:0-9508 GCA_041689795.1 Fuerstiella sp. | reverse complement strand
CTCACCTTCCGCTAGGGCTTTCACGACTTGCTCAGGACTGCGACGTTTTCGCTTCGAATTACTCATCAAAATCTCCTCGCCCGGAATTGGGCTCTGAAGACTCTCATTCTAACTGGTACCGAATTCGGGGAGCACGCCACCCCCGCTGCAGGCTTGTTTGGGTTCTACGCTGCAACGTTCCGTCACGACGGTACCGACCTGAGAATTATCAACGTTCACCTGACACCGTTTGGTGCTCGGCGCGACTCAACCTTCACAGAAGTGATGGGGGCAATTTCCAAAACAGAGGAAAAGCATGTCGCCGAAGTGGCAGACATCATGAATGTCGTGAACGCTGATTGTCGGCGACTTCAATAGTCTTGCGTCGTTTCGGGCACCGCAGGATTTGGTCAGACGCGGGTTTACCGATAGCTATGCAGCAGTGCACGACAAACCGGAACTGTCGCCGACATGGCGTTGGCCAACAAAGCCATTCCCGCTGCAATTACGAATTGATTACATTTTTCACTCTGCCCATTTTTGTACGGCAGATTCCAATGTCGTGCGTCGAGGCGGTTCGGACCATTTCCTATTGGTTACTGAGCTTCTTGTGGCGAAATGACGCCGCGTCGCCACCCCGAAACCCGCGTAGGTTCTGACGACCGCGACGCGATGGAGACAACAAACCTGACGTTTTACATCTATGCTGTACAACGCACTTGAGCTGAGATGTATGTGGCAGGAATTATTGAACGCACCGGGTGATCAGCCTTTTGGCTGAGCGCTGTACAACAGAGCGTTTCGTCGCGATACTAGCTGCTAGTCCGTCCGTTGATGAGATAACAAACGGCCCTTCCATGCTTCCCTTAGCCCGCCAAGATCGCCCCATGAAAGTCGCCTTACGACGACACGTTTTGTGCATTGCCGCTGTTCTTCCACTCACGTTCTCCGGTGTAATCGCTGAGGACTGGCCGTGGTTTCTCGGTCCTCGCCACGACGGCACGTCCAGTGAACTGGACGTATTGTTAAAGTGGCCCGAATCCGGTCCGACGGTGCTTTGGAAGCAACCGGTCGGCACTGGCTATAGTGCGCCATCAGTGATGGGTGAGCGACTTGTGCTGCATCATCGTCTGGGCGACACCGAAATTATTTCGTGTCGGTCAACGACAACGGGCGAAGTCATCTGGGAACACAAATACGACAGTTCATTTTCCGATCCGTATGGCTACAACAATGGACCTCGCTGTTCTCCGGTGCTGGAGGGCGAACGTTGTTACACGCTGGGTGCTGAGGGCATGCTGTGCTGCACCGATATGCAGTCCGGCAAGGTCACTTGGCAACATGACCTGAAAACTGAATTTGAACTTCCGGATTGGTTTTTCGGAGTAGGCAGTTCACCTCTTCTGGACGGTGACCGGCTGATTGTTCCCGTCGGAGGCCAGCCGGATTCCGGCATTGTGGCTTTCAATAAGGTGGATGGCACTGTGATTTGGAAGGCCGTTGGGCAGATGACCTGGGATGGCGTGACGGATTCAAACAGTGGCAAGCCCCACACCTGGGATGGAAGCGAAATGGTGATCAGTTACTCGTCGCCCGTAATTGCAGAGATTCACAACAAGCGGCACTTGCTGTGTCTGGTTCGTCAGGGATTGGTCTCGCTTGATCCGCAGACGGGTGAGATGAATTTTCAGTATTGGTTTCGACCGAAGGTTCACGAATCAGTGAATGCCGCTCGGCCGGTCGTGATAGGTGATCAGATCTTTTTATCTGCCGCCTACCGTCTTGGATCCGCTCTGCTGAAGGTGAATGAAGATGGAAAGTCGTATTCGGAAGTCTGGAAGAATGCGGACAACATGCTGGCTCACTGGTCTACGCCAATTCATGTTGATGGTCACATCTACGGATTCAGTGGACGTAACGAAAATGATGGCGAACTACGTTGTATTCGCGTATCGGATGGCAAAGTCATATGGCAAAGCGTTGGGACCAACGGTCCGTTGACTGACTTTGCCCGCGACCGTACGACGGGAAAAATCGTTAACGTGAAAACAGGCAAGCCTGTGCCGTTTCCGTATTTTGGACGGGGCTCTTTGACCCGCGTTGGAGACCGCTTTATTGTGCTTGGTGAACGCGGAACCCTAGCCGTGGTTCACGTTGATCCGGAGAAGTTTGTTGAAGACTGCCGGACGTCCTTCGACGAGATTCATTATCCCGCCTGGACGGCTCCTGTGCTTTCGAACGGACAGCTCTATCTAAGAAGCGAAGACTGGCTGCTGTGCCTGGATGTTCGCAAGAACTGAATCAATGATAAGTTCGAGGCGGATCGTTTCGAATAAGTCGCCTTTGCACCCGACATTGTGGTTTCCAGAGACTCACAGAACCACGCATCGTTCACTGAAATGTGTCATCGAAGGGCAGTTAGACTGCGGAAGCTAATCAACTTGCAGCAGTTACTGGACTTAGCCACTGGTGCTGTCAGCCTGTAAAACGCGCGGGGGCGAAGGGCGGTTGCTGAAAGAAGTGTGCCGGCAGTTTATTGCGATGAAGAACGGCTGCCGTTGGGGGAGCCCGCTATTTGGACGCCGTCAGGCAACGGCCTCGCGGCGACGCGCAGGTTAAGCCGGTGAGCTAGCTCACGAACCTGATGAAAGTACTGGAAGTCGTTCGGATACAGCCAGATTGTGACGACGGTATCCGGTTCGGTCGCCTCCAGTATCTGACGGAAGCGACTTCCAATTCTCAAGGCGGCATCAATCGGCTCTGCCGCCAGCGTGTCTGCTGGAAGTATTGACCACCGCGAAACACTGATGCGAAAGCCACTTTGGCCATGTTGTAGTGCCTGCAACGGAGACATCGTGTCTCGCTGCACCGTATACTGCATATGGAAGCCGCCTTCCGGGCCAACCATGCCTTCGTAACGATGAAACTTCATCACAACACTGCGTCGAGCAGAAACCTGACTTTTCAGTCGGTCCAGCAAAGCTTCCAATGGAATATGAGCGATACGTCCGCCCTGCATTCGAAAGTGCAGTTCGCCTTCCTGCACCGACTGACTCACCGGAGACAGTCGGTGGTTGAGGCGCTCACCGGTTGGCTCGGCGGCGTCCGATTCTTCAAGCACTTCGCTTAGCTGTCGAGTTTCCTCAGCAACCTGAGCCAATGCGTCGCAAACATATCCCTGTCGGTCGGTCAATGACGTCAGTGTTGCCTGAATTGACGTCGCGGTTTTGTCTTTGTTTAGCAAATCTTCCTGAAGTACCAGAACGCGTTGATCAAGCCGCTTTTGTTCTTCTTCGATCTTTTCGGATCGAACTTCTGCTAGCTTCGCATAGGCGTCAAGATTCTGAAGCCGGGTCAGAAGATCCAGCAGTTCCTGTTCCGTCGTTGCAACGCGTTCTTTTACCTGATTCAGCTCCAGCGTCAGGGCGTCAATCTGCCGAGTCAAATGCTCTGCTTCCGAAGTTTCGTTTCCGGTGAGTCCGTCAACGCTGGGCTCCTTCAGCGAATTCAGTGCCGCGTCCAGCGAACGGAAATCGGCGAGATCAGCATCCGGATTTCCTTCACCAGTATTCCGTGAAGACTGCAATTCATCCGGATTGCTGGTCGCCACAGATTCTGAGAATGGATCGGCTGCGATGAATGTCCCAGAATTGCGAATGATGGGCTCAACCTCAGGGATATCAAGTTCAAGATCTTTATCCCATTTTCTGTCGCTGTCGGCCAGTTCCGCCGCCGGCTGCAAAGACGATGCAATGTCAGAAAGCAGCGCAGGCTGGCGAGCAACCTTTACGCCGACAACCACGATCAGAATGATCAGAATGCCGACAATGTTTGCGATGATGTCAAGGAATGAATCCGAGCCGAATTCCTGATCGCCAGTGGATTTGCGACGACTCATATGGACATTCTCCGCTGAGGTGCCGTAACTTCGATTGGTTCAGCCGGTTCTCGTGTCGGTGGCTGAAGATTGAATCCAGTGGCTGGCACTGATTCACCGCTCGGCGGTGGTGTGAGTGATTGCGGTCGAGCGGCTTCGTTTCCAATTGTGTTTTGTACAGAACGTGTGGGCACGTCCATTTCGTCCAGCTGTTTTGCCAGCCGATTTTGTCTGGTCCAGGCATCTCGACCAACCTTGAAGTCCACCATTGGCAAAGCATATCTGGTGTTGCGAGGTTTCTGTTGGTCCATTTCAGCCGCAAGACCTTCCAGCGTCGCGGCGAGTATCTGCTGGTCGTCCCAGCCGGTGATGTCGATGGGGCGGTAGTTGCCGATCGTTAATTGGTTTTGATCGATCAACACGTCCACAGGGTAACGACCTTCCAACCTGCCATCCTCAGAATGCTGTCCCTTCTTTAGCAGTGCCAGAAGAAAGGGGTCGGCTTCCGGATTCTGTTTTTCGTGTTCTAGTTGTTGCAGAAACTTCTGCAACATCAGCTGGGAGTCAGACGCCGGAGCAGCACCGGTGAGCTGCCCATCCTGATCAGCTCCAAACGGCGTACCAAGGCCAACAGCCCCCACAGTTCCTTCGGTGGGACGGTCGGTCGTTTGAGGCACGGCAACTTCAGCGGACGGCGCGGCGAATGCGGTCGCCGCAGACTCGTCCGTGAAGTTGAAACTCGACGAATTCTCAGGTGAATTGACCGTGCGGGATGCCTGTTCGGACGATGCGTCGCTCGAACTCGGCCAGTCATTAGTTGCTTGAGAATCGTCGCCAGCAAGAGTTTGTGGGCTTGAAGCTGCGGCGGGGTCAGTATTATTCAACCATGCGGGGTTGAATCTTTCTGCTGCGGCTTCTTCGCCAGTTTCCTTGCTGCCTGTAACGGGAACCGGTGTTGAAAATAGTGTGTTTGGGGACTCAGGTTTTCCTGTACGCTGTGAATCTCTGAGCGGGCCAGTCAGCATGCTCGGAGCATCAACACCAGTGACATGACCAGATGTTTCGCTGCCGCCGAATGTGTCTCTACCGACATCTCCACCGACACCCATGTTGCCGGAAATGGCCGCAGGACGAGTGAACGTGTTTCCTGCGTTACGATTCCCCATTGACGGTTCATCCACGTCATCGGTCGGCGTCGCGACTGCCGTTGCATTAGCAATTTCACCATCGTTTGCAAATGAATTCCCGGTTGTTGTGGGTTCCTCTGCGGTCTGTTCGACGCGGACGTTGCCACTGCGAGCTTCATCGATCAGTTTTAGCCACTCTGCCGTGGTTTGCCTGTTTTCGGCCTCGATTGATGTTGTTTCCTGCGAGTCTGTTGCGGCAGGCGGACGAGCGGGCTCTGCCGACTGTTCAGCAAACGGCGAACGCTTAGGCATCAAGGCGATTCGCTGTGGCTTCGATTCGCCGCCGGCATAAAAGCGACCATCAAAACCGTCACCGTCTTCTCCCGGCATGACAATGCGACCGTCTGGCATAACTCGAGCCTGGCGCGTCTGTCTGGACTGAGTTTGTTCCTGTTGCTGCAAAAGTTCTCGCACGTCTGCCATCAGTCCACCATATAGATTAGTGCGACGATTCAATGCGGCAATTAGTGAATCTCGCACGGCGGCAACTTCCGCTGAGTCTCTTCGTCCAGCGTCAATCTGTTTGTTCTGATCAAGTAGTTCGTAGCCGAAGTGGATATCGGCGTCCGTGAATGTTCGTTGAGCAGTATAGAAAGGCAGGCTTCCATCTGGCCGGACAACCAACAGCACATAAGGTTTCACTGACAGCGTGGCCGCGTGGCGATGATGATGAACGGCCAATACCCCAGACAGCAATGGATTGTCATTGCCTGGAAAACCTTCCATATCGCCCTTGGTGATTTTGATTCCTGAGGGCAGCAATTCGTAGCCATCACCCGTTACGTTAACAATCACCGGAGCTCGTTGCGTGCCAGTGGCATTCGTGAACTCGACGACTGTTTTATCTATTCCGGCTGCAGACTGTTGCTGTGATTCCATAGCCAGTTTCCGCAGGCTGATCAAAGCCGACTCACGGCGCTTTAAAACCTGCTCGCCGTCTTCCATTGCCTTTGAGGCAACTTCCAGTTCCTGCTGAAGCGCGTGCAAGTGCTCGGCCCGCAATTTTAGTTCGCCGGCCAGTTCTGCTTGCTGCCGTCGCAGGGCCGCCAGTTCCTGCATCTCGCGGCCCGATACTTCTTCACCTTCAGTTGCTTCCATCTTCAGTCTGGCTCGCTCGATTTCCGCGAGTAGTTCTCCGTGTCGCCGCGTTTCTTTGATCAGTTCAGCCTGCAGCCGATCGACATCGGATTGCAGGTCAAATATTGAAGCGGGGGCTGGTGTTTCATCCTGACGAGTATCATTCGTCGCCGCAAATGGATTGACCTCGGGAAGCTGCAGCTTAAGCCTGGGCACTTTTGCAGAATCTGCTTCGGCAGACTTTGGCCACCTTTCTTCAAGAAAATTTGCGGCTATGTCCTGAACCAGGCGATGGTGTGCGTGCTGGGATTCTGAAGATGCTTCAACGACTGATGCCACCGCCGGTTGGGTCGCAATATCAGCGGGCTGAGCAACGTCGGCTACAACCTGCTGATCGTGGCGAATTCGGCGAGTCGTCACCAGCAATAACAAAATCAGCGCACCCATCGTGCAGACAAGTACTGCAAGAAAAGGAAACAGTGAGATTGCAGTTTGCGTTCTTTGACGAGCCATGGCCGTGATTCAGCATCCTTCAGAAGTTAAGCACTATGCGGGCAGTCCGTTGTCTTATGCTGCTCGACGAGATGTACGAGCGGTCAGAATGTGCACAGCGGCCGTAAGACTGTTGGCTGATTGTTCCATGGTGTTGACCAGTTGCAGGCTGTGAAGATTTTCGTTGAGCTGCTGCTGCAGTTTCGCCAGACGTTCTTCAGATTCCGTCATTCGCAGCAGCACGGCGCCAAGCTGGTGCAGAGCTTCGCTTTGTTCTGTAGACGCCTGACTGCTTTGCAACAGCGCGGCCTGCCACGACGTAATTCGGTCTTCGAAAGAAGCAAGAATGCCATCCGTTTGATCGACAACAGCCTGAGACGAGTTCTGAAGAGCGGCCGTATAGGCATCGCGGGCATCAGACGAATTTGAGCGGTGCAGCGTCAGAGTACGCTGCACTTCTTCTTCAAGCGACGTGGTTAGCTGGTGAGCGTGTTTCTGAAGAACGTCGCTCCATGTTTCGCGAACGGCCGCCAGCTGGTCGGCCCAAAGGCTGGATTGGTATTCCATCAGCTGAGCCGACATCTGGCCTGAGCTGCCAGCCTGGATTCCACCGACGGTAGTATCAGCGCCAAACCAAGGCAGAATACATTCAATGCCAAACTGTTCGACTTCATTCAATACCTGCTGCTCGCTGCGTTCAACAATAAATGATGCAAACACAAGCACAATTGACATACCCAATGCCAAAGCCGTAGTGTCGAATGCGACAGCCAGTCCACCCGTGACTTCGACAAGTGATGAGTCAAGCTGCTCAGGCGTTACATTGGCGATCGCCATTGTGATACCGATAACGGTTCCGAGAAAACCCAGAATCGGAATGGCCCACGTTATGGTACGAATTGTTGCATAAGTTTGATGCAGTCGTTCGCTGGCAAGTTCTGCGATATAGCGCAGGTGTTCTTCCACCCCGTTTCGGCCAGAGCCACGTAAATAGTCTAGTGTTGCCGTGCTTCGCTGATACAACTGAGTTGTTTTTAAAGCGGCTGGCAGTTGTTGGCACCAGTTAGTTAACACTGCTTCGCGTGACGAAGCTCCGATGTCCTGCATCAGGCCACCTGCAACTGCGGCATAAGACTTCACAAGGATTCGTCGTTCGCTTCTGACATGCAGAAATTTCTGCATCAGAATGGTCATTCCCGTAAAGAACATACACGTGCTGATATATTCGAGTGGATGGCTGCAGAAATATCGGTTCACAAAGTCGCCGACGGACGGCAGCCGTGGTGCGATCGCATAAAACGCGATCGTCCCCGTGATTGCACCAATGGCTGTTCGCAATGCCGCTGCAGAAGATGCTCGTCTGCTCATCGTACCGCCCTGAAATTCGTTCATGATCGGGGACACGATTCGTGAAAGGTGACTGCATTACGCCGTCACCATTGCGCGGCCGTTGACGCCACGACAATTTTTGACACGGGGTAACCAATCCGCGTACCGAGCCCCCCGACCAGTACGCTGCTATCATTATTCGTCAGAATCGTTACAGACGGTTCACAATGAAAATCCGGAATAACCGTAACAATCGGTTTCGGGTGGCGCCTCAGCACTGCTTCGGCGTTCCGCAGGCGGACGAATCGGCAGACTTTGCTTTGCGGCTGTTTCCGGTCATGCCGCAGACTGAAGTGAGGGTAAGTGCGGAAATTATTAAGACAATGGTGTAATGGATCTATCTGTTGAGTTGAGAAGTCGGATGTTTTTGTTTTAGGAAAGATGCAGCGCGCTAGGCTTTGACTTAGATTTTTGCCAACGTGGAAACCCTGATTTCAGATGCAGGCCTGAAAACTGTGACGAACGGACGACTGTTCAAATTGAGACACCAATGACCACCAGCCTAATAACCAGTACTCAACCGCAGATCGCGTGGACAATGACCGGAAGCAATGAAAAAGAAGCGACGGCTGAGACGATGGAACTTTCCAGTGTTCCGGTTCGCATTGGTAGGCCACCCGATGTTGAACTGTCCCTGATCTCGTCGGTTGTCAGCGCACGACACGCTGAACTGATTGAAACAGCAGGGCTGCTGTCCGTGCGCGACCTTGGAAGCACCAATGAGACGTACGTGAACGGACGTAGGATTTCTGAAGACACTTTACTGTCTGAAGGCGACTGGATTGAAGTCAGTGACCTGCATCTGCGAGTTGATTCAAGAACTGCCGGCCATCGCAACTCGATGGATCAGCCGTTTCTGAAGACGCAGTTCATCAAGTTGGAGGCTGCCCGAAAGTCAGCTAATGGATTCAATGAGCTATTTCCACGCCGAGCGTTGAGGGCCTGTTTCAACCGATCCACTACATCGCCGACCGCGATATCTCTGGCTACTAATTTCTGGCCCGAAGCGAAGTGTCCAGTGTCTCAAATCCCAGCCTGATGTTTCAAGCCGCCGGGCGCGAAGTCGAACTGTTGATGCTATGCCGGGAAATGGGCTTTAAATACAGCATCTGTCTTCCACGTAAGCTTCCGTTATTTCTTAACTCACATCGCAGCGAATTACTGCTGGAACTTGTTGTGCCGCACATGCGTCAGTTGCACGAAACATATCCAAACCGTCCACTGGTTCTGGAAATTCACGAGCAGTCTGTAATCGAACAAGGTCAGGTGCGTCATCTTTGAGCCGCATAACAAAAATTTGGTGTTCGACTTGCCTTTGATGATTTCGGAGTCGGGCAGGCCCGAATTCCCGAAGTAACCTGCGCTCAATGCGACTACATTAAGTTTGATGCGGCTCTGACTCACGATCTTCAGGACGTTTCGAAGGAACAGTTTGCCCTGTTTCGTTCGATCATAAACGGTGCACGCAGCGAAGGTGCCATTACCGTTGCCGGGGGGGGGGGGGGGG
>JBDNFN010000339.1:0-33482 GCA_041689795.1 Fuerstiella sp. | reverse complement strand
GTTCAAGCTGGCTCAGAGTGCGGAGAAAGGTTGGCGAAAACTCCGCGGCCACCACCACATCCCGGACCTTCTGCGAGGCATCAAATTCATCGACGGAGTCAATGAAAATCAACTCAAGGAAGAAGACCACAAACCCTCACACACCACTACAATTCCAACCGAAATCGTCGCCTGAACAACTTTCGTCAAACACAACATTTGACAGTAACTCATTCGCCGCGCGAATCTAAATTTGCTCCAACATCGATTCAATGTGCCAGTCTGACACGGCAGGTAAATGAGTCTCTAATATCGTGAATGCAAAAACAACACGGTGGCACCGTAGAACGCTGAGAACCCGACGAGGGTGTTTGCGAACGACAGGGTGTTCGACCAGCGACCTTGAAGTCTTTGAAACCTGCGAGCGAACCAGACTACCGGCAACGCTCCCACGAATCCCACCAGAAACGCCCACTCGAATACGAGACTCAGGCGACGGCATATCAGGAAGTACATCACGCACACAACCAAAAAAACGGCAAGCGGCACTCGGCGCTTAAGCACAGCTTTTAGCCCTCTCGCAGAAGTTCGCTCACGGTTTAATTGGGGACTCGCGACAAATTCCAACGCGGCGTAAAGGCACATCGGCCAGGTGAAAACGAACTCGCCCGTCAATCGCCCCAGCAACGTTGTGCCCAATGCTCCGAGCACAAACGCAACGCAGAACACAATCGCTGACTGCGAATCACCAACCGAAGCCCCGCGATGCAGCGTTCCAACCAACATTCTGGACAACAGTAGCCCACCAAGACATGTGAAGTACCAAAGTATCAGCCATCGTCGGTGAGGAATATCGAAGGCGTATTCCGGTTCGACCGCCAGAATTGCTGCGGCAAGATTATAGTACTGCCGCTGCGGCAGATCGCTGGTTCGTAAAGTTGCATGGGCAGGAGCGTCATGCCCCGCGCCGATATAAACACAAACAACCTGACTTTGGTTTCTCACGTAAACTCGACCGCGATGGAGGCACGGAGCAGTCCATGTCAGTTCGCCACTCAGAACAGAACAGCGGGCCAGTTCAACGCATTCACACGGGTCAGCTTTCAGCAGAATCAATTCTCCAAGTTCATTTAGAACAACCAACTTCCCATCGGCTGCGATGATCCCGCTTTGCCCGATTTCGCCGACAAAATCTTCCGTGTTGCTGCTTCGTCGAGGCTGTCCCGTGCCGTTCGACCAAGTTTCCAGTCCGCTTGAAAATTCCAGACAGCGAAAAATTCCTCGCGAGGGGCGATGTGTCTTTGACTGCACATCAAAGATGTCAAAACCGTATACGTAGCCAGCGACGAACACACTTGAACAAACGTCGTTAGACATCATCTTAGACGTCCATGCACGTTCGAGCTCCTTAGCCGGGTCTTTCAGTTCTGACAAATCCAGAGCATAAGACCCAGCACGAAACGGAGCCGACAGCCACAACAATGGTTCGTTGTAGATAGGCCACGCCGAATGTTCGTCGTATCCCTGCGACAGATCCAGAGTTCGCCGCACGTTGCCTGTTTCGCGATCGAGAATCAGTAAACAGTTTTGCATGTAGCAGATCACCAACCGTTCGCCTTCGGCTTCGATGGGATAGGCGGGCGTATAGCTGGCCGGTTCACTTGTGGATCGCCATAACTCGCGGCCCGAATCGGCTTTGAACGCCACAACACCTGCGTCCAGCCCCCCAACGGGCAGGATCACCATTTCATCAATCAACGTGGGAGAGCACGCATAACCAAAGTCACAACCTTCAATCCCATACGTCGCCTGCAGATCAACAGACCACACCAGGCCACCGTTCGATTGATTGAGGCACCCGAGCAATCCATCAGGCGATGTGAAATACACGTGGCCCTGATACAGAGTCGGCGTCGACCTTGGTCCCGGATACACGCCTGCCGATTCGTACGGCCAATCGTATCGATACTCCCAGATTGTTTCACCAGTGTCAGCTTCCAGGCAATACAGGTATTGACCAGTCATGTTTTGCGACTGAGTAAAGACCCGATCTCCTTCGCCAACAAAAGCAGAATAGCCCTGCCCCAGTTTGCGCGTCCATAAGACGGGTGGCCCATTTTCGGGCCAGGCATCCTGAAGATCAGTGTCGATTGCATGCCCATCAAATGCTGGCCCACGAACACCCGGCCAGCCGCCCTGAGCCTGACAGACTGCAGCGATACACGCCAACACCGCCATAACCACACCACGCAACACAACTGCATCGCTGAACCCAGCGATCAACCGTTTGGCAAATAATGCTTGATGGCGAATGCACATATCCCAATACCCCGAAACAGGTTCTCCCTGCCATAGAGTTCACGAACTTCTGAATTTGTCTATTCAATCCCGATAACTAATGGTGAATCACAAACAACGGCAGACAGAGGAAACGAAAGCGAGACCATTCAAAACGAACAAAACACAACCAGGCTATTGAGGGAAGCGGGATCGCATTCACGCTCGCTATTCACCAGCATGCCAGACGACTTTATCCTCCACGGGTTTACGAACTCCCGCTGGCCAGTTGCATTCCGGGTAACCCAGGTAGAACAATCCCAGCACTCGGTCTTTTTCTTCGAGACCCAAATGATCTCGAAGTTCATCGCTGCAGATCGCGTTTCCGGACGACCAGTAACCGCCCACGCCCAAGGCCGTCGCAGTCAGGTGTAGATTCTGCACGGCACAGGCGACCGCTTCGATTTCTTCCACCTCAGGAATTTTCCCGGAAGGCTGTCTCTTCATCGCAATAACAAGCAAATGAGATGACCTTGCAGCGTTCGTGCGAAACTTGTCTGCCTTCGCTGGCTTATATTCATCTGCAGAAGTTATTTGTTGATAGATCTCAGCCAGAGTATTTCCGAGCAAAGATTTTGCCGCGGCCGTGTAGACAAAAAACCTCCAGGGTTCCGTCAATCCATGAGTCGGCGCCCAATTGGCGTTGCGAAGCATTTCCCAAACCATTTCGTCCGCCACAGGCCTGGACGAAAACTGCTCCGGCTTGATTGAACGCCGCCGTTGAATGATCGCACTGATTTCTAAGTTTGCGGCAGCTTGAGCTAAATCACTCGAAGTATTCATGCGGACAAATGTTTCGTGCTGAAGAAATAAAATGGAGCGGAACGCATGTCGTTTCGCCTGGCTCGTCAACCTACCAACTGAACAAAACAAAACTTTTCTCAGCCGGGTTATGTATCACTCTGAGTACATATTGTGAAACCTATTTTGAATTCGTAGAGTAACTTATAAGCTGGCTCGTTGTGAATTTTGGATCAAAATTCAAGCCGACCACCGTGTGCATTTGCGTCTGGTATTCGGCGATCTCCGGTTAACTTGCTTGCTCTATTTTTGCGGAAGAAGAGCAGTCCGGGAAATCACGGTAGCAAGTTTGACGAGGCATTGAAGACAGCTGTCTGGCATAGTTGAAAATTCAACTGGTTGTGTTAGCGAGGCTGGTTTTTTTTTCTGCCATTCTGTGAAGGTAGTGCATTTGTGGTTCTTGAGCTGTGAAGCTCGAGCTACGTGATGAGTAAGAACATTTCTGTAGATAGCCTCGCTTGGGGCACCACGTCAGAAGGTCTGGAACAGGCCTTCGCTCAGTTTGGTACTGTAATTTCAGCGAAGATCATTTCTGACCGGGAAACTGGCCGATCGAAAGGCTTCGGATTCGTTGAAATGGAGACGGGGGCAACGAAGCCATCGAAGCTCTCGAAGCTCTGAATGGTTCCGACCTTGATGGTCGCCAGATCGTAGTTAACGAAGCCCGGCCTCGTGAACCACGTGGCGGTGGGTACGGCGGTGGCGGTAGACGATACTAACCCATGCCGACCTCGACTCGTGTGTTGATTAACAAGCGGTGAGGCAAAAACCTCACCGCTTGCTTTTGCGGTGAAGCACAGCGATCGTCCACGACCGCTTTAATCAGAAATCAGAAGTTTGCCGAACATCGAATTCGCTAAATGAGCAAATGACGGCGAATCGGCTACAGTACCGCGATGCAGGATTCTGTCAAAACACTTGGAACGCACGCGACGCTGTGGGCGGGTCGGTATTGGAAATCGTTTTCCTTTGTCGGGCTGGTCTTCGCGACTCTGTTTTTTTCCGCTTCGGTGACACCATCACTACTGCCCCGACACTTTGTTGTTCAGGGCTTGCTGTCCGGCTTCGCCCTTGCCGTAGGATACGGTCTGGGAATATTCGCGGTCTGGCTTTGGCTGTTTCTGGAACTGCCGGGCCCTGGCGAGAAACTGGAACGCGTCTCAAAACGAATCTCGGCCGTCTGCGCCGCGTTGGTGTTTTTTGCGTTCCTGAGACAAATGACGTTCTGGCAAAATTCCATCCGCGAACTGATGGAAATGGAACCGCTCGAAAGTGCAGACCCGTATCGAACTGCTCTGATCGCCCTTGTTTTCGGAGCAACGCTGATTGCGACCGTCAGACTGGTGGTGAAAACCTGTTCGTTCTTTGCCGATCGCCTGAACCGTTTTCTGCCTCGACGGTTCTCTTACGTACTGAGCAGTATTTTGGTGGGAATTCTGTTTGTTTTTGTCGTAAATGGCGTGCTTGCAAAAAAACTGCTGAGTGCTGCCGATACGTTTTTTGCTCGAGTCGACGGCCTCATTGACGAGGGTGTCGAACAGCCCACGCTGGCTTCGGCGTCTGGCAGCGCGGAATCATTGATTCCCTGGGATTCGATCGGGCGGCGAGGCAAGAACTTTGTCGTCGGCGGTCCAACCTGCGATCAACTCTCAGACTTCTGCGGCATCGAGGCTCAACAGCCACTGCGTGTCTATGTTGGCTTGAGATCCCGGCCCAATCTGCGACTGCGAGCCCGACTTGCCCTGGAAGAACTTAAACGCGTCGGCGGTTTCGAACGGTCATTGCTTGTGGTGGCGACTCCCACTGGCACTGGCTGGCTGGACCCCAGCGCTGTCAATCCACTTGAGTACCTACATGCCGGCGACACGGCCATTGTAAGCATGCAATATTCCTATCTGCCAAGCTGGCTGACGATTATTGTCGATCCAAATAGATCACGAGAAGCAGCTAGAATTCTGTTCGACGAAATCTACGACCACTGGAAAACACTACCCAAAAACAACCGACCCCGGTTGTATCTGCAAGGTCTAAGTCTCGGATCATTGGGCTCGGAAGTGTCTGCTGACCTGTTCACGATTTTCGAGGACCCCATTCACGGTGCCGTCTGGAGCGGACCACCTTTTCCAAGTACGCAGTGGTCAACTATTACCAAAGGCCGAAATGAAGGCACTCCCGCTTTTCTGCCCGAATTTCGCGACGGCGCTATGGTGCGATTTACCGCACAAAAAGGTAGCTCATTAGCAAATGGTAAGCGCTGGGGGCCGATGCGGAGCGTCTACATTGAATATGCCAGCGATCCAATGGTCTTCTTTTCGCCCGATCTGATGTTTCAAAAACCCGAATGGCTAATCGGTAAACGCGGCCCGGACGTATCGCCGCACCTTGAATGGTATCCCATCATCACGTGCCTGCAGATCGCATTCGACCTGCCGATGGCCACAAGCGTGCCAATTGGATACGGCCACAACTACGCTCCCGCAAATTACATTGATGCCTGGATCGCCGTCACCGCCCCAAAAGACTGGAGCGAACACGATACTCAACGCCTGAAGGAACTCTTCACAGCGACTAAGACAGAACCGGCTAACGAAACCGAATCCGCGAGTTCAATCTCACCTTAGCTTTCGCAACACTTTTTTCTGCCGGATACTGGATTAACCAGTGTCATGCTTCAGCCGGTTAAAATATGTACCAAGCGACCGGATACTAGCAATACGGCCGGAATGTTCTACTCTGCGGATGCGTTGCCCTACACGTTGGCAACGCGATCTTCGTGCCCGACAGCTTTGTGTCAATCAACTACCAACCGGGAAAACAGACTATGAATCACTGTTCGATGTCAATCGTGGCTGCACTTGTGCTCAGCATTTCGCTGCCGGCCTCTGCTGCAGAAAATGCTCAGCCGGTGCGAATGGGTTGTGGGTCGATGACCTTCGACACCGTTCCCGGCTGGGGTCTGGATGAAGATGGAAAGTCTGTTATCGGCTCAACTCATGGAGCCGTCGTTATCGACAAATCAGGCAACATTTACACGAGTGCCAACTTGGGGGTGTTTGTATTTTCGCCGGACGGCAAAGTCGTCCGCCGATTCCTGGGCGATGAATACTCCAACATTCATGACATGGAGATTCGCGATGAAGAAGCGGGTGAATTCATTTATGGCGCGCGCAATGCCAACGCAGAAGGCATCAAGTTCAGCGCAGAAACCGGCGACATCGTTCTAAAACTGCCATTCCCGGAAGAATCAGGACTGAAACTAACCAAGTTCAATCCAACTGCCATCACAGTTGCTCCGAATGGCGACATTATTCTTTCAGACGGATATGCCAGCAATCACATCTTCAAGTTCGACAAAACCGGCAAGTACCTGATGCACTTCGGCGAAAAAGGTAACGATCTGAAACAATTCAACACGGCTCACGGCATGACTCTGGATACTCGATACGATCCGCCACGCCTTTTGATCTGCGACCGAAACCATCAACCCAAAGGCCGCCTGCTACACTATGACCTAGATGGCAACTACATTGAAGAAGTCATCACCGGACTGGGAATGCCAACTTCCGTGTCTGTTCAGGGCGACTATGTTTCTGTGCCGGATCTGCATGGCCGGCTTGTGATTCTGAACAAGAACAACACAATCATTTCAGTGCTTGGCAACAACCCGGACCCCGCAAAAGGAGGCAGCTTTGGAATCCCACAGGATCAATGGGTCGAAGGCATCTTCAGCGGCACGCACGGTTCGTTCTGGGATAAAGACGGGAATCTATACGTGCAGGACTGGAACGTATCCGGCCGACTCATGAAACTGGTTCGCGTTAAATAAATAACGCCCCTGCCCTTCAACAAACTCAATTGGCCAGCTTGTTCAGCCTTTGCGGAACAACGCTGGCTATTTCGTTTAAAAACAGCCGCCGAATCGCGTCGTAGCCCCGGTTGTTTGGATCTTCAAAGTTGTCCCAATACCAATATGTGGGATCCGCCGAACGGTAATGTTGGTTCCAGAACTGGCGCGAATATATTCCGTGGCCAAGAAACGTAGACCGAATATCAACAAGATGCACGTTGCCGCGTTTTGCACAGACTTCGGCAATGATTGAATTGTAGTCGTCATGGATTCGCAACGCATCCGGCTAGCGAGGAAGCCCGGCGGTAACCGCATTGCCCACTCCGTCTGTTGGGTCGTAGATATTGCCAACAAAAATATCACATCCGCCAGCGAATCGAGAATCGACTTCATCCAGCGTCGTCTTTAATCGCTTTCGGTAGTTTGCAATCCACTGCAGGGCTTTATCATGGGTGGCCCCATACATCGCTCCTTCTTTCGGAGCCTGACGGCCATAGCCATGAATGATATCGTTGCCGCCTGTCGTCATAACGACGATACCAAACGTTTGCTCAGACTGAATGGAGAGTTCAGGTACAAGGTACTCAAGATTTTCGAGAGATGTGGTGCCACTACGAGCAAGGTTGTTGTGCCGCAGATTCGGCAGCACGGCTGAAAGACAGATCCCAGGCAACTCATCGCCATCGGTTGTTTGCACAAGCCGATTAAAGTACGACCTGGAAGTCGGAATCGCACCCAGGCCATCCGTAATACTGTCTCCCAAACCAACCAACAGCACATCCTGGTCGCTCCACGGTAATTCAAACAGAGCCATTGCCACGTCTGGTCCGGCTGGCCCTGATCCTATCGGATGTTCAAGCCAGAAATACCTGAACCCATAGATGGAAACACAAATCGCGCCGCCAAAAATCAATAACCATTTCATCCGTCGGCGCAACCGACTTTGGTTTGCCCTAAGCGCAACCACAGATCCTAATGCGATGGCTAACATGCGCGACCTTTCAAAGCCGGACACAGAATGCTGTGATTCTTCACCTACCGGAAGATAGATCGACGAGACTTCAATTTTTGTTTACGAAGTTTCGATCAGCTGCAGTTCTTCAAACACTGCGCAGCTAACACTCATCCAGACAATGCGAATTTCAGCATATTGCACTCTCGACCTACCTCAACAGCAGGTCACCTTCAATCGGAACGAATCGTGTCGCCGCGTTGATCAATGATGCTGCGGTCAGTTTTTTGGCCCCGTAGACCTCAACTTCAACCTCGTGAGCTTCTCGCAGTTTCTTCACGGCAAGATCAAAGTCTCCATCGCCCGAAACAAGGACTGCCACATCGGCTTTGCAGCCGAATTCAATCATATCCAAAGTGATTCCGACGTCCCAATCACCTTTCGCCGAACCATCGCGACGTTGAATGAATGGCTTTAACTTGACTTGAAAGCCAATTGATTCAAGTATCTGCTGAAACTGAATTTGTCGGACATCTCCGCGATCAATCGCATACGCAAAGGCTACGACTACCGTTCTTCCGGCCGTAACGCGGTTCCAAAACGACTTATAGTCGAAGTGACAGCCTTGCGATTCCTTCACGGTGTAGTAGACGTTCTGTACGTCCACAAAAATTGCCACTTTGTCCATTGAAACACCTGCCCCGTTAGAGCAATTCACAAAAACACATGTCCGTTCGGGGCTCGTCCGAAACAGAGCATATCGGACAAAACGCGATCTTTGCGACCACCCTGAAGCTCAGCTTATGAGTGAATGTGGGCTAATCCAAACGGTGGAATAAGATATCTCCAAACAACGTGTAACAAAGGCTGCGTCTGTCCGCTGAAGTCAGTGCAAGCCAAACATTCCGGCTCATTCAATTACGGGGAGTCAGCCATGAATCACTCAACCAACGGGCCTATCGCCCAACGCAAGTACAACTTCCGTCACTGTACCTGCCGAATCTGAACTGCAACAGCCCGGCAGACTTTGGGACGACTTCTTTGCAAACATCGCTCTCTAACAGTGCACAAAGCAACAGGCTCCAGTATCGAACAAACTGAATTCGCACACGTCGCGACAAAAAAGGGCCGCCGAATGCCAAAGTCATTTGGCGGTTGCTGAGATTCGAAATCATTGAGAAAACAACATCGGCCAGCCAACGGCAATAATTGCGACGGTGCCAATTGAGATAATTTGTTTGTATCTATCCCTTAGTTTTTGATTCGAATATCTGTCGTCAGATCCACTCTTTCACCCAAGATCTCGGACATGACAGAAAACCTGAAGAGACTTTCCGT
Organism: Fuerstiella sp.; assembly: GCA_041689795.1. Lineage (GTDB taxonomy): Bacteria > Planctomycetota > Planctomycetia > Planctomycetales > Planctomycetaceae > Fuerstiella. The sequence goes on along the minus strand of JBDNFN010000339.1, from coordinate 24,228 downwards.
AATGCGTTTTCAGTGGATTTCACAGACCAATCCAGGGAACAAGCGGTACTATGTAGAACGTGCTAGCGCCCGGCAGTTCTGCGCGGGACAGTTGCCTCGTTCGCAGACATAATGCCACGACTTTTTAAACCACTGTTACAGCCGCCAAACTTATGCATCACAGGCTGGCGGAAACACTAAGCGTTGCCTGGAATCCATTCATTGGCATCAGCGTGTTAACGACGATAATTACGACCATCATCTTTTTGGCGGTGCGGCAGCGGCCAACACAATACCCTGCTGCATCTCGGTCTTGGCTGGTACTATCCGTTCTACTGCTTCCGGTGCTGTTGATCGGAATTTCAAGCGCGATCAATCGAGGCTCCTACGACATTTTGTTCGGCGCAGCCGTCTGCATATCATCGTGCATCCGAGGTCTTACGACTGCTCGACGAGACCTTGCCAGCGGTGTCATCTGGAAACAATACGGCAAGGCGACTGAGCACGTTGTGGTGATCGTGGTGATATCGATTGCGCTATTGCTCTTCTTCATGTCTCCGCTGGAACAGTCACGCGGATGCGCGCGACGGACTCAGTGCAGAAATAATCTGAAGCGAATCGGGCTGGCATTTCATGAATTCCACGAAAGCCACGAAAGCCACGAAAGCCACGAAAGCCACGAAAGCCACGAAAGCCACGAAAGCCACGGTCGTTTCCCGGTTTCCAGTGGGCCTCTGCCAAATTCGGAGATCAAGGGGCCACCAGTTAGTTGGCGAGTTACCCTGCTACCGTTGCTCGACAGAAAACATCTGTTCGACAGGTATGACACCAACCAAACCTGGGATTCCCCCACAAACCAATCACTAAAATATCAGACGGTCAGGGAACTTCAATGCCCAGCTCAGCCGGAATTAAAAACCGCCGAAGGATTTGGTCTGACGTCGTACATGGTGCCTACAGGCCCCGGCTCAATATTCCCGAGTACGGCTGGCGTCTCGTTAACAATCCCAAACATCCAAAAAGGGACTGCTAATACATTGATGGCGTTCGAATCGCACGCAACTCAAATTATTTGGACGACACCTCAGGATATCGATATCAGTAAAACACCACTACACATGCAACAAGCTCATACCGCCGAGAGCATAGCAGCCGGAACGGTTCGAATGCTCATTCAAACGGAGCGAATGTATTGATGGCCGACGGTTCTGTTCGATTTCTGTCGCAGGATACAGATGCGAATACATTAAGCGAACTTGCGTCGGCTCAGCCAATTGTCAGTCCATAACACTACCAAACACATGTTTCCAACATCGCCAATAACCTCGAAGGAAAGCCAGCACATCAGAATTGCGGCTCATGCGTTGCGTATCCGCTGACCAGCAATGTGACGCAGCCTGGAATTAGGCGAGGCACTTATTACGACAGAATATCCTGCACGACGGCAGCTGGTTCGGCACCCGTAAGTTTTTGATCGAGCCCCTGATAGCGGAACGTCAGCCGGTTATGATCGATCCCAAGCTGGCTCAGAATCGTCGCATTCATATCTCGAATATGCACAGGATTTTCGACGATGTTGTAGCAATAGTCGTCAGTCTTCCCGAACTCGAACCCGCGTTTGATTCCAGCTCCGGCCATCCACATCGTGAAACATCGTCCGTGGTGATCGCGGCCGTGATTGTCGGCCGTCAACGTTCCCTGAGAATAAATGGTGCGACCAAATTCGCCGCCCCAGACGATCAGAGTATCTTCAAACATGCCACGTTGTTTCAGGTCGGTGATCAGCCCATAAATCGGATGATCGATCGATTCGCACTGACCGCGAATCAGCTTCGGCAGGCTACCGTGTTGATCCCAGCCCCGATGAAACAGTTGCACAAACGGAACACCCTGTTCGGCCAGCTTTCGAGCAATCACACAGTTGCGTGCAAACGACCCCGGGGTATCAACATCCGGACCATACAGAGCTTTCGTCTCTGCCGTTTCCGATGCAATGTCCATCAGCCCGGGGACCGATGTCTGCATTCGAAACGCCATTTCGTACTGAGCAATTCGTGTCAGCGTTTCCGGATCGCCAAAGTTGCTGTACGTTTCCTGATTGATTGCAGAAATCCGGTCGAGCATTCGGCGGCGAGTTGAACGATCGATGCCAGCCGGATCGTTCAGATACAACACCGGACTATTACCAGCTCGCAAGGCAACTCCCTGATGCAGCGACGGCAAAAAACCACTGCCCCACAATCGACTATAGAGCGCCTGCTTTTGTCCGGGCCCCTTCGAAATCATCACAACATAAGACGGCAGATTCTGGTTAGGACTGCCCAAACCGTAGCTAACCCAGGCTCCCATACTGGGCTTGCCTGGTTGCTGAACGCCGGTATTGATAAACGTAATCGCCGGATCGTGGTTAATCGCTTCCGTATGAACCGACTTCACCAGAGTAATGTCATCCACCAGCTTGGCTGTGTGTGGAAGAATTTCGCTAACCCACGTTCCGTTTTGTCCGTGACGCCCGAACTTAAACATCGGTGCCACACATGGAAACGCTTTCTGCCCGGAAGTCATCGTTGTGATGCGTTGACCGTTACGAATCGATTCCGGCAGTTCCTGACCGTGAATACTGCGAACTTCCGGCTTGTAATCCCAGGTGTCAATATGCGACGGGCCGCCACACATAAACAGGTAGATAACTCGCTTAGCCTTCTGAGCAAAATGCGGCAGGTCCGGCAGGCCTCCATTAGCAACCGCGGTCGATAGAGTGTCCCTGGCCGTCGCAGTTTCGCCGCCGAGCAGAGAAGCCAGAGCCGCTGCTCCCAGAGGACGCCCAGTATTTGCCAGCAGATCGCGGCGAGAAATCAGCGCCTGAGTGTTCAACAGCGCTTGACGAAGATCTGAAGGTGAAGCCATTTGAGCATCCTGTAACTGAGTACGGCAGATAGCCGACAAATTCGATGTTTAGCCGCGAGTCAGTGTTTCATCCAGATTCAAGATCATGCTGGTCACCACAGTCATTGCAGCATGAGTCGCGGCATCCAGAGACTCGTCGCGTTTAGACTCTCCGATCGCCAGAAAATTCGCCGCCGCTTCCGGATCTGCGCGGAAGCGATCCAGTTCTTCATGAAACGCTTCCTGCAATATTGCCTGAACTCCGGATGTCGGCTTCACTCCGGCGGCGGAACGGTAAGCAAAGCCGATCTGCTGTTCGAGTGATTGACCACCATTCTGCATGGCTGATTCTGCTAGTGCTCTGGCAGCTTCGACAAACTGTGGATCGTTCATCGTCACAAGTGCCTGCAGCGGCGTGTTCGTGCGTGATCCTTTCAACGAACACTTTTCACGCGTTGGAGCATCAAAGATTGTCATCGAAGGTGCCGGCGATGATCTTTTCCAATACGTGTACATCGATCGCCGATACAGCTTATCACCGGTGTCCGCCACAAAACGCAGATTGCCATCCAGGCTGACTTCGTTCCACAACCCTTCCGGCTGATACGGTTTTACTCCGGCACCGCCGATTTCGGGAACAAGCAAACCGCTGGCAGCCAAAGCATTGTCGCGAACAAATTCTGCCTGCAGACGAAATCGAGCACCACGTGACAACAACCGGTTTTCCGGATCCGTTGCCAGCTTGTCGGCCGTCAACGCTGACGATTGGCGATACGTTGACGACATCACCATCTGCTTGATCGAACGTTTGATATCCCAGCCGGATTCGACAAAGTCGACCGCCAGCCAGTCCAGCAACCCGGCATTACTCGGCCATTCGCCTTGAGCACCAAAATCTTCCAGTGATCGAACGATGCCCTCGCCAAACAACATGGCCCAATACCGATTCACGGCAACTCGAGACGTCAACGGATGATTCGGCTGAATCAGCCAGGTGGCCAGCCCCAAACGATTGGAAGTTACTCCGGCTGGAAGAGCGGGCAAGGCGGCTGGCACGTTTGGCTGCACTGCTCGATCTTTCAAAGGCGAAGCATAATCGCCGCGAGCCAACACAAACGTCTCACGCATTGCTGGGACATCAGTCATGATCATCACGTTAACGACCGGCTTGCGAAGTTCGGCAATGTTCCCCGACAACTTCGAAATGTTCCCCGTCACGGCTTTGTATGGTTCGTCAATTACGTTCAGATAGTGAGTCCGCAGCACATTGCTCTCGTCCCCTGAACGATCAGCCGCAGCTTTTGCCAGCAACGGTGTAATCACATCATTTCCAGCCAATGACGCCACTTCCGATTCGGCCAGAACTCGACCGTAAACCCGCACGTCGTCGACAAGGCCTGTGTAATGAGAACCTCCGTTGCGGCGACCAAGATAAAACGGTCCCTGTGATTTAATGGTGCCAGCCAGCCCATCCTGCTCGACATCCCATCCCCACAACTTGCCGTCAACGTAAATTTTCACGCCAGCTGCTTTTCCGGATCCATCGTATGTGATGAATACGTGCTGCCATGTGTCGGGCTTCAGTTTTTCCTTCGATCGCACTTTGATCGCATCGGTCGGCCATTTGTGAATGATATGCGGCTCAATAATTCCGCCCGACAGATGAATGTCATAGCCTCGATAATCGTTACCGCTATTCATTCGAGCAAACGGCGCTCCCACACCTACTCCTTGGGGTTTTATCCAGGCACCATATGAAAAACCGTGGCTTCCATCGAAGTCTCCGATTTCGCCAAGGTCTACAAAGTTGGTGCTGTCGCATTCAAAGGCTTTGCCAAACCTGCCGTCCGCCCACTTTATAGGGCCGTTCAGTTTTCCTTGTCGTGACGCATCAACCAGGTCCGCAACGCTGCGACCTTTGCCTTCGTCAAGAGGTATATGTGCAACCATATCGGTGGGAACCAGGGGCTGACTTTCTGCTGCCGCAGACGCAACTGTCAGCCACTTCTGAAACTCAGGTTCAGCCGCAGACGAACGAGCTTCAAGCTGCGGCTGCAGCAAATCAAGTTCCTGCTGCAATGCATCGGCCCGCACGGTTTTTGCACCGTCGAAGATGTCGACGATCGGAGCTTCGTTGCCGTTACGAGTCTGTCGGCCTCCATCCGCCGACTGATTAAAGTAGGCAAAAAACTGATAGTACTCTTCCTGAGTAATTGGATCATACTTGTGATTGTGGCATTGAGCACACTCCATGCTGAGCCCCATCCACACAGTCGAAGTCGTTTTGACTCGATCAACAACATACTCAACACGATATTCTTCTTCGATCAATCCACCTTCATCAGTGGTTGCGTTGTTACGAAGAAAACCCGTCGCGACCTTCTGCTGAGTCGTCGCGTTTGGCAGCTGATCGCCTGCCAGTTGTTCCAGCGTAAACTGGTCGAATGGTTTGTTGCTGTTGTAGGCGTTGATGACCCAGTCGCGCCACGGCCACATATCTCGCGGACCATCGGCATGAAACACACTTGTGTCGCCATAACGAGCCGCGTCCATCCACACAACGGCCATGCGTTCGCCAAAGTGCGGCGACATCAACAGACGATCCACCACCTTTCCGTAGGCGTTGTCTGAAGAGTCTGCCAAAAATTCGTCAATTTCGGCGATCGTTGGAGGCAGGCCTGTCAGGTCCAGTGTCACACGACGCAGCACGCGTTCTTTGTCTGCGTCCGAGTTTGGCTTCAGGCCTTCGGCAAGCAGATTCTGCAGAACAAAGGCGTCAATCGGATTGCGGATCCAGGTCTTTAAAGATCCGTCATCGGCAACTGAGCCAGCCGGAATTCCTCCAGTAAATGGAACGACGGGGCTGCTGGGTGCGATAAAGGACCAATGTCCTTCGTATGCTGCCCCCGCTTCCACCCACGCTTTCAGAATCGCAATTTCCTTCGGCTTGAGTTCGGAATGCGAATCCGGCGGTGGCATGACGACTTCGGGATCCTGCGAAATAATTCGAGCCCAGCCTTCGCTATCTGTCAAGCCGCCGTCAAACGCCTGACGAATGCCAGCTTCGTTATCAAGACGCAGATCGGCTTCGCGATGAGCATCATCCGGACCATGACACCTCGAACAGGTCGCCGACAAAATCGGCCGAACATCACGGTTAAACCGAACATCAGCTGCATTGGCAGAAACAAGTAGAATCGCCAACAATGGCAGGCAGTAACAGAAGTGCTTCACAATGGCACCAATCAGAGCGAGAAGTTAAGGCGGGGCAGGCAATAGCCAGAAAATTCATCATACAGTTGGGAAACCACAACAAACAAGGATGTGGCATTGAATCCGGCCACAGAGCCAAGCGCTAATCGGCGGATTCTTTCAACAACGCCAGCAGAGGAATAGCCCCCCCTTCAGCCAGTACTATACTGCCCAGTAGACTTACTATTTCAGAAAACCTCTTATTGGTAAGTCAAGTTTCCACAGCGACAGCGGACCATTTCCGAGCGTCAGCTGGAATGGCCTGAGGCACGACCTCGTTAGATTCTGCCCAAAACCAAATTGAAGCTCACATGTCTCAGACCACCGCAAATTCCGCAGTCGACGCACTTCTTGGCAACTTTTCGGCCGACCCAACATCGGCTCTTAGCACCACAATCCAGAAATCACTGCTGGTTGCCCGAGCATTGCAGCAGCGAGCTCACGATCTGCAGACTCCGGAAGAGCGAAAACAGCAAATGGAACTGGATCGAATGATCCAGAATCCGGGCGACAAGGTCACCCTGACGGCCCTCACTGACCAGGCCTTTCGCTCTGAAACGGCAGCGCGCGCGGCGGAACAGCTGGTGCACATTCTGGACGTTCAGGGCATACCACGTTTCTTCAGCCCCATTGAACGTACTCTATTGCGTGGCTTTCAGTCCTTCGGCAGCTATCTTCCCGGAGTGACCATCCCGATGGTCAAAGACAAAATGCGTCACGAAACGGCCAACGTGATAATTCCCGCGGAAGAAGACGTTCTTCGAAAGCATCTAAATGAACGCCGGAAAGAAGGCGTTCGCATGAACGTTAATCTTCTGGGAGAAGCAGTTCTCGGCGAAGAAGAAGCCGGTCGCCGCCTGAAACATTATCTACAGGCGCTGCAGCTTCCGGAAATCGAAGTGATGTCTGTGAAGATCTCAACAATCTATTCGCAAATTTCGCCCGTGTCACGCAATCATAGCATTCGGCAGATGTGCGAACGTATGGAACATCTGTATCGAGCCGCCGCTAAGGGAACCTTTCAGCGAGCAGACGGCCTGGAAGTCACGAAGTTCGTGTATCTCGACATGGAAGAGTACCGCGATCTTTCGCTAACGGCGGAAGTCTTCATGAACACTCTGGATCGCCCGGGGATGGAAAACATCGCCGCGGGAATCGTACTTCAGGCCTACCTGCCGGATTCGTTTGCATGGCAACAGAAGATTATTGAATGGGCAAAGCAGCGAGTCGCAAACGGCGGCCCGCCAATTACGATTCGCATCGTCAAAGGAGCCAACATGGAAATGGAACGCGTGGAAGCGTCTCTACATGGCTGGCCCCAGTCGCCCTTCAGGTCAAAAGCAGAAACCGACGCCAACTACAAACGCATGGTGCAGTTTGCACTGCAACCGGAAAACATAGCGGCCGCTCGTCCGGGAATTGCGTCACATAACCTGTTCGACATCAGTTACGCTTTGGTTCTGGCCACAGAAACAAACGCCCTTCCCTATATTCAGTTCGAGATGCTGGAAGGCATGGCCAACCATCAACGTCGAGCTCTGCACGAGCTAACTCGAAACCTGCTGCTGTACGCTCCGGCGTGTCGCAAACAGGACTTTATCCATGCCATCGGCTACCTAGTGCGACGTCTGGATGAAAACACGGGCGAAGAAAACTTTCTGCGACACGCCTTCAATATCACAGTGAATTCGGACGCATGGAAGAAGCTCGAAAGTGGCTTTCTGAGTTCATTCGAACGCATCGAAACACTCAGCAGCGAAGCTCGGCGACAACAGGACCGCAACACGGAGTCATTCAGCGAACCAATTGAGCTTCTGGATTGGACAGACTTCTGCAATGAACCGGATACAGACTTCAGTCTGGTTCAAAATGCGGCGTGGGCCGAAAGCATTATTAAACAGTGGAAAGATCGGTGCGACGATAACGCCATTCAGATTCCGCTGTACGTGGCAGGACAACTTATTGACGTCTCACGAACCGCCAGCAAGTGCCTTGACCCATCTCGTGACGGCACAATCGTTGGCCGCTACCTGCAGGCAACGGCCGAAGAAGCAAACACCGCTGTTCTGTGTGCGAAAGCTGACCCCGATGGCTGGCGATCAATGCCAGCCGAGAACCGACATCGATTGCTGCGAAATGTTGCAGTCGAAATCCGACGTGCACGAGCCGACCTGATGGGAGCAGCCCTTGCGGAAGGTGGCAAGACGCTTCCAGAAAGTGATCCGGAAGTTTCTGAAGCGGTTGACTTCGTTGAATTCTACTCCGCTACTGCTCGACACTTCGAATCACTTCCTGGCGCAATAGTGTCGGCACGAGGAGTCGTAGTGGTCGTTTCTCCGTGGAACTTCCCGATCGCTATTCCGTGCGGCGGCATTGCTGCCGCATTGGCGGCGGGTAACACCGTTATCCTGAAACCAGCGTCGAATACAGTGCTTGTCGCTCATGAATTGTGTGAATGCTTTTACCGCGCAGGAGTGCCCCGAACCGCGTTGCAACTGCTGCCGTGTTCCGGCGGCTCTGTCGGCTCAAAACTTGTCTCTCACGCAGACGTCGACACTGTAATTCTGACAGGCGGAACCGAAACTGCTCTGCGAATGCTGCAGTCTAAACCAAACATGCGATTACTGGCGGAAACCGGCGGCAAGAATGCCACAATTGTTACTGCGATGGCGGACCGGGATCAGGCCATCAAACACGTGATTCAATCCGCATTCGGACACTGCGGACAAAAATGCTCGGCCACATCATTGCTGCTTTTGGAACAGGAAGTTTTTGAAGACGAAGACTTCCGCAATTCACTGGTCGATGCCGTGGAAAGCCTCCGCATCGGTTCAGCATGGGAAACAAAAAACAAACTTGGCCCCATTATCAGTCCGCCATCCGGTGATCTGCTAAAGGGACTGAAAGATCTGGAATCCGGCGAATCATGGGCCTTGATGCCGAAGAACGTGGATGAAAATCCACGCTTGTATTCTCCCGGTATCAAGTGGAATGTGCAGCGCGGCAGCTACACTCACATGACGGAATTCTTCGGACCGGTTCTGGCCGTGATGTCGTTTCGATCTCTAACGGAAGCGATTGATATCGTGAATGAATCCGGTTTCGGACTGACATCGGGACTTGAGAGCCTGGACGATCGCGAACAGGAACAATGGCTCGCCAGCCTCCGCGCAGGAAATCTGTATGTGAACCGATCCACCACCGGAGCCATCGTATTGCGACAGCCGTTCGGCGGGATGGGTAAAAGCGCATTCGGGCCGGGCATCAAAGCCGGCGGACCAAACTATGTTGCTCAGCTGATGCATTTCAGCTGCCCTGAATCAGACGATGCCCGACGTTCAAAACTCAACAACCCAGCGCTCGAGCATCTCGTGAATGGGCTGCGATCGCTGAATGGCGAACTGCAATCATCGACCAACATTCTGGTGAACGCCATCACCAACTTTGACAATGCGGCGGCGGCGGAATTTCTTGTTCAGCATGATCACTTCAGACTCATCGGGCAGGATAACATTCGCCGCTACCTGCCGATTCCAGCGATGTGTGTTCGCGTCAGTCAGCACGATAAATGGTTCGACATTGTTGCTCGAGCAGCAGCCGCACGATCAGTCGGCTGCCGCGTATTTGTGAGCTCACCTCCCGGCGTTCAGGACGAGTGCCTCCAGATCCTGCATGACCTGACGGAAGATTGGGCAGCCGACATCGAGTTTATTGAAGAAACAGACGAACAACTCATTGAAGCAATCGAATCCGGTGCGGTGGGTCGAATTCGATACTCATCACCCGACCGAGTACCCTTAGCCATTCGCCAAGCAGTGATCGGCAACTACGTGCACATTGCCGACACTCCGATTGTTGCCATCGGACGAATCGAATTACTGTGGTACGTGCAGGAACAGTCCGTCTGCATCGACTATCACCGCTACGGCAACCTGGGAGCGAGAGCAGACGAAAAACGATCGCCGATTTTGTAAGCACTACAACACTGACGGATCTTATTGTTATTAGCGAGGCCCCGGGGCATTTACCCTGTCGGCGTTGCGATCTTCGCCGGGAGTCAGCACATTCACTCGCAGAACGTCCTGTCTTGGCAACGCGTCTCCCGTCTCTCGATGAAAAGTATCCGGGCTAATCGCAGCCGGCACACTGTCGCCGGTGTCGTCTATCCAGCGATTCAGAATAGCCGACAGTTCCTGCTGCTGTGTTGAAACTTTTGAATCGCCGGCAAGGTTATGCAGCTGATACGGGTCAAGTTTCACGTTGTAGAATTCGACGTCAGGACGAGGATTCAGAAAGACGTCCTTCTGAGCAGCTGACAGATTATTAGCGTCGCGGAGCGCCAATAGTTTTTGATGCGACGGCGATCGGACGGAATCAGCGGGGCCCTGCCACGGCAGCTGTGTGCGAAAATTCTTCAGCAATAGAAAATCACCGTGGCGAACGCTTCGCCCATGAGCTTCATAGTCGTGCCAGTTATGTTCAGAGAATGCGTATTGACGAACGCTGGCGGATGAATCGGCGAACTGAGGCACCATCGAAACTCCCTGCATTGTGTCGGGTGTTTTCGAGCCAGCGAGTGTCAGGATGGTTGGTGCTAAATCGATAACGCTCACAAGACTACTGTTCGGCCCGAGTGCCTTGATACCAGCAGGCCAATGCGCCACCAGCGCTGTCTTCATTCCGGAATCGTGTAATCGAGTTTTGGCTCGGGGAAACGGTCGCCCATTATCGGCCAAAACAAATATCAGTGTGTTGTCGAACGCGTTCTGTTTTTTCAACTCGGCAATGACTTCGCCGATGTAGAAGTCAAAGCGGGTTACTTCATTGTAATAAGAAGCAAGGTCCTCGCGAGTTGCCGGATCGTCCGAAAGAAACGGCGGAACAATAACGTCTTTCGGCGAATGCATGGGGCCGTATCTGGCTTCGTCCCATTGCTTGTCAGCATCCCAGCCACGGTGAGCATCGTAGGCTGCAAACCAGAAAAAAAACGGTTTATTCAGCGGCCGTTGCTGAGTTACATTCAGCCAGTTTGCATGTCCTCCGGAATTGCCGTTATCGCGTCCACCATCCACATGATCGAAGGGTGTCGGTCGTGCACTGGGGCCACTCTTCGGCGCCGTCGACGTCATGTGGTGTTTGCCCGACAAGGCCGTGTAGTAACCGGATTCGCGAAGATTCTCAGGAAACCAGGGGATGTGACCGGAGATCGGCTGATGCAGTTCGGCCCCTTTGCCATTATTGTGCGGATAACGTCCCGTCACGATGCTCGACCGACTCGGGCTGCAACTGCTTGCCGTCAGAAACGCGTTGTCAAATCTAACACCGTATTTTGACAACGCGTCAATGTTCGGTGTGCGAGCGGCCGAATTGCCGTAGCAACCATAGTCGTTCCAGCTTACGTCATCCGCAATAAACAGAATCACATTAGGACGTTCAGCCGCCATCGTTGCACTGCTAAATAAACACGCCAGAACGAATACTGCGTTTTTCAGAACCACGTTCTACCCCTGACTTTGTGTAAGAAAAAAATCTGTCGCCGCTAATCTTATTCAGCGATTGTTGCGACAAGTGTCGGTGAGACAAGTCAGGCGATCTGATTCGGAGTAACGTTTGGAAAATGAAATTTACCAAAATGACGAAATGGCCAGTTCGATAATCGCGGCCTGGCAACTGCAAGAAGAACGCTACCGAAAGATCTGCAACATCGCTATCTGACTAATCCGGCGAGAACAGGAACGAAAAAACGCCACTCGAATCAAGTTCGAGGGGCGATCATCAAGTCTTATAAAGTTTTTTTCCGGCCGAATCAGTTGCCAGCTGCCCACATGTGAAGCTGGTTTGTTGGCTGATTGTGATTCGTATGCGAGCCGATCCATCCGTTCAACTGACAGTGCACCTGAGTGTTGTAATTTGAGTTGTTGTGGTGCTGAGTTGGCGGCTGGTGGGTGTTGTGATGCTGAGTGTTGTAGTTCCAATTGTTGTGGTGCTGGGTTGGTGGCTGGTGGGTGTTGTGATGCTGAGTGTTGTAGTTCCAATTGTTGTGGTGCTGGGTTGGCGGCTGATGGGTGTTGTGATGCTGAGTGTTGTAGTTCCAATTGTTGTGGTGCTGGGTTGGCGGCTGATGGGTGTTGTGATACTGGGTATTGTAGTTTGAATTATTGTGGTGCTGAGTCGACTGTTGGTAGGTGTTGTGATGGCTATTGTTATTTTGCGAGTGAGAGCTTGAACCGCCGCCGAATCGTTGAGTGTTTCCACCGCTACGGTTTCCGCCATTGCCCGAGCCAAAGTTTTCAGCCTGACAAGTGTTAGCAACAAGTGAGATGAATGTCAGAGCGAAAAGGGCAGTTGTGAATTGGCAGGATTTCATTGATTCGGGCTTTCAAGATTGGGTGGTTTGTTTCCTTGTATGATCCCTTCAGCGTAACCCCGACAAATCTGTTACACGAGTTTTCTCAACTCATTGGAAAAACGACAACATGCAGCAAAAAAACAAGGAAACCCCTGCAAAAATGTCGTTCCATTGAACTCGAAATATCTTTCCCTGTCGAAATCGCCCCATCAGACAGACCCCCGAGTTCATTTTTTAAAAAGAACGTTTCTGATCATTGCCAACCCCGTTATGATTTCGATCCCACCTAACGCGAACTCTCCGCAACCAGATTGCGATCGCCTGCCTCAAGAACATGGTCGGCAGGCATTGGTTAGCAAACGATGTGACGACAAATTGTTATTTTTCGCAAGCCACTAACATCCCTTCCACGGAAACGCATTACTCATGCTGGACCTGACTGCCCTGTCTAATGCTCATTCCTCGCAGGTAAATCGACGCAGCATTCTGAAAGCGGGCTTCCTGGGACTGGGTGGTATGACGCTGGCCGATTTGCTTCGCGTTCAGGCTCAGGCTGCTGAATCCTCCGAGTACCGAGCTGCTCAGACAAAAAAGTCTGTCATTCTTTTGTGGCAACAGGGCGGCCCCAGTCACCTTGAAACCTACGACATGAAGCCCGACGCTGTCACGGACATCCGTGGCCCGTTTTCTCCGATCAGCACCAACGTAAGTGGTATCGAAATTTGTGAGCATTTGCCGATGCACGCAGCCATCGCTGACAGGTTCACTCTGATCCGATCATGTTCACACAATTGGAGCGGCCATAACGATGGCATCCCGATGATGGTCAGTGGTTATCCGGGCTGGGACGAAGGACGACACGAATCCACAAATCCGGAACTCGGTGCTGTTGTGAGTCGAGCGTTTGGACAGGTCCATGATGGCCTGCCGGTCGCCGTTGGCATGGGAGCCCGGCATTACAATTATGTTCCAACAACAGCGACAGGTCACTGGGGCAACACATATCGTCCGCCAACCGTTGACAAGGGTCTTAATACAGGAGCATCCATCGATGCCAGTCGACTGGGCGATCGCAGGCAGTTGCTTGGACAGTTTGATAAATTTCGCCGCAATGTGGATTCCGGAAGTTTGCAGGCGGCGGATAGTTTTCAGCAGCAGGCTTTTGAAATCGTCAGCGGGACAAAAGCCCGGGATGCCTTCGACCTGACACTGGAAGACACAACGACGATTGCACGATACGGCGATGGTTGGGGCCAGCAGGCCCTGCTGGCAAGACGCCTTGTAGAAGCCGGAGTCAATTTCGTCACAGTGGGAGTTCCCGGCGACAGTGACATCTACAACTGGGATGACCATGCCGTAAACGGAGACCTTCCGACTGCCATGAAACAGCGACTGCCTCGTTTCGACCGTGTCGTTACCGCCCTGATCGAAGACGTTTATGCTCGCGGCATGGACGAAGATGTTATGATTGTCGTCACCGGAGAATTCGGGCGCACACCCAAAGGCAATATTCAAAAAGGCAACAGTAGCGGCAAGATGAACTGGGGGCGAGATCACTGGGCCAACGCCATGTCCATTCTTGTTTCCGGCGGCGGTAAGCCTATGGGCAAAGTTATAGGGGCCACCAATTCAAAGGGCGAAAATCCAATTCACGGAGAACTAAGTCCTCAGGACATTCACGCCACCATTTACCAGCATCTTGGAATCGACTACCGACGCACATACAACGATGCAGCCGGCCGACCAATAAATATTTGCTATGGAAAACACATTGAAAACTGGGGCTGACATTCGTCCAATTAGTAACGAACGGTGATTCCGATATCCGCAATATGCACCGTCTCGCTACTCGTCACGTTTGACCCGGGAATTGCCCCAGCCGGAGTGACGATCGGGCCTGACAGATCGCTTTCCAGGTAATACGTGTAGGCCAAGTTAAGCCACAAGTTCTTTGTCAGTCGATAAGACGCCCCAAGATGAACTTCATGCTGGTAGTACAAGGGGCTTCCCACATTGACGAATGCCTGGCTTTGAGGAATCGGATTCTCGTTGAACGTGTAACCGGCTCTCAGAAAAAGATCCTCGCTGACGGCGTACTGCACACCCGTCGCGACGGCAAAAATACTTTCCCAGCCCAAACCGGAAACTGATCCATCCCCTCGAAACCCGCTGGCCCCAAACCCGTCGGCATTGGCATAGTCGTAGTAACGAATATCAGTCGAAAACACGAAGTTCTCAAAACCAGACCACGCCGTACCAAACGAAATCACCATGGGAAGATCCAGATTAACGCCCTGCGATTGAGGGCGGCCCAGTTCGTCAACCGTGTTGTAGTGAAACGTTTCCATCCACTGTGGACTTTTGACCGTCAGCCCTAAATGCAAACCGGTGTCGCCTTCATAATAAACGCCTCCCTGCACGCCGCCCCCCCAGTGTGCTCGGGTTCCTCGACCAGATGCGTATCGAGGGGCGCCGCTGCCATCAGCATCGTTAGGGGCATTGAAGACAAGTGGATCGATCGACACATCGCCCAACGTGATAGTAGGCCCGATTCCGACAGATACGGTATCTGTCATCTGCCACGACACCGTCGGTATCAGCTGCATGAATGCTGCCTGAGTGTAAACCTGGCCAAGTCCTCCCGGCACTCCAACAGAATTCGACTGTGGAACGAAAACCGGATTCGTCAGACTCGCTGGAAAGTTTGTACGAAACCCAGCCGCTGAAAAAATTCCAAACCCGAACGTGAAGTCCGAATCTTGGGGACGATGAATCCAGCCCACGTTTAGCAATGGCGTGACGCCGGGATCAGCCTGAGTCGAACCGCCTCCGAGCCCTGGAACTGACGAATTCGTTCTTATCACCGGCAACGATCCTGCCATTCCAATACTGACTTCGTCTTCAGGCAAAGCAGAGATCGAAGCAGGATTCCAGAACAGTGATCCAAGCGACTCAAGTGGGGCGGCGGTACCCGCACCACCCATGGATCGGTTCACCGGTCCGGTTGCTGACACAAAGATGCCCTGCCCTTGCGCTGGTATTGTCGTTGCGCCAAACAGGACAAACAGAAAACTCAGACGGAAAGCCAGCCGGTTGCTCATTATGGTGCGTGCCCGTTGTTGACGTTATTCGGATAACGTCAACAACTTCGGCATAAGCTGAAGAACTGATACAGAAGAAACACGTCCCCTATAATTCAAACGACCTAATAAAAAGGAAACCTTTCTTTGCTTTCCTATCTTAACCGGGGTTTCTGCTAATTCGTGCGATCGCATGGTGGATGTCCCCTATGCAGAGAATTCCCTTTCGGCCGTAACCGTTTTCCAACAAAAAAACGCGGCGCCCACAGAGCGCCGCGTTCAAAAGCAATCCCGGGCAAGCAACCGCTGCTGTTTCACTTACCAGCGTTTAGCGACGACGAAAGAATACGTATTGAAGACCATGTCGGATTCATCAAGGTAGTCTCCGCACCGAGTCGTTTCAACAAGTCCCAGTCCTGACTGATTCAACCAGCACGCCGGGTCATCCACTCCGAAGATAAATGTTTCTCCCAGCTCGTCCATGCCGTCCAGAAACGCAGAGATGTTTCGGTTATTGGTTTTCCCGTTGGCAACATCCGGACTGACAAAGTCGCTCCATACACAACTGGAAGGATGTTGCATCAGCGACCGTACCACGTCCATCATGCGGCGATTTTCCTGTTCTGTGAAGTACATTGAGCAGCCTTCATAGATGAACATTGTTGGCAAGGCCGCATTAAATCGAGGATGTTCGGCAATCACAGACTGCACATTGTCGCTACGGAAATCCGCTTCCAGCAGCACTCGGCGATCCGCAAATTCCTCCGGTAACATCGCAGTAATGCGCTGTCGTTCGGCGATCATCGACGGCAGGTCAACTTCAAAAAAAGTAACATCCGGCCGTTCTGCCGCGTGTCGCAATGAACGCATGTCGAGCCCCGCTCCTAACAGCACTACCTGTTTCACATCAACAAGACTTCTCAAAGTCTCGTCAATGTGCTGCGTCCTTGCCAAAACCATATCGGCCAACTGGGGAAGAACGCTCTGCAACCTCGCCGCCAAAAGCTGCCCGTGCGGTCCTGCGACCAGATCGGCGTCAGGACAATAAGTCGTCAACCTGGGATTCGCCGAACGCTGCCCTCGCAGACCGGCGATCATTCTGGCCGATGCCTTCAGCTTATGACTAAAAAGTGCAGACGGAGTTCGACTTCCCGGAGCTGGCGTGAGCTGACTCGTCGGCTGAGCAAAATACTTCATCTCCGCAACAGCCACGAGGTCTCCGTTCGAATAGAAGTTAACCTCCAGCGTTGCCAACACGCGATTCCCACTGAAGTAGCGGTTGCGAATCGAATCAGCTGTCTTTGCATCGATCCTGCAGACTCCCGTCAGGTGGCCTGAACTTGGACTGCGATATTTGACATTCATTCCCGCCAGCCAAAGTGAGGCAGAATTATCGTCGTGACAGCGATGCACGCCGGCCAGTGGAATACCTCGCAGCAGCGTCGCAAGTGCGAGTCCGCCAGTGTAGTCAGCCGAAAGAGAAATCAATGCGGCCTGATGAGTTCCATGCTGATTTGTCGTGGGCGTGTTAAGCGGAAGAACCGATTGACAAAAGCCCTCTTCGACTTTTTCGATGCGCCAGTCAGAGGATTCCAACACGGGAATTGCAGCTCTCAGCAACCCTGTCATAAGTTCGGGGTTAACACGTTGCTGGTAGTCCTGGTTCCATGTTACGTGGGGCTCTGGAATCGTGTGCGTGTTCATTGTGGTAAGTCCTGAGGTGAAGTTGGTTATAAGGCTTGAACCAACGCTCAGAATAGAATCGCACCAACTACCCTGATAGGGGGGCGTTCCCTATCAGCCCTTCGATAGCCCCATGGAGTGTTAGAAACGTCAGGCTCTTCCGGAATTCTTCACTCAGACGCGTACATCTGGGCAAGCTTAGAAAACTTTCCAGTTAACAATGAACCGAACAGTCAAACCTGAAAACATAGGCAGAAAAAGCATTCGGGATTTCCCGACGTTTTCGTTTTTTCGGGAAATCAAAGCTCAAGAAGCAACATCACGACGTCGTGCGATCTGCCTTTGAGCTGTTAGCCTACTGGCTGTATTGGAAAACACTACCAGCGAGGGTTGAGCGCGAAGTGAGTTGCCCGCGGGTAATTCAACAGACATAGATTTTCATCGATCTGAACAACAGACAGTAAATCGGGATCGGCCCCTCAGGTCGGTTCTCAACCTGATGGTGTTTCGGCCGCGAAGGATATCCGACTGTTTAAGTACTCAACCGTCTGCTGCAACTGAACGACAATGGTGGTTGCCATCGCCAGGTCATTTGACGTGACCGCGTTTTCAAGAAGGACGCCAATTGTACTGATGACCGGCAGACCAACAGTACCGCCGGTTCCCTTCATCCAGTGAGCCTGTTCAGCTAAAAGTCTGTTGTTACAGGTTCCCACTGCGTCGCGCAAATCCGGCATGGCCAGTTCAATTTTCTGCAGCAGCATAGTGGCCATTTCCCGCATAAACGGATCATCAGGCACTTCAATTTCAGCTGTGGCATGGGAATCAATGCGCCGCATAACATCCATCGATTCCAGTCGACCATGATCACGCGACGAAGCCATCTGTGGCTTCGTCGCCATCAGCGGTTTGGGAGCCATTTGAGTGGTTGAGCGTCCCAACTGTTCGGCGACGCCCTGCAATAAAGCGTTCATCGAGATCGGCTTTGTCAGATAGCCCGTACAGCCAACACTTCGACAACGTTCCTCGTCCTCAGTCATCCCGTTGGCTGTAAGTGCCACAATTGGAATTTCAGCACCAGAATCTCGCAGCATGCTGACCGCAGAATAGCCATCCAAAACGGGCATCCGCATGTCCATAAGAACAATATCAAAATCAGCGGCCTGGCACGCATCGACGGCTTCCTGTCCGTCTTCCACAACCTGACACAACGCACCGGCTGATTGGAGCGTGCGCGAAAAGAATTCACGATTCGCATCGATGTCATCTGCAATCAGAATTCTTACGCCAGACAGATCAACAGACGTCAGAGTATCCGCAGACGATGCGGATACGGCAGACATCGCAGCCGACATCGATAGCATACGAACGCCAGATAGTGAACCCGTCGCGATAGAAGCAGAAAAAGTACTTCCCAGACCGGGCTCGCTTTGCAGCGTCACATTTCCACCCAACGCGATGGCTAGATTTCTACTGATGGATAGTCCCAGCCCGGTACCACCAAAACGACGATTCACAGATTCGTCTGCCTGGTGAAACGGTTCAAACACATCAGCCTGTGCAGACTGCGCGATGCCGACGCCGGTGTCGTTAACATGCACGGTCAGCCGCTCTTCTTCGACATCTACGTCCACGACAAGATTCACACATCCCTCAGAGGTAAACTTGATGGCGTTGCCAACCAGGTTTGTAATTACCTGACGAAAACGTGTTGTATCAGTCGTAATCGATTGAGGAATCCGGTCGCTGATTGATAAAGAAAGTTTCAGTCCCTTATCAATCGCCCGAGATTGCAGCGATGCCAGAATGTCCGAAAGCAAATCAAACGGATTGCACTTCAGACGTTCAATGGTCAGTTCGCCGGCTTCAATTCGTGATAAGTCCAGCAGATCATTTAACAAACGTAACAGGTGAGCCCCGTTACTGTGAACGCGCTCCAGCTGCTGACGCTGTTCGATGTGCAGCGGCTGATGGCCGTGTAACAGAAGTTCGGTAAAGCCCAGAACAGCGCCAATTGGAGTACGAATTTCGTGGCTCATATGAGCCAGAAAATCAGTCTTCGCCTGATTTGCTACTTCCGCGGCGTCTCGGGCAGCAGCCAGTGCAGTTTGCGTCTGACGAAGATAGTCAGCGGTTTTCTGAAGCTCCTGCGATCGAGCTTCCACCGTCGCCGTTCTTTCGGAAACGATGTTTTCCAGATTCTCATTCAGATTCTGAAGGTTTCGAAAGCCTTCCGCGTTCTCCAGGGCAGCGCCGGAAATTGTGGTGATATAGCTGGCGATGCGAAGTTCGTTTGGACCATACATATCACGCACTTCAGTGTTCCCTACAACCAGGCAGGCCACCGCATCGCCACGCACGAAAACAGGAGAAGTCAACACAGAACGGTATTCTTCAGTGGGTGATTCAGCAGCCGATGCTTCTCCGGATTTCATGGTCTGCAGTACAAATGGCCGCAGTGATTCTGACAATTGAGTCGGCTGCCGATTTTTATCTATAGCAACTACACGACAAAAATCGCTGCGCAACAAATGGCGACTGGCAGTCATCATCGCTTCCAAAATTGATTCGGCCGTGATGGCGGATGCAATCCGGCGACCGGATTCCAGCAGTGAATCGAAGCGATCGACCAATGACAACGACACCTGCACCCGCTTTGGTAACTGGTCGTTGCGGAATGCCAGAATTCGCTCTTCAACATCCGTCAGTCGTTCCTGCGACCCAATGGATCCCTGTTCAGAAAGTATCTGATTCAAAACGAGTTCACTCTGCAGACTCTCGAACTTCGCCCCCTGCGAATCTGCACAGCGGACACTCCATCGCAAAAGACATTTCGCCCGACGAACACGATTTTGAAAGATCATGCTCCACGCCAGTTCACGCAGCGCATGCGGCAGTTCGCTGCGAAACCTGACGGCGACAAGGACAGCTTTTCGAGCAGATTGACGGTGATCGCGAATCGTTCGCTGGCGATGACACCGAGTCAAAGGTGATTCCATTTCCAAAAAGCTGCGCAACGCTGTTGCTTTCCAGGTGAACAGGGGCGCTGTGTAGCAATTCGAAATTCCAGCCTGTCGGCTGATTCGAATTCCCTCTTCAAATGCTGCCACTGCTTCTTCGAAACGTTCGTCGCCAACAAGCTGGAGGCCATGAGCAAGATGAACGTGAGCCCGCCCCTGAATGTCGGCGCGCGGACGTTCAAGTTCTCTCTGAACAACTTCGGCAGGCAGATCACCGTTCGTAGCACGTGCCCAGATTTCGATAATATTTCCGCAAACCTGATCGTCGCCAACCGCAAGTCCGGAATCGTAGGCTTCGCGCGCCAGTTGCACTGCTTCGGTCAGTCTTCCCAGGCGATACAACGATGCAGCAACCTGATATTGAGCAATATGTTTTTCCCAGAAGTCACCAGCGCGATCCAGAATCCGAACGCTGCGACGACCAACATCAACACACTCTTCGTATCTCGCTGCCGCATACAACGCGATTGCCAGAAAATGCAGCGACTGCCCCTGCCCCCAGACATCCTCCAGTTCCGTGCGGATTTCCAGTGAACGCCGCCCATACGCGATACCGCGTCGACTTAACGGAATAAGACTCATTGCCGGGGCATGCTCGGAATAGGCCTGTGCCAGTTCTGCCGTGGGCTCAAAACGTTCCGCCAGATTCATTCCTCGAAGATGAACGTACAACAGCGGAAACTGTCCTTTCAAATACCAATAGCCATAAGCAAGTCGGCTATAAAGACGCCAAATCAAACGATCGCGTAACGAAGCTTCGGCTGTACGAGATCGAACCAGCTTGCTGGAAAACAGACTGTGCAGTGCCTGGACTCCGATTTCCTTGATCGCATACAGCGGCATGAGCCAATTTGCTGGAAGCTGGCCGCCAAGTTTTTTGAGTGCTGATTCCCAGACCTCCACGGCTTGGTCTTTGTCGTCTCGCTTAAACGCAAGTTCACCAAGTTTCAAGCTGATCTCAGCTTCTGTAACGGGCGAATCAGCGCACCGAATGGCGGCTTCGAGTATCGGTTGAGCTTCAAGATAGCGGCCCCCCAACATCAGCACTCCGCCCATCCCACTCAGGATTTCGAAGTCGGGTTCCTGCTCAAGAGCCACGCAGCTCCGCAGCGCGATCAGATATTGCTGCTCCGCAATCTGCAGAGCGTGTCTGCGGCGAGCGGACCCGGCGGCTTTAACAGCCGACGGCAAAGCTAGCGCCGGACAGTTAGCGGCATCGTAGTGACAGGCAATTTCAAAATGACTTTCCGGGGCCGTCCTTACGAGATGTTCCGCAGCAGAAAGATGAATCCTGGTTAGTTCTTCGCCTGACATTGTCTGTTGAATCGCTTCTCGAATCTGATCATGGACAAACAGGCACGTCCCGTCGACGGAATTCTCCCAAATCATGTGGAGTTCTCGCGGTTCCGCCAACTGCCCCAATGCGGTTTCATAAGAAACCTGAGCCAGCGTTGCCGCCGTTTCAATCGAAAACTCCTTCCCTAGAACGGCTCCAATTGCAAGCAATTGACGAGAGTTTGCCGGTAGACGGACAAGCCGCTGTTTTAGAATCCCAGCGGCTTCACCAGACATCTGCTGATTGCGAAGCTGATCCAGATCCACTTCCCAGCCATCGCCTGTCGACGTCAGCACTCCCCCCTCAACCAGACCTCGCAGCACAGCAGAGGACGCAAACGGATTTCCCTGGGCGAGTTCCCATACAGCGTCAAGAATTTCCGGTGGCAGTGTGCCCGCCATCGATTCACACAGCTGTTCTGTGTGCTGGCGATTTAACGGAGTCAGATTGATTTCATCGCAGAATTTCAAGCTGTTTCGCAACCGGTCCGCAAGCTGATCCGTTGGCCGACTGCCGACCATCAGCAGCGTGCGCTCGGGACCGGTCAACCGCCAGCATTCCAAAATCGTCAGCGTCAGGTCGTCGGCCCATTGAGCATCATCCAGCAGCAACAGAACTGGCTGCCCGACAACGCCAATTGAACCCAGGAACGTCGCCAAAGCGACCGCAATTCTTCGATCAGAAAGCTCTCTGTTGCGAGCATCCGGAGCGGTCAGCTTTAACTCAACCGCAAGTTCCGGCAACACGGCATACAATTCGCCAGCGTATTCTTTCATCCGCGGATACAGAACAGATCGCAGATTCGCATCCTCACGAACCAGATCAACACACAATTGTAGTGCCGGTTTCATCGTCGCAAGTGGACTCAACCCAACCTGATTCTGCCCCTGAGCTTTCAGCAGGCGGAAACCTCGAGCGACTGCCATACTGGATGCTTCCATCAGCAATCGCGATTTGCCAACACCTGACCGAGCTGTGATCAGCACCGCCGGGCTCTCTCCGCTAACAACCGTTCCCAGCACTCGTTCGAGAACTGCCATATCTTCGGTACGACCGACATGTGCTGGTTCTATCAGTGTTTCGCGTTGATCTTTCGTCCCGAGAACTAATGGACGGGATGGCCCCTGTCCGTTACCAGCGTTCAATGCAAGTTCAACCTGCTGAATGTCAAACAGGACACCGGCGGCTGATTGATACCTGTCACGAGGATGCTTCTGCAAAAGCCGCTGAACAATATGGCACAAAGCCAAAGGTGTCTCAGGACGCACGCTGGCCAGATCGGGCACTCGCGTCGTCATGTGATGAAACAGAAGTTCGCGTGAATTTTTCCCCTTAAACGGTGGCTCGCCGGCCAGGCACTGATACAGGACGATTCCCAAAGAGTACAGGTCTGCTGGAGATCGGATGTCACATTCCAGTGCTCCCAGGGTTTCCGGAGCAGCGTACGTCAGCATTTCACTGGGGGATTGACCCGAGCGAAATCCATTCAGCAGCATCAATGGAGGGCAACCACCAATGATCGCTCGCAAGGTCCCGTCCGTTTCCTCCAGAAAAATATCGCGAGGTCTAATGCAGCGAAGAATAAGTCCCTGCTCGTGTACACTTTTAAGCGCACCCAGAAGATCTTTTGCGATGCTGAGCGTTTCAGCAATCGACAACCCTGATGAAAATCGATCTAACAGTCGCGGTAGCTGCAGATGTGGACAAACGATGCGACCGGAGACGTGGTCGAAATCAATATCGATGGGAACCTGCAGACGATCATGCGCAACGCGGCACAGCTGAAGCGTTTCGTGCTTCAAACGTGCCTGAACGATTGACGGTACATCCGTCGACCAATTGACTTCATGAATCAAAAGCGACATACCATTCGTGTATTTCGCAATCGCTGTTCGCCCGAAAGGCGTTTCGTCAGTGCCCCAAATCGATTCGCATGGAGACCACACATCCATTTCTGGTACCGTCACGATGCGCTCCTGTATAATGCATAGATGTTCATTAACGTGCCATCGAAAGTAATTCCGACGAGTTGTCAGCAAACGACGCTTTGGCGGGGGGGTCCTCTCTCTAAAAGTGCCGCTAAGCACGATTCTGACAGTTGTGCGGCATTTAATGCATCACTTCAGCATCTTTGAATACAACATCGCTAATCGGAAATGATTCAGCAAATCCAACACATCAGTACATGAATTCAACGCCCACAGTGGTCGCATCCAGCAACATGAAAACGTTGTTGTGAAAGCCGGATTGATCAAGAAAATTCGTGCGACCAAACTGCTCGGACTCCAATGCAAGTCCCTCGATGAAAATTGCTCGGTAACCCACAATCAGATTGGTACATAACAACAGCCGATATTTTGCGGTCGCCCCAGGTTCTGGATGGACGCAAGATTGTCGTCCTGCCCGTTCGCAGCAAAAACAACAGGAGGTATGGCTAACGAAATCAGCTGGCTTTGCTGTTCGCCATTGTTGCCGTAAACGCCCGTGCGACCGTTAAGTGCCAGCCACGAATGGCGTTGTCCACGGGTATTTTGCGTTTTTGCGACCGTGAATTGCCGCGACCGCGCAGCGTTGAAGAACTCGATCCGTCGCGTTCATAAATTTTAAGTTTTTTTACGCATGCAGACATGACGTCGATGGCGT